>CALFAC010000100.1 GCA_937927935.1 uncultured Bacillaceae bacterium
TGGAATCGCCCTGGTATTTTCCCAGTATTGGTGAATATGCCACCCTTATGGAGCAAGTGGGTTTCCGAGTGGTTTATGCCGCGCACTTTGATCGGTTGACCCAACTTGAGGATGGGTTTAATGGCTTACAACACTGGTTGAAGATGTTTGCAGGCCCCTACTTTGAAAGTATACCTTCGTCTGAGATAGACCAGTTCATCAAACAGATTGAAAACAATTTGAGAGACAAACTGTATAAAGAGGGAAACTGGTATGCTGATTATAAACGAATTCGTGTGATTGGCATAAAAGAATAGGACGCGAGAAAAAGGAGATTGTCCCAGGTCAATTTAGGACTTGGGACAATTTTTTTGTAAAAGTGAGTCGGTCCAGGAGAAAAAGGTATTTTTACCTTTACAGGAATATCTTGTCAATAGATTGGAGAAACTGATGGTAAAAGAATGGAGGGTGTTTATGAAAGGGAAGCTTGGGCGTGTTTTGTTATGTTTTGCTCTTCTAATCACCCTTGTTGGGATAGATGCTCCTTTCGTGCAGGCTGAAGAGGGGGAGCTTAATCTTGCACCAGCAGCGAAATCGGCCATTGTGATGGATATGGATACAGGTAAGGTGGTTTATGAGAAAGAGGCCGATTTGCGTTTGCCTCCAGCCAGTATCACTAAAATTATGACCATGCTCTTGGTGATGGAGGCCATTGAGGCGGGTAAGTTAGATTGGCAGGATGAAGTGAGAACCAGTGAACGAGCAGCTTCCATGGGTGGCTCTCAAATTTTCTTAGAGCCAGGGGAAATCATGACAGTAGAAGACTTAATGAAAGGTGTGGCCATTGCTTCTGCCAACGATGCCTCAGTGGCTCTGGCTGAACATGTGGCTGGAACTGAGGAAAATTTTGTGCGCATGATGAATGAGAAAGCAAAAGAACTGGGGTTGACCAACACACATTTTGTCAACACCAATGGTTTACCAGCCCCTGAGCATTATACGTCGGCTCGGGATATAGCTGTGATGAGCCGAGAGTTGTTAAAACACGACGAGATTACTCGCTTTACGGGGCTGTATGAAGATTATCTCAGAAAGGATTCAGATCGTCCCTTTTGGCTGGTAAACACCAATCGCTTGGTCAAATTTTATGACGGCATGGATGGTTTAAAAACTGGATACACCAGTGAGGCCAAATATTGTCTAGCTGCCACGGCTAAGCGAGGGGATATGCGCCTCATCGCCGTGGTGATGGGTGCTCCAAACCCCAAAGAGCGAAATAAAACGATAACCCAAATGTTAGACTATGTGTTTAATCACTATCAGATCCATCCCATCTACCGGGCGGGTGACCGCTTGGATACGGTGACTGTCGATAAAGGGGAAAAAACCAAATTGGACTTGATCGCTCCCAGTCAAATCAGTGTGCTGACTAAAAAAGGTGAGTCGGTGGATGAGTTTAAAACTACGATTCACAAACCTCCATTTTTATTGGCACCGGTTCAGAAAGGAGATGTAGTGGGCCGAGTCACTGTGGAAAGAAATGGGACATTGGAAACAGAGCTAGACATCACCGCCCAGGAAGATGTGGCTAAAGCCTCTTATTGGCAACTCTTAAAGAGAACAGGCGCTGTTCTTTATAACGTCCCTGTCCGTCAAGAGCATACTTCCTAATCAGCTTAGGGCACTCCTGTTTCTCCGCATTGAAGCTGGCCAGGTATTCCTTATTTTTCGACACTGCCCTGGCCAAAGGACTCGATGTGGTTCTAGTTTTGTCATCTGGAAGGAAAACGCCTCCAACATGTAGAAAATGTAGGTTACATGTTAAGCGGTAAAGGAGGAGAAACAAGGGTGGCCCTTCACATGGAGTTTGTGACTAAACAGGATGTGCTGATTATCCGCCTCACCGGAGAACTTGATCATCATACGGCGGAGCAGCTCAGGAAGCAAGCAGAGCAAAAAATTAATGAGGCTTCCATTAAGCATATCTTACTCAATCTAGAGGGATTAAGTTTTATGGATAGTTCGGGCCTGGGCGTCATTTTAGGCCGTTATAAGCAAATCTCCCATTTAGGGGGCAAAATGATTGTGTGTGCCATTTCCCCAACGATTCATCGACTGTTTGAATTGTCCGGGCTGTTTAAGATCATCACGGTCGCTGAAACGGAAGAAAAAGCTTTGGATACGTTGGGGGTGGCCTAGATGACCTTTCGCAATAAAATGGAACTGCGCTTTTTAGCCAAGAGTGAAAATGAAGCCTTTGCCCGCGTAGCCGTAGCCTCATTTGTTTCACAGCTTGATCCTGATCTGGAACAGTTAGCCGATATTAAAACGGTAGTCTCTGAAGCGGTGACCAACGCTATTATTCATGGCTATGAGGAAAATGAGGAAGGTTGGATTACGCTCTCGACCGAGATAAACGGTGATGAAGTCACCATTGTGATTAAAGATGAGGGAAAAGGTATTGCCGATATTGATCAGGCCAGACAGCCGCTCTTCACCACCAAGCCTGAGCTAGAGCGGTCGGGCATGGGTTTTACCATTATGGAAAATTTTATGGATCGTCTTGAGGTGACCAGTAAAGAAGGCGAAGGAACAACGGTGGTTATGGTGAAGAAGTTGACCCTCCATTCAAATCAAGCATTGTGTAACTAAGGAGAATGCTTATGGACGTGGATGTGAGGCAATGGAAGCATTCACATGAGTATTTAAGCGATGACCAAATTAGAGATTTGATCAAACGGAGCCAAGAGGGAGACCTTGCGGCACGGGATCGTTTGGTCGAATCAAATACCCGTTTGGTCTGGTCAGTCGTCCAGCGCTTTCTAAACAGAGGGTATGAAGCGGATGATCTGTTTCAGATTGGATGTATCGGGCTGTTAAAGTCGATCGATAAGTTTGATCTCAGTTACGATGTGAAGTTTTCCACTTATGCCGTTCCCATGATCATTGGTGAAATTCAACGCTTTTTAAGGGATGACGGTTCGGTTAAGGTGAGCCGTTCCCTAAAAGAGACAGCCAATCGAATCCGCCGTAAAAAGGATGAGCTGGCCAAACGTTTGGGCCGGCAGCCCCAGGTGAGTGAAATTGCTGAAGCATTGGGCATTACGCCTGAGGAGGTTGTATTTGCCCAGGAAGCTTTAAGAGAGCCTGCTTCTATCCATGAAACGGTTTATGAAAACGATGGAGATCCTATCACCCTTATGGATCAAATTTCAGATGACAGTGATCAAAAGTGGTTTGATCAGCTTGCCTTAAAGGAGGCGATCACCACTTTAACGAAAAGGGAGCAGCTGATTGTATACTTGCGTTATTTTAAGGACCAAACCCAATCTGAAGTGGCTGAACGTTTGGGCATCTCCCAGGTTCAAGTATCCCGGCTGGAAAAGAAAATATTGCAGCAGATTAAAGAGCAGATGAGCGGCTGAAGGGCTGATCTCACTTTTCTATCCAGGAAAGTGAGTTTTTTTATCAATACATGGGCGTATGAGGGACTGAACATACTATATTTTGAACGAGGGATGGATGAGCGGATTTGAAAAAGATGGTGATACAATGCCTAAGTCAGAACGCATTTACCTTCGTTTGCGCCACCGGGTTCAGGTAAAACCGGATCAGCGGGTTACGCTAAACCAAATCGCTAAACTGGTCTCCAATCTGGAAGATGACCGTCGGCTTGAGAATATGGTGGTTCATCAGGTTTCCCCCCAGGATAAACATTTAATTGTGATTGATGTGACTCAAGTGGTTGCGTTACTTCAGAAGCGGTTTCCAGACCTTGAAGTCGAAATTATTGGCCCAACTCAATCCATATTGGAAATCGTTTACCCGTCAAAGTCCCCTCGCTTTTTATGGGTTATCTTTGTTTGGCTACTCCTTTTTATCGGATCAGGCTTAACCATCATGAATTTTCACGAAGATGTGAGCATGCAGGAGGTGCATCAACGCATTTTTGAAATGTTGACCGGGGAAAAGGAGGAGTATCCTTTATGGCTACAAATCCCCTATTCTTTAGGCATTGGTGTGGGGATGATTCTTTTTTTTAACCATCTGTTTAAAAAGCGGTTAAATGAAGAACCAAGTCCACTGGAGTTGGAAATGTTTAATTACCAGCAAAGCATTGATCAATATGTAATTATGAATGAAAATAAGGAGGCTCAAAACAAATTGGATGAGCGTTCTTAAAGCGGTATTTTTGATCATCATTGGACTGGCAGGCGGGTTGGCGGTGGGGGCCGGCATGGTCGCTTTCTTAACCGTATTGGGAATAGCCCCTCGGCTCGCTCAGGTAACCCGAACGGCTCACTACATTAAATGGTATGAAAACAGTATTGTGGCCGGGGCTGTTTTTTTTACATGGACCGGGCTTCAAGATATGCTTTTTCATTTGCCTAAAGATATCACCCTCTTATTTGGACTATTTGCCGGAATGTTTGTTGGATTACTGGCAGCTGCTTTGACGGAAGTTTTAAACGTATTACCCATCTTGGCCAAGCGCATTAAATTGGTGGATAAACTGATTTGGTTACTTATGGCCATGGTTTTCGGCAAAGTGCTGGGCTCGCTGTTTCAATGGATTATTTTTATCCCTTTTTCGTAAGCCTGGGGGGCTGGACAATAAACGATTGTTTCAGAGAAGCGTTTATGTTATAGTGGGTGTATTCAGGATGTTGGAGAGGAGCCTTAAACGTGAAGCTGCACGGAACCAGTTTGATCAACGATCAGGGGCATTTAGAGATTGGTGGATGTGATGTTGTTGAACTGGCCCAAACCTATGGGACACCTCTTATCATTTATGATGAAGCTTTGATACGCAGCCAATGTCAAGCGTATGTCGAGGCCTTCAAGAAAAAGGGGATCGATGCCCAGGTGGCTTATGCTAGCAAAGCGTTTAGCAGTATCGCCATCTGTCAATTAATAGAAGAAGAGGGACTTTCCCTAGACGTGGTCTCAGGTGGAGAGCTGTATACGGCCCTCGCTGCCGGCTTTCCAGCCCGACGCATCCATTTTCACGGCAATAACAAATCGATTGAAGAATTAAACATGGCGCTTGATCATCATATTGGCTCCTTTGTCGTGGATAACTTTACAGAGCTAACCCTTTTGCATCAACTGGCCCAAGATCGGCAAATGAACGTTAACATCTTGTTGCGCATCACACCTGGCGTAGAAGCCCATACCCATGAATATATCACCACGGGACAGGCCGATTCCAAATTTGGTTTTGATTTAAACAGCGGTCAAGCGTTTGAAGCGGTTCAGCAAGCTTTGGCTCTGCCTCACTACCATCTACTGGGCTTACATGTTCATATTGGCTCCCAAATTTTTGAGACCAAGGCCTTTCAGCTGACCATTGAACGCATGGCGCATTTTGTAAGCAAGCTTAACCAGGAACTACACTGGCAACCGGCCGTACTTAATTTGGGGGGCGGTTTTGGCATAAGGTACACGCAGGAAGATACCCCGCTTAAACCTCAACAGTATGTTGATGCTTTAGTGGAGAGCTTGCTAAAGTCGTGGCCAGCTTTAGGATTAGCATTGCCACAGGTGTGGATTGAACCTGGTCGGAGCATTGTGGGGGAAGCAGGAACCACCATCTACACCCTTGGCGCCGAGAAAGAGATTCCTGGTATCCGCCATTATGTTGCCGTGGACGGGGGAATGAGCGACAACTTGCGCGTTGCTTTATACCAGGCTAAATATGAGGCCTGTTTGGCTAACCGCATGCATGATCTTCCCGACACGCTTTATACAGTGGCTGGAAAGCTGTGTGAATCGGGCGACATTTTGATTCGGGATATTAAATTGCCCCGTGTCAAACAAGGTGATCTCTTGGCCGTATTTTCCACTGGGGCCTACGGCTATGCCATGGCTAACAATTATAATCGCATTCCTAGACCGGCGGTTGTTCTGGTTAAAGATGGAGAGGCTCAACTGATCGTTCGCAGGGAAAGTTACGCTGATTTGGTGGAGCGGGATCTCCCCCTGGCCACCAAAATGTCTCAAAGGTAGGAGGGAGGTGGGCCCATGTCTCGTCATGCGGTTATTGTGATGGAAAATGGTGCTGAAATTGAGATTGAGCTGTTTGATGATGTTGCCCCTAATACTGTCGATAATTTTGTCCGATTGGCTGAATCTGGTTTTTATGATGGGTTAACTTTTCATCGGGTGATTCCTGGTTTTGTGGCTCAAGGTGGCTGTCCAAATGGAGATGGGACCGGTGGACCGGGCTATACGATTAAGTGTGAAATCAATCCCCGACCCCACGTCAGAGGAAGCGTGGCCATGGCCCATGCTGGCCGGGACACAGGGGGGAGTCAATTTTACATCTGTTATCAGGCTCAGCCCCATTTAGATGGACAACATACCGTTTTCGGCCAGGTCACCAAAGGGATGGAAGCAGTTGATCAGTTTCAGGGCCACGACCGGATTAAAACCATCCGGATTCATTCTGCCCCATAAGCTGGAAGCAACTTGGATGTAGACAGTTTGATGTTGTTCAAGTATACTGGAGATAACAGCATATGGTTTTCCTTCGGGGCAGGGTGAAATTCCCGACCGGCGGTAACGGATTGTTTAAATCCGGAGCCCGTGACCCGCAAATTTTGCGGTGGATCTGGTGAAAAGCCAGAGCCGACAGTGAAAGTCTGGATGGGAGAAGGAAAGGGTGCGCATGTGCAGATAGGATGTACATGCCTAAGTTGGTATTTTTTGTTAAAAATGGGTTGGAATTTACATTTGTGATATTTTTCACATAGACATCCCATTGATCAGCCCCAGGAAATGGTCCTGGGGCTGATCTTGTTTAAGAGGGAGGGGCAGCTGGTGGACTGGGATGCGCATTACATGAGTTTGGCCCTTCAGTTGGCCAGCACCGCTCAAGGGCAAACATCCCCCAACCCGCTGGTTGGTGCTGTGCTGGTGAAAAATAATGAGATCGTCGGCTTTGGTGCCCATCTGAAAGCGGGGGGACCCCATGCCGAAATTAATGCCTTAAAGATGGCAGGGGATCAGGCTCGGGAGGCTACCCTCTATGTCACTTTGGAGCCGTGCCATCACCATGGCAAGACCCCGCCTTGTACCGAAGCCGTAATTGCGGCAGGGGTCAAACGGGTGGTCATTGCCACAACGGATCCCAATCCTATTGTAAGAGGGAGAGGAATCGAACGGCTAAAAGCAGCGGGGCTGGATGTAACAGTGGGAGTGGGGCAAAAAGAGGCCGAGAAACTAAATGAAGTGTTTAACCATTATATCGTTCATCGACGGCCATTTGTCACCTTAAAAACGGCAACCACTCTGGATGGGAAAATTGCCACATCCAGCGGGGAAAGCCAGTGGATTACCGGTGAGGAAGCCCGGCATGATGTTCACCTTTTACGACGCCATCAAGATGCCATTTTAGTGGGGATTAACACCGTGCTAAAGGATAATCCTCGTTTGACGGCAAGGCTTAAGGGAGGGTCCAGGCAGCCGGTACGCGTGGTGTTGGACTCCAGTTTAAAAATTCCTCTTGATGCCAACCTGTTGGATACCCATGATGCGCCAACCTGGATTTTTACCACCCAGCAGGCATCTGAAGAGAAAAAGAAACATCTGGAGCAAAAAGGGGTCAAAGTGTTTATCACCAATGAAGGGCCAACCGTCGATATAGAGCGGATGCTCACCATTTTGGGTGAAGAGGGGATCACTTCCTTACTTGTCGAAGGGGGAAGTGAAGTGAATGCATCCTTTCTCTATGGTGGCTATGCCCAAAAATTGGTGGCCTATTTAGCCCCTAAATTGATCGGTGGAAAGACAGCCCCAGGTGCTTTTGGCGGTCCGGGCATACAAGCTTTAGCTGAAAGCGTGTCGTTAAGGGATGTACAGGTGGAATGGATTGGACAAGATCTTAAAGTGGTTGGTTATTTCTAGATGATGGAGGCGAAAAGAGATGTTTACAGGCCTCGTTGAGGAGATCGGAACTGTGCAAGCCATTCAGAAAGGAGCAAAAGATTATCAGTTAATCATTGCGGCTTCCACGGTTTTAGAAGATGTACAAATTGGGGATAGCATTGCCGTCAATGGCGTTTGTTTGACGGTTACCGCCTTTACGGGCAACACCTTTACCGTCGATGTGATGCCTGAAACCATAAAGGCCACCACGTTACAAACGTTGACCCCTGGCAGCAAAGTAAATTTGGAGCGGGCCATGACGGCTAACCGCCGGTTTGGTGGCCATTTCGTCACTGGCCATGTGGATGGTACTGGGGTGATTACCCGCATTCATCCTGAACATAATGCCGTTTACTTTTTCATCCGGACCAAACCGGAACTGATGCCTTTCCTGGTTCCAAAGGGATCTGTTGCTGTGGACGGCATCAGTCTTACGGTGGTTGATGTAACCCAAGATACATTTTCCGTCTCCATTATTCCCCATACTTTAACCGCCACCATCTTACACACCAAACATGAGGGTGATCCGGTTAATTTAGAATGCGATATGCTGGCCAAATATATGGATCGTCTCTTGGAAGTTCGGCTGGGTGGTCTAAGGGAAAAACAGGGAGAAAGTCCCAGCCGCATCACCTTAGAATTATTACGGGAGAACGGTTTTGCGTAAGTGAACACTGGAGGTGGGCATCATGTTTGACAGTATAGAAGAAGCCATTGCTGATCTGAAACAAGGCAAAATAGTGATTGTGGTGGATGATGAAGATCGAGAGAATGAAGGGGACTTTGTGGCCTTGGCTGAAAAATGTACGCCTGAAATCATCAACTTTATGGTGACGCACGGCCGGGGGTTGGTTTGCGTCCCCATCACTCAAGAGAGAGCAAAAGAACTTAATCTGGAGCCGATGGTGGATCACAATACGGACCCACATGGTACAGCCTTTACCGTTTCAGTAGACTATAAGACAACCACCACAGGCATCTCAGCGTTTGAACGATCTGAGACGGTCCGGGCTTTAATTGATCCTGGCGTCAAACAATCTGATTTTAAGCGGCCAGGCCATATTTTTCCTCTGATTGCCAAGGAAGGGGGCGTTTTGCGTCGAGCCGGCCATACGGAAGCCGCCGTCGACTTGGCCCGTTTATGTGGGGCTTATCCTGCTGGCATTATTTGTGAGATTATGAATGAAGACGGCACCATGGCGCGGGTTCCCCAGTTGCGGGAAATCGCTGATAAATTTAATCTAAAGCTGATTACGATCAAAGATTTAATCAAATATCGCAATCGAAAAGATACATTGATTAAGCGTGAAGTGGAAGTGGATCTTCCGACAGAGTATGGCAAATTTAAAGTGATCGCTTACAGCAATGTGCTGGACAATAAAGAACACCTAGCCTTGGTCAAGGGAACGATTGACCCCAGTGAGCCTGTTTTAGTTCGCGTCCATTCTGAATGTTTGACGGGAGATATTTTTGGCTCCTATCGCTGTGATTGCGGGCCCCAGCTTCACGCAGCCTTAAAGCAGATTGAAGCGGAAGGAAAAGGGGTGCTGGTCTACATGCGGCAGGAGGGGAGAGGGATAGGTTTAATCAACAAATTGAAGGCGTATACCCTGCAAGATAAAGGGTTTGATACCGTGGAAGCCAACGAGAAATTGGGATTTGCCCCCGATTTACGGGATTATGGTCTTGGAGCCCAAATTTTAAAAGATGTGGGCGTTCGCAAAATGCGTTTGCTTACCAATAATCCTCGAAAAATTGCCGGGCTGGAAGGATATGAACTTGAGATTGTCGAAAGAGTACCGCTGGAAACGGAAATTCATAAAGAAAACCGCAGATACCTGGAAACGAAGAAAATCAAACTAGGCCACTATTTGCATATGGACTAAAGAGATAGATATACAACAGACCAAATAAAGGAGAGACGATAGATGGGACAACACTTTGAAGGTCATTTAGTGGGTGAAAACTTAAAGATTGGTCTAGTGGTTAGTCGCTTTAATGAATTTATTACTCAAAAGCTTTTGGCCGGCGCCCAAGATGCCCTGCTGCGACACGGTGTTTCCAAAGATAATATCGATGTGGCCTGGGTACCCGGTGCATTTGAACTCCCCCTGGCAGTTAAAGCGTTGGCGCAGCGTGGAGATTATGATGCCATCATTGCCCTCGGTTGTATCATCCGGGGAGCAACCGCCCATTTTGATTATGTGGCCGGTGAGGTATCCAAAGGGATTTCTCGTCTCAATTTGGAGCTTAACCTACCCGTCATCTTTGGGGTGTTAACAACCGAAACCATTGAACAGGCCATTGAACGGGCGGGGACCAAAGCGGGCAACAAAGGATGGGAAGCGGCCCAGAGTGCCATTGAAATGGCCAATCTGCTTAAACAAATCAACCGATAAGATTTAAGATGTTAAAGGTTAAGCTGAGTTCCTTTGAAGGCCCTTTGGATCTATTGCTCCATTTGATTGAAAAGTCGGAAGTGGATATTTATCAAATTTCGGTTGCGGAAATTGCGGATCAATATATGGAGTATATCCGGCAGGCTGAGGAAGAACAGTTGGAAATTGCCAGCGAATATTTGGTGATGGCGGCCACGCTGTTAGCCATCAAAAGTAAGATGTTGCTCCCCCAAAGAGAGGAGCCAGATGAAGTGGAGGGGCAAGATGAGATAGACCTCGAGCAAGCCTTGCTAGAACGCTTGATTGAGTATAAAAAATATAAACTGATGGTTCCCTTTTTTCGCCAGAAGGAGGCTAAGCGCAGCTTAATCTTTACGAGGCCCCCTGGTGATCTTTCTCCTTACGTCGATCAATCACCCTCCCCGACGCTGGCTCCTGTCAGCCTGTATGACTTGACGGCCGCTTTCCTAGCCGTATTAAGTAAAAAGAAAGAACCGCCGGTCAATACGGTTCAAAGTGAGCCCATCACCCTTGAACAACGAATGATTGAGATAAAAGAAACACTTAAGCAAAAACAAACGATTACCTTTAGTCAGCTCTTTGCTGATCAGTGGGAACGCCCTTACATTGTGACCACCTTTTTAGCATTGTTGGAGTTAATCAAGAAGAAAGAGGTTTATTGTACTCAGGATCGTTTGTTTGGAGAAATTATAATTTCAAATGTGGAGTCTGGTGAACATGGAGCGAGAGGCCTATAAATCGATCATAGAAGGTTTACTGTTTATAAGCGGAGATGAAGGTCTTGAGCTGAAGCAGATCGCAGAAGTGCTCGATCTGATGCAAAATGAAGTTTTGGCCCTTCTCGAGGAAATGAAAAGGGAGTATCAGGCTCAAAACCGAGGTTTGCAAATCATTGAAGTGGCCGGTACCTACCAACTGGCCACTAAACCTGAACATGCTCCTTATTTTGAAAAACTGGCTTCTTCTCCCACCCAGTCCACACTCTCTCAAGCCGCTTTGGAAACTTTAGCCATCATCGCTTATCAGCAGCCCATTACTCGATCTGAAGTGGAAGAAATAAGGGGTGTGAAAAGCGAAAAGGCCCTCAACACTTTGCTGAGTAAGTCCTTGATTAAAGAAGTGGGGCGGAAAGAAGGAGCCGGACGCCCCATCCTTTACGGCACTACAAAAGAATTTCTTGATTACTTTGGCCTAAACAGTTTAGATGATTTGCCTCCCTTGCCCGAACAATTAGGAGAAGAGCGTGAGATTGAAGCATTGTTTTCCCGCCGCTAGCCGGCGGGTTTTTATTTGCTCTCAGTTCTATCCCCTGTGGATAAGCATATACTTGTACAAATGCTGTGGTGCTGGAGGGTGTCGTGGTGCTCAGGAACAAGGAAAAGGTTTTGACATTGATACTTGTTACCCTTCTCATAATTTGTTCTGCTCCTCCTGTTAAAGCCAATGTGAATGAAAGGGAGGTCTCTGTTTCGGCTCAGGCTGCTGTGCTGATGGATGCGGAATCAGGTAGGGTTCTGTATGAGAAAAATGGGCATGAACCCTTGCGCATTGCCAGCATTACCAAAATCATGACAGCCATTATTGCGATCGAATTGGGCAATTTAGATGATGTGGTTACCGTATCCCCAAGAGCTTCCGGCGTAGAAGGTTCATCCATTTATTTAATGCCAGGTGAAAAAATCACCTTGGAAGCATTGCTCTACGGTCTGATGCTCCGTTCTGGAAATGATGCGGCAGTGGCTATTGCTGAGCATATTGGCGGATCTGAGGAAGGGTTTGTCTTTCTAATGAATCAAAAAGCGGCGGAATTGGGCATGACCAATACCGTCTTCGGCAATCCCCATGGATTAGATACCCATGAGGAACATTACTCTACCGCCTATGACATGGCTGTGTTGGCGGCTTATGCCATGCAAAATGAAACTTTTGCCACCATTGTTTCCACCAAACGGAAAACGGTGCCCATGGAAGGAGAAGCATGGGACCGAGTGTGGTATAACAAAAATCGCCTGCTCTCCATGTATCCTTATGCTGATGGTGTTAAAACGGGATATACGAAGCGAGCCGGACGGACATTGGTTTCCTCTAGCACCAAAGATGGGCATCGCTTAATCGCCGTCACTTTAAATGCCTCTAATGACTGGCGGGATCATATGGCTCTCTTTGAATATGGCTATTCCCACTATGATTTAACCCCGTTGGCCGAGGCGGGGGCAACGGTTCCCCATGGAGAGCTGGTCCGAAGCGATGGCCAGTTTAAATATTTAAATAGCTTTAAATATCCTCTTAGGCAGGATGAACAGATCAGACGGAAGTTGGTGCTAGAGCCCGTCTTTCAAAATGAAACCTTGGATCACATTCCGTACCCAGCAGGTTATATGTACTACTATTTAGACGAGGAACCCATCGGACGAACCCCCTTGGTTTTCCAGGCCAATGATGAACAAGAATCATATTGGCGTTATTTTAAAAAGATATTTCACTCAACGTTAGGTGTTTTCCATGGTTAATTACATTTGGTTTGGCATGATTATCATCGGCATAGTGGTGGCTGCACTGGAAGGGAATATGCAGGCGGTCAACGATGCGGCCTTTGAAGGGGCTAAAACGGCCGTCACCCTATGTTTTGGGTTTATCAGCATCCTGGCTTTCTGGCTGGGGATGATGAAAATTGCCCAAGATTCCGGTCTGATGGGAAAGTTTACGAAATTATTAAGCCCCTTGGCCCAATGGCTCTTTCCCAGTGTTCCAAAAGATCATCCGGCCATGGGGTATATATTAGCCAATATGAGCGCCAATTTTTTTGGATTGGGCAATGCTGCTACTCCCATGGGACTGAAGGCGATGGAAGAGCTACAAAAATTGAATCCCCACAAAGAGAAGGCTTCGTCCGCCATGATCACCCTGCTCGCCTTAAACACGTCCAGCTTAACCATCATACCAACGACCATCATTGCGATCCGGATGAATTACGGATCAGCCAATCCGGTGGAGATTGTGGGCACCACCCTGTTTGCCACCCTGTGTTCATCTGTGGCAGCCGTTTTAATTGATCGGTGGTACAGAAAAAAAACTTTGGGTCAATGACATGCCGGTCATAGGGGGATGAAAATGTTTGATCTTATCAGCACGATCTCCGTTTGGGCCATTCCTGCTTTAATCTTTATCATCTTGGTGTATGGTCTGGCTAAGGGAGTTCCAGTCTATGAAACCTTTGTGGACGGAGCTAAAGATGGATTTAATATGGCCATCAGCCTGATTCCCCACTTGGTAGGCATGATGGTTGCGGTTTCCATCTTCCGTTCCTCCGGAGCGTTAGATTATTTTCTAGCGGCCATCTCCCCCCTTCTTGCGATTTTGCATGTCCCCAGTGAGGTGGTCCCCCTTGCGTTGATTCGTCCCATTTCAGGGGCAGGTGCGTTGGCCATTACCACTGATATTATTGAACAATTTGGTCCAGACTCATTTTTAGGACGCATGGCTTCCACCATGCAGGGCAGTACCGATACCACCCTGTATGTCATCACCGTCTATTTTGGCGCTGTAGGCGTGCGCAAAATCGGCTATGCCTTAAAAGTTGGTCTTTTGGCAGATTTGGTTGGTTTTATAGCAGCTATTTTTATTGTCACCTTGGTATTTGGTTAATCCTTTTTGGCTATAAACTACTTGATAAACACGTTATAAACCCTAAGTGTTATAAACGAATGGTTGACAGCCGGACAAAGGGAGGGTCCGGCTGTTTTTGATTTTGTTAATCTAATTGGGCTACAATGAAAATCAGGAAAACGATAATGTGCTGTAAAAAAATACGTTTGTATTATAGCAGCCAATGGGAAGTGAAGCAGATGGAGCGTTTACAGAAGGTGTTGGCCCATAGCGGGGTAGCCTCTCGGCGAAAGGCTGAACAAATGATTTTAGAGGGAAAAGTGAAGGTGAACGGTCAAGTGGTGACCAAATTGGGAACGGTCGTCAATCCGGAGCAAGATATCATCGAGGTAGATGGACGGAAGATTGACCTTCAAAAAAAGCTGTACTACATGTTTTATAAGCCGACCGGTGTGATAACCAGCGTTCGTGATCCCCATGGTCGAAAAGTGGTGCTTGATTATTTTACACACATTCAGGAGAGAATCTATCCTATCGGACGACTGGATCGAGATACATCGGGCTTGCTTCTATTGACCAACGATGGAGATCTGGCTTACCGTTTGATGCATCCTTCTTTTCAAGTGGACAAGGTTTATCGGGCCATCGTTAAGGGCATCCCGACCCGGAGCCAACTGGATAAATTGAAACGCGGCATTAAACTAAAGGATGGTTGGACGGCTCCGGCCAAAATTAAGCTACTTGCTGTTAATCCTAAACTGAATCAAGCTGAAATCAGGATCGCCATTTATGAGGGACGCAAACGTCAGGTGCGCCGAATGTTTAAGGCGATTGGTCATCCTGTTTTGGCGCTGCATCGAGAACAGTATGCCTTTTTAACCCTGGACGGTTTAAAGGAAGGGGAGTATAGACAGCTAAGGCCAGATGAGATAGAGCGTTTAAAACGACTCGTCACATAACGTTCATAAATGGAGTAGAAGGTATAATTTTCATCTTTGTTATAATGAAGTCAACAGGGAAGTAAGGGGATGAACGATGAGAAACAGGTGGATCCGCATCATTGTTCTGGGCGTTATATTTTTGGCCGTGGCGAGTGCGTTTATCGCGGCCTACACAGCAGATGATTCACCCTTTGATGTGGGGGACCTCGCTCCTGATTTTACCTTGCTCAATTTGGATGGAGAGCCGGTGAGCTTGAAGGATTTCAGAGGGCAAGGGGTAATGCTTAATTTTTGGGCCACCAATTGTCCGCCTTGCCGGGAGGAAATGCCGGCCATCGAAAGGCAATACCAACAATACAAAGATAAAGGCATTCAAATCTTGGCCATCAATATTGCTGAGTCCCGTTTGGTGGCTTCCCGCTTTAAAGATCGATATGATTTAACGTTTCCCATTTTATTGGATGAAGACCGCAGCGTCACGCAACGCTACGGTATCATTCCCATCCCTACCTCTTTCTTCATCGATAAAGACGGATACGTGGTAGCTAAAGTGCAAAGTATGATGACGGATGAAATGATTAAAGCTCATTTGGAAGCGATCGTACCCTAGGCGGTGAACAATATGTCAACACTGAAATGTGAATGCGGCCATGTCAATCCTGTAGGGACCGAACTGTGTGAACGGTGCGGTAAACCCTTTGACGAAAAGGATCAGGGCATTTTATATATGCGCTATGAAGGAGCGGCTCTTCGCTCCAGAAAGAAAAATAAAACATTTGTGGACTACATATGGAATTTTTTTGCTTCTGTCAAGGTGGGCGTTGGCCTCTTGGTCATCACGTTGATCGTCTCAATGTTTGGGACAATTTATCCACAGCAAATGTATATCCCCGCAACCGCTGATCCGTATCAATATTATCCTGATCAATATGGATTTGCGGGTTTTTTGTATGTTAGCTTAGGTTTTCATCAAATGTACAGCTCCTGGTGGTATATTACCTTACTTTTGCTGTCTGGTATCTCCATTGTGGTATCCAGCATTGACCGGGGTATCCCTTTGTACCGATCCTTGAAAAATCAACAGGTGAGGCGCCACCCCCGGTTCATGCAGCGGCAGAGAATCAGCGGTCGGGTAGTGGTGGATGATCCGGAACAAACCTTGGCCAACGTGGCAGACGTACTGAAATCGATGCGGTACAAGGTGATGACTGGGGAGAAAGCGGTGATGGGTGAGAAAAACCGCTTCAGCCGCTGGGGTGCCTATGTGGTTCATCTGGGGTTGATCGTTCTGCTGTTAGGCGCGCTACTCCGCATCCTCCCCGGCTTTTCCATGGATCAGTATGTATGGATACGGGATGGGGAAACGGTGCCCGTTCCGGGGACAGAAAATAAATATTACATTAAGAGCGAAGGTTTTGAGGTTGAATTTTATGAACAAAATGATGAAGAAGGTCCCTTAATTCCGGAAGAATTTCGGACTGAGGCGGTTCTGTACGAGAACATGGCTACCCAATCGGGTCAAAGGGAATTGAGGGAGATTAAACGCCATACCATTCGGGTGAATGATCCCCTGCGCCATGAGGGCCTTTCCTTTTATCAGTCGGATTATAAGATGAATGAATTTAGTCAATTTACCTTTGCCCTCACCCACCAGGAAAGTGGGGAAGAAGTGGGCTTGGTGGAGATCGATCTGTTTGACCCTGCGTCTGAATATGATTTGGGCAACGGCTTTAAAGTGGAATTGGTGGAGTACTATCCTGACTTTGAACTGGATGCCAAAAAAGAGCCTCAAACGAAGTCACCCATTCCCAACAACCCCGCCTTTATCTTCCGGGTGATCACACCGGATAATCCTGCTGGTGAAACCAGTATGGTCTTAATTCAGCAAACCATTGTGGCGCCAGGAGCCGAAAATGAATACGCCTTAAAAATTAAAAACATCGCTTTCAACAATGTGACCGGTTTAATGGTGCGCACCGAGCGCAGTTTACCCATTATTTATTTTGGTCTTGCTCTGATCATGCTTGGCCTGGTGATCAGCTTTTATTGGCAGCATAAGCGTATTTGGGTTCAAGAACAGGATGGGGCCATCATGCTAGCGGCTTACACTCATAAAAACTGGTTCTCCTTTAAACAAGAGGTGGAGCGTCTCATCGATTTAACAGGTCTCCCCCTGGATAAGCGGACCCTGGATAAGGAGGTTCCAATGGATGAATGAACAGCTGATTAGTTATAGCAGTAAATCTTTGCTGATTGCTTTTTTCCTCTATCTGGTGGCCATCGTTTTCTTTGTCATCACCATTACGGGGCGACGGATGGAGCAGGAAAGAAGAGAAGCTTTAAAACAAAAATGGGGACGCTTAGGGTTTGGGGTCGCTGCCCTTGGTTCCATTTTTCACCTGTTGTACTGGATTTTACGCTGGGTAGGCAAGGGGAGCGCACCGGTCAGCTCCATGTTTGAGTTTATGAGCTTATTGGCTCTTGCCATCGTGCTAGGGTATTTGGTCATCTATTGGCTGTATCGCTCCACCGCTCTGGGCGTCTTTACCTTGCCTCTCGTAGTGTCACTATTGGGTTGGGCAGCGGTATTTGATAAAACGCCGCAACCGCTGATCCCCGCTTTACAGAGCCATTGGCTTACGTTACATGTCTCTGTAGTTGCTTTGGGAGAAGGACTGTTTGCCGTCGGTTTTGCGGCTGGTTTAATGTATCTGATCCGAACTGTCGATCAAGACAACCCCCTTTGGCATCGCCGCCTGTTGGAAATTTGCATGGCGCTCATATTCATGTTGATCGCTTTTATAGGCCTCTCCATTCTCTTTACAGCCATGGGCTATGAAGCACAGTTTAACTATGTGAACGAACGGGGCCAAGAGCAAACATTAACCTATACATTGCCCCCTGTTGTGGGTCCCAAGGATGGTGAATACTTAACGCCTGAGCGAATGCAGCCTCTGGTGGAAGCGCCCACCTGGCTAAAAGGGCGAGAAGCGCCGCGCAAGCTGAACACCATCGTTTGGTCAGTTGTGGTGGGAGCTCTTTTATACCTGGTGATCCGTTTAATCAGTAAAAAGCCGATTGCTGAAAGGTTAAAATCCCTGCTGGCTGATTTATCTCCCGCCTTGTTGGATGAAATATGTTACCGCGCCATCATCATTGCTTTCCCTATCTTTACGTTGGGTGGCCTGGTCTTTGCCATGATTTGGGCTGAGGAAGCCTGGGGCCGCTTCTGGGGTTGGGACCCTAAAGAAGTGTGGGCACTCATCACCTGGCTGTTTTATGCCGCTTATATCCATTTACGTCTGGGCCGAGGCTGGCATGGGGCCAAGTCGGCCTGGTTAGCCGTTTTAGGGTTTATCATCATCATGTTTAATCTGGTCTTTGTCAACCTGGTTATTGCTGGCCTTCACTCTTATGTGTCTGGTTAAATCATTCCTTTTGGTGAGGTGAAAATTGATGACAGATCACCATATTCTTGTGGTTGATGATGAAGAGCGGATCAGGCGTTTGCTTCGGTTGTATTTGGAGAAGGAAGGCATCACCATCGATGAAGCTGCCGATGGAAAAGAGGCCTTGGAGAAAGCTTTAAATCAAGATTATGATCTGATTATGCTAGACTTAATGCTGCCTAAAATGGATGGCATTGAGGTGTGTCGGCGTCTCCGGGAAAAAAAGGCAACGCCGGTCATCATGATCACAGCCCGCGGGGAAGAGGCCAGTCGCATTGAAGGCTTTGAGGTGGGAGCGGATGATTATGTGGTTAAGCCCTTCAGCCCACGGGAAGTGGTGGCCAGGGTTAAAGCGGTTTTACGCCGATCCTCTGAGACCGCTTACTTGAGCACCGATCAAAAGCCAAGAAACGTGTTGATCTTTCCGCAGCTCACCATTGATCACGACGCCCATCAAGTGATGGTTAATAATGAGGAAGTAGCGTTAACACCAAAAGAGTATGATCTATTATACTATCTGGCCAGCTCTCCCAATAAGGTATTTACCCGGGAACAACTCCTTAAAGATGTGTGGAACTATGAATTTTTTGGTGACTTAAGAACTGTGGACACTCACGTTAAACGCTTAAGGGAAAAATTGAATCGCCATTCTGAAGAGGCCTCCAAGATGATCGCCACCGTTTGGGGTGTCGGCTATAAGTTTGAGGTGTCCAACGAGTGAAACTGTTGTGGCGCAGCGTTGTCGGCAAGGTGTGGGCCACCATCCTCCTTTTGGTGGCCGTCGTACTCATTATTCTCACCTTGTTATTGGTTCAGTTTTTTGACCATTTCTATTTTGAAGAGCAACGGGAACTGATGCTTGATCTTGGTCAAAAAATTGCCGACATATTTGTAACCTATGAGCACGATTCCGAAGCCCGCTATATAGCTAAGGAACTGGTAGAAGTCACCCAAACCAGCCTGGTGGTGATTGGCCCGGAACATCATGAGTATTGGGAAGTATCGGCCAATGCTCATCTTCCCATTATTGATGTGGAAACCTTGTTTGATGATGAAGACCTTAAGCAAGTGTTTCGAGGCAAAATCATCAATAAGCGGGGCCATTTTCCTGTGCAGGCAGAAGATCAGCTTTTGGACCTTGATGTGTTGATTGTGGCTGTTCCCATTATGGTTGA
Organism: uncultured Bacillaceae bacterium; assembly: GCA_937927935.1. Lineage (GTDB taxonomy): Bacteria > Bacillota > Bacilli > Caldalkalibacillales > Caldalkalibacillaceae > CALFAC01. Next base: position 19,500 of record CALFAC010000100.1, read on the forward strand.
CGACAGGACCGATGGAGCCGTCTTTTTATATCAGCCGTTAGGGGTGATCCAGGAAACCGTTGCCGCCACCCAGCGCATCATTCTGTATGCTGCCGGGATCGCCATTCTGTTAACAACAATATTTGCCTTCTTTCTGTCAACCCGGATCACCTATCCTCTGGTGCAAATGAAAGAGGCGGCTGTCAACATGGCCAAAGGGGATTTCCATTCCCGGGTGCCCATTCGCTCCCACGATGAAATTGGTGATTTGGCCCAAACGTTCAATCATATGGCTGCCCAATTGAACGATTCCATCCAAGCCTTATCCCATGAAAAGGAGCTTTTGTCCAGCATATTGCGCAGTATGGTGGATGGGGTGATCACCCTCAATCGAGATGCTGAAATTATTTTAATTAATCCCCCGGCGGAAAACATGTTGAAAACGTGGCGGTTTGAAGAAAATATAGAAGATCAGCAGGCCTTACCCAAGCTTTTTCTTGATATCTTTAATAAAGTAGTTCAAACCGAAGAGGAACAGGTGGCCACGGTAACGGCTCAAGGACGCTCTTGGACCATTGCCATGGCGCCACTATACAATGCGGAAAAGCTAAGAGGTGCGGTGGCCGTGGTACGGGATATGACGGAGCAGGAGCGCTTGGACAAGTTGCGCAACGATTTTGTCGCCAATATATCGCACGAATTGCGCACCCCACTGGCCATGATGCAAGGGTATAGTGAGGCGTTGATGGATGAAGTGGTCACTTCCCCTGAAGAGCGTCAGGAAATCGTTAAAATTATTCATGAAGAATCTTTGCGCATGGGCAGGTTGGTGAACGATCTTTTGGATTTGGCTCGCATCCAAGCAGGCCATTTGGAATTGGACCTGAAAGAAATGCCTTTGGACCCTATTGTTCGCCATACTTATCATAAGTTCCTCAATCTGGCCAGGGAGGAAAGGATCGACCTTGTGGAAGAAATAGAGGTAACGCGCCACCGTTATGACATCGATGAGGACCGTATTGAACAGATTTTAACCAACCTGATTGACAATGCCATCAGACATACCGCTCCTTCAGGAAAGGTGACTGTCTCGCTGAAGGAGAATGAAAAGGGCGCCATTATTTCTGTTAAAGATACAGGGCATGGCATTCCCGAAGAAGATCTTCCTTTTGTTTTTGAACGCTTCTACAAAACGGATAAAGCTCGAACCAGGGGTAAGTCAGGAACTGGACTTGGCTTGGCCATTGTCAAAGACCTGGTTAAAGCGCATGGGGGACAGATTGATGTGCATAGCAAAATAGGCTGCGGAACGACATTTACCATTTCTCTACCTAAAAAAGACGACTCGACAGAGGTATAGAAAAAAAGTCCTCACCATTTCAGTTGCGGTCAACCAGCGGTTGCCATACTGCCAGGACCAATGCTAGGATATTGGGTAAAAGCAGAATCTCTGACACGGGGAGATGGCTTACATGTTGGTGAGAAAAAGGGGAATGGCAGTCTGGCTAAATCAGCTGAGAAGGGCTCGCCATTTGCGCAAGTTTGGCAACGTGCATTATGTTTCTGAACGTATGCGCTATGCCATATTATATGTGGACGAAGATCAAGCCGAAGAAACAATATCTAAGCTTAACCGGCTTAACTATGTCAAAAAAGTGGAACCATCTTATCAACATGAGTTGGATGCTTACTTTCAATCTATTTCACGGAAAAATATAGATGGAAATAAAGTTAGGGAAAATGGAAAAACAAAGGTGGACTAAATTGGCGCTCAGTCGCCAATTTTTTGTTAAGGCCCTTACATATCGGAGTGCAAAAAAAAAAGCCGCCCGCCTCACTAGGCAGGCAGCCAAAAATGGGAGAGGAGAAACCGGAGGAAGAGCTTATGGGGAAACGTAAGTCTTCTCCGCGGTTGTCATCGGCATTTCTGCCGACATTATCAGTATGGACACCAAAACAAATTTTATACCTAAAAAAATACATTTTGTGATAACATAATAAAAGATTCTTGAATAGAGAGTGAAGTGACCGGGATGCGGGTGATTGCGGGAGCGCTCAAAGGACGTCCTTTATTCTCAGTACCTGGATTTAAGACCCGTCCCACATCTGATCGGGTGAAAGAAGCCATATTTAACCTGGTGCCCAACAGGGTTTATCGGGACGGGTATGGACTGGACCTGTTTGCCGGTACGGGGAGTTTAGGTATTGAGGCCTTGAGCCGGGGGTGTTCACACGTTATTTTTGTAGATTATGCCGGACAAGCGGTCAAAATTATAAAAAAAAATATTCAAGAGTTGGGCCTAAAGCAGAGAAGTGAGGTTTACAAACAGGATGCCATACGGGCTGTACATATTCTCGCCAAAAAAAAGCAGCAGTTCAATATTATTTTTTTAGATCCCCCTTATAGTTGGGAAAAAGTGAATACTTTATTAGATCTGATTGCCAAGAGAAGCCTGCTTATGGAAGGCGGCATATTGGTTTTTGAATCAGCAAAGGAACGGCCAATGGCAGAGCGCTATGACAGTTTAACCCTGTATAAGCGACAAATTTATGGCGATACCGCGGTTCATATCTATACAAAGGAGGAGTTGACGTGACCATTAAAGCTGTCTGCCCTGGAAGTTTTGATCCTGTAACATATGGCCATTTAGATATTATCCAAAGAACGGCAAAAATTTTTGATCATGTGATCGTGGCCGTGCTGAACAATTCCAGTAAAAAACCTCTGTTTACCGTTGAGGAACGGATTGAATTATTAAAAAAAGTAACCAAAGGAATTCCAGGTGTGGAAATCGATGCCTTTGATGGCTTGTTGATCGATTATATGAATCGTAAAGGGGCCAATACAATCGTAAAAGGGCTTAGAGCGGTCTCCGACTTTGAATATGAATTGCAGATGGCCGCGATCAACCGTAAACTGGATGATTCGATTGAAACTTTTTTTATGATGACCAATAATAAATATTCTTACCTAAGCTCAAGCATCGTTAAAGAAGTGGCCAAATATAATGCCTCTGTTTCCGATCTTGTACCCCCTGAAGTGGAGGAGGCTCTGAGGAAAAAGTTTGCCAATTACCAGGGTTAAATTAAGGCTCAACCCTTTCTTTTAACTGTCGCTTGGCCCAAAGGATCGTTATACCAAACCAAATGGTAACTATCAAAGCCAAAAGAACGCTATACCGCCATAGATCGAGGTGGGTGAAGGGGAATCTTTCCATTTGCTCAGTTGGCCACCAAGCCGGTGCAGTTTCTGGAAACAAATAAGAAGAGAGAGGATTCCATAAAATATAAACAAACAGTCCAGCCAGGACAGCATGGATGATTCGGGCTACAAAATAGGGAAGGTATCGAATATCAGTGGTGGCCAAGAAACTGGCCACCTGGGCATGGACTGAAAAGCCACTGAAAGCAATTATAGCGCTGGCTAAAGCAACTTTGTGGATCAATTCAACATGGGCACCTGCTTCACTGGCCAGTTGGCTCCCCAACGTAATTTCGAAAATACCCGCAATGATGGCTGGAATGAGTGCCGGATCCATTCCAAGAGGTTGCGTCATCCAGCGGATGATGACCGCCAACAGATCAGCAATACCTACGGTATGAAGAAGATGGTTTAAAACTGAAAAAACAATAATAAAGCCTCCAATCAGCAACAAAGTTTGGATGGCGCTGGTAACCGCTTCACCCATCAGCCGGCCAAAGGGCCGGCCGTCTTTTAACCGGGCCTCATGCATGGCGGACAGGGCTCGCCAGAGCAGATGAGTTGAGTTGGCTGCCTGGTTTCTCTCTTCAGGCCCAGGGGTATTTTTAGCATGGTGAAAGCGCATCATAATTCCAACGCAAAATGCGGCCAAATAGTGGGAAAGGGCAATCATAACGCCTAGACGGGCATCATGAAAAAAACCGACAGCTACGGCGCCGATCATAAACAAGGGTCCAGAAGTACTGGCTAAACAGACTAACCGCTCCCCTTCAATACGGGAAATTAAATTTTGTTCCCTAAGCCTTACGGTTAATTTTGCCCCCATAGGATATCCGGATGAAAGCCCCATGGACAGGACGAAGCCGCCTACACCTGGCACACCAAACAAGGGTCTCATCAACGGTTCAAACAGGACACCCATAAAATGAACCACGCCAAATCCCATCAGCAATTCAGAGGTGACAAAAAAAGGCAGTAAGGCGGGAAAGACCACTTCCCACCACAATTTTAACCCTCGCAAAGAGCCTTCAAATGCTTGCTGAGGAAAAGAGATGATCAGTAACACCAAAATAAAGGCAAAGAAGGCGAGAATCCCCGTTTTCAGATAGGCTGCAGCTTTCATCCAAAAATCCTCCTTGCATAAGGTTAGGCTTGTATATGTCTACGTCAGCCAATGTAACTTTAGACCTTGATAAAGGGGTTAACGCCTGACCGTTGTCGGCATATTTTTAAAAGTGTGTAGCGGTAAATATGTCGCTAAGGGGTGAACCTGGTTGAACAGGCAAGGCGGGATTACAAGGGAACATCCCAAAATTGGTCTTGCTCTCGGTGCAGGGGGGGCCCGGGGCTTTGCTCATATCGGTGTGTTGCAAACCTTGGAGGAGCATGGCATAGAGATCCATTGTTTGGCCGGAAGCAGTATGGGAGCATTGATCGGCAGCTTGTATGCCGTTGGCCATTCGCCGGAGAGAATGCGAAAATTTATTAATCATTTTCCGCACAAATACTGGATGGATTATAAAGTGTCCAAAATGGGCTTGATGGCAGGAGATAAAGTGAAGGAGCTTGTTCGTCTTTTAACAAAAGATAAACGCATTGAAGAGGCGGACAAACCGCTGGCCATTGTGGCCACCCAGTTGGAAAAAGGGGAACGGGCGGTGTTCCGCACCGGTTCTATTGCCGAAGCGGTCAGGGCTAGCATTTCTATCCCGGGCATATTTGAACCGGCTGTCATTGATGGTCAGTATTACATTGATGGGGCGGTGATTGATCGCATACCAGTATCCATCTTAAAGGAGATGGAGGCCGATTTGATTATTGCCGTCGACGTCTCCTTTCTGGAAACGGAATTTCATCCTGTTACATCCATGTTTGACGTAATAGCAAAAACCATCGATATTATGGAGCGGGAGATTTTAAGGTACCGAATATTAGAAGCAGATGTACTTATCCGCCCCAATGTAGGGAGCTATAGCTCCACCATGTATGACAAGGCTGAAGAAATGATTCAGGAAGGAGAGCGGGCGGCCCGTGCTGCCATACCAGAGATACGGAAGGCCATCCAAGTCTGGAGGGAGAGGCATGGCCAGAACTAATCTTCCCAACATGAGCAGATGGGCTCTGGGTATTGTGGTTGTCATCTTGGTAATTATCTTTTTTTATTTTCCGGTTCCTTATTTTGTTTCTCAGCCAGGCGATGCCGTCGATCTGTCCCAATTGGTCAAAGTGGAAGACGGCTATTCCCAGGAAGGGAGCATCATGCTCACCACCATAAAAATGGGCAAAGCCAATGTGATCTCTTATGCCTGGGCCAAAGTGAGTAATTATGTAGATCTGATTGAAGAGAAAAAGGTGTTGGCCCATCTCCATGATCAGGAAGAATATTTTCGGTATCAACAAAAGTTGATGGATTTGGCCAAAAATACAGCCATTATCGCCGCCTTTAACCAAGCGGGAATGCCAGTGGAAATCATCAATGAAGGCGTTGTCGTCATGGGAATTGATCACACGCTGCCTGCCGCTCGTCTTCTAAAGGTGGGCGATGTAATTACCCATGTAGACCAGATGGAAATCAAAACAGTGGAAGAATTAAGGGATTATTTAAACACCAAGCCCGTTGGCCAAGAAGTGACCCTAACATTAAGACGGGGGCAGATGGAGGAAAAGGCCACCCTGAAGCTGGAAAAGTTACCCCGCACGGATGGAGAGGAAGAGAGGGTAGGCATTGGCATCTCAGCCATAACAAATCAGACAATCTATACTGACCCACCAGTTTTTATCGATGCTCGGAAAATTGGAGGCCCCTCGGCTGGCCTCATGTTTGCCCTTCAAATTTACAATTTATTAGATCCCCATGATATTACCAAAGGGTATCGTATTGCTGGAACGGGCACCATTGATGAGAACGGAAATGTGGGGAAAATTGGTGGCGTGCATCAAAAAGTGGTTGCCGCCCATCAGGCTGGTGCAGATATTTTTTTTGCCCCCTTTGAAAAGGGGGCGCAAAACTCCAACTACGAAGTGGCTTTAAAGACCGCTCGCGAGCTGGAAAGTAGCATGAAGGTGATCCCTGTTGATACATTAGGGGAAGCTCTAGCTTATCTTGAGCAGCTGCCTGAAAAACGGGTGACTCAATCGGACTCTATGAACAGAGGCGGCTGGCTGAATTCTCGCAACTGTGCCAACCCTGGCTCGTTGGGATAGATACCCAAATTATAAATAGCAGCCGCTTTAAGATCCAGTTCTAACATGGCCGGATGCTCTTTTTTGATGGAAGCAATGAGAGGTACATTGAGCTTATGCTTGTATTGGTTAAGCAGTCTTTTCCCTCGAGAAGAATACCCGAGCAGACGGAGATAGGTGGGCCCTTTTTCCAGATTGAGAGAGCGGATCTCATCTTTTCGACACTGGGTTAAGAGATGGACCAACATGCGTTGAATGCGGTTGTGCGTATAGCGTTTGGTTTTGACCAGCTGAATCAAGTGATTAAGCGAATCGGCTTGCAAAATATACTTTTTTAGCCGGTGTTCAATCCCCTCCTCCATTTCATAAATTTGGCGGAGTTGAGAAGCAGATTGAGATAGTAAAAGGTGGGCAAGATAGGAATAAAAAGTTTCCCAATGCACAAGACCACGACCTGCTTCATATTCCTTTATCAGTCCATCAAGCGTATAGTGGGGTACATAGGGGCGCACCTCATCCCAGTGGGGAACGTCGCGTTCCAACAGGGCTTGCCGTATGCTGGTGGCACTGGCAATGTGGGAGTCGGCGAAGCTCTCTTGATGGTAATGGGCTTTGTACCGTTTAAGGGTGAGGGGGATAATGCCGCTCTTTAAACGCTTTAAGGCGGCAAGATAATGCAGTCCTAAAATGTTATTGGGTTGTTTTATCGTTTCAGCCAGGTTATCATCATGTTGAATAACGGCTTGTAAAGCGTAGCTGTATGCTTTAGGAAAGGGCCAGCCCTCTTTCAACTTGGCTTGCAATGTTTGTTTAAGGCGATCAGGCTCATGAACGATAACATCGGCCAACTTGTCCAACGCCTCCAGCTCACCACTTTCCGATCCAAAACATAGATGAGTGACAAAGGGGAGCTGGTTGAGCAAGGCGACCGCCCCAAATGCAAACCAATTAGCGTGTTGGGTACTATATACGTAAGGCAGTTCAAAAACGAGATCAACGCCCATCTGTAACGCCATACGGGTTCGGGCCCATTTATCAACAATAGCCGGTTCCCCCCGTTGGAGGAAATTGCCGCTCATCACAATGACGCAAGCTTCGGCTTTACTCATTTTTTTCGCTTGCTCAAAATGATAGCGATGGCCATTATGTAATGGATTATATTCAACGACTAGTCCCACCACATTCATCGCGTTTCACCTCTGGTACCATCATATTTGACAAACGCCCTTGCTTCAAGCTATAATTATTTTTGTTGTTTTGAGGTGAACTATGATTAAAATCCCCATTAATCGTTTAATCCATCTGGATAACCAAAACATTGAGTTTAATCACACCTTAGATTTTAGCTATCTTAAGAAACGGCATCTGCAGCTGGTTGATATTGAGCCTGTTCACTTTATAGGGGAAGGCTATAAAGAAGCCAAGTTGTTTGTGGTTCGTGGCCAGTTAAGCGGTTCATTTCTCCTTCAGTGTTCCCGTTGTTTAAATACATATCAGCATGCCTTTAAACAAAACGTACTGGAACGCTTTGACCTACAGTCAGCCCTGAACCACTATACCGATGAAGAGGATAGGGAAGATGAAATTCATCCCATTGAGGGCCATGAGCTGAACCTGATGCCGTATCTGGAAGAACACGTACAAATGTTGATCCCCTTTGTACCCAGCTGTCGCGATGAAACAGCTTGCCGCCAGCGAATGGTGACCGCAGGGAAGGATTGGAATTATCTTGAACAACAGCATCAGGACGATCAGAACCAGATTGATCCTCGCCTGGCGAAGCTGGCCCGTTTTTTTGATGATCACGATGCGTAAGTAAATTCGTTTGCAATTGTCCGATTGGCAAAAGGGGGTGGAGTAAACGATGGCAGTACCTTTTCGACGCACATCAAAAACCCGGAAAAGAATGCGCCGTACCCATTATAAACTACGGGTGCCCGGCATGGTCAAATGTCCCCATTGCGGTGAATATAAATTGGCTCACCGGGTATGCAAATCGTGCGGCACTTACAAAGGTAAAGAAGTGATTAATGAATAAGGCAAGAGCTCAGTCTCTTGCCTTTTTTAGTGCTTAAAGGAGTATGAAATTTTATTTTTTAGGCAAGCTAGGTAATGTATTTTTAACCACATTGGTTAGAAATACACATTATTCGATGATCAGGGAGGAATGACCATGCAGAATCAAACCTCACAATTACAACAAATACAGCAAGCGATGCAGCAAGCTCAACAGGCGGTACAGCAAGCGACCCAAGGGGCTAAACCAGAGCAGATTCAGCAAGCCCAACAGCAGCTGCAGCAAGTTCAGCAACAATTACAGCAGGCTCAAGCATCAATTCAAGGTGAGCAACAACAACAATTTCAACAGGTGCAACAACAGCTTCAACAAGCGCAGCAACAATTGTCTCAAGCTCAAAGCAAATTACAGCAACAATAACATATGGTCATCCGTTCTTGATCCACACTTGCAAAAGGGTGTCCTTAAGGGACAACCCTTTTGCCTTTTTATGATAAGATTTGGTTGAGGGAGGGAGACGGATGCTCTATGCGAAGATCATCAATCAGGTGGGGTTGATCACTCTGGCTCGGCCGTGGGCTTATAATGTACTTAATGATTATATGATGAGAGAAATGATGAAGATCCTTGATGCCTGGCAAAGAGATCAGCAGGTGAAGATGATCATGATCACCGGCGAAGGGGATATTTTTTGCTATGGGACAGATCTGGGCAATGATGTAGAAGAGGCTTGTTTGCTGGAAAATTGGGGAAAATTATTAAACCTGATCTCTCGCTTTCCCAAACTGACAGTGGCTTTAATCAATGGGAAAACGCGGGATACGGGCTGTGAGCTGGCTGCCGTCTGTGACTTTCGCCTTGCCCACCCCGACGTGATTCTCTGTTTTGAGCACCATAGCCACCGTTTAACTTCTAATATAGATCATGTTCACTATCTGTTTGATCGGCTGCCTTATCCGAAAGGATTGGAGTTGCTAGTTACCGGCAAAGAGATTAACAGTTCTGAGGCTTATTCAATTGGTTTTATCAATAAAATCATACCAAAATCAAACTTTTTAGAAGAAGCTATCAATTGGTGCGAGTCTTTTACACGCCGCAATCTGGAGTTATTGCTCCAGTATAAACAAGCTGCCCTTAAGAGCCGCCATAGATAAAGCACAAAGAAAGCAGGATTAAAAGCGCACTTTTTGGGCATACTTTCATATAGTAGAACAAGATTCTATCAACTCTAGCATGTGCATAGAATGAATTACAAATTGCAATTGGAGGGATAGAGATGGTGGCTCAAAGGCAAGATGCATGGACAGAGGAAGATGATCTTATCCTGGCTGAAGTGACCTTGCGCCATATTAGAGAGGGAAGCACCCAACTGGCTGCCTTTGAAGAGGTGGGAAGACGGCTTGGACGTACAGCTGCCGCCTGTGGTTTTCGCTGGAACAGCTTGGTGCGTAAAAAGTATGAATCGGCTATCAAGATTGCGAAGGCTCAGCGCAATCAGTTAAAATCTAAAGCCGGGAAAAAAGCGCTCCAAGAGCAATCTAATAGAATTGCAGCCCCGGGTGATCCCAATGCTCAGGAGACAACAGTGGTGGATAAGGAAACTGAATCGGTCAAGGAAACGGCGATAACCATTGATGACGTGATTCGGTTTTTGCGGGAACAGAAGGAATCTTTTAAAAGAATGAAACAGGTTGATAAATTGCTGTCTGAAAAAGAGAAAGAAGTGGCTGCGTTGCGTGAAGAAAACCAGTCTCTGAAGAAAGAACTGGAGGCCATGCAGCAAGAATATCAAACCATGAATGAAGATTATCAAGCACTGATGAGAATTATGGACCGGGCACGCAAATTGGCGTTTTTGGGAAATGATGACGAAGGTCACCACCTCAGTTTTAAAATGGATAAAAATGGCAACCTAGAGCGGGTAGAGTAAAAGAATATGAGCTGTAGACACCATGCGAAAAAAGGAACTGGCCAGGGCGATAAATGTTTTAATCACCCAACCAGTTCCTTATTTATATTAGAAAAGTTAACTTATTTAATTTTCGTGTTCATTCTCTTCTTCTTCCGTCCATTCCCTCTCCTTAACGTTTGGAGGTAGCCAAATATAGGGACTTTCACCCCGGTCTCGGACAGGGTTGTATTTAACAGGTTTAAAACCCATCTTCAGCCAAAAATCTCCTGACTGTTGGCGGGCATTCGTCTTAATGGGCATATTAAAACTTTTAGCATATTCAACCAGGGCCGTACCGTATCCTCGATGCCGATAGCCTAAAAGAACTTCTAATTTCCAGAGTTCCAAATAATCTTGGGGCGGATCAAAGTAGCGGTCATATTTGCCGCTAATATGATATAAACTCATGCGGGCGACCAGCTTGTCGCCATAATATATGCCGTAAAATGGGGAATTGCTGTCATCTTCAATCATATTGGCTTGTAAGTCTTCCAACATCGACAGCTCTTCTAAACCATATTCTTGAAAACGCTGAAACTCCTCCAGGGTTTTAAAATTAATGCGCAGTCGTTCCACTACGGGCTTCTCCACCATACTCATCCCTTCTCTTCATGCTGCTCTTTTCTCTAAGTTTACTTCTTTTACGCTAAAATGACAATAAATGTGTTCACGCCCTTGTTTTGGATATGCTATTCTAGGTGCAGAGGTTAATAAGGGGGAAGGGGTGGATTTATACGATGGATTTAAAACTAAAGGGGAAAACTGTTCTGGTTACCGGTGCCAGCAAGGGTTTAGGGAAGGCAAGCGCCCTGGCTTTGGCTCAGGAAGGTGCTAATTTGATTTTGGTCAGCCGCGATGAAGATGCCCTTCAATTGGCTAAAGAGGAGATTGAAAGAAAAACGGGAGTTAAAGTGGCGATGATCCCCGCTGATGTATCTGAAGCGGAACAGGTGAAAAACCTTTTTTCTCAAGTGAGAGATTATACGGATCGTCTGTTTGGGGTGGTTTGTAATGCCGGAGGACCGCCGTCCGGCTCATTCGAAACCTTGTCGGATGAACAATGGCAGAAAGCGTTTGAAACCAATCTCCTCAGTGTGGTGCGATTGGTGCGGGGCTGCCTGCCCTTCATGGCAAAAGAGGGAGGACGGATCGTAGCCATTGCCTCCTATTCTGTCAAAACCCCCATTGAAGGTTTAATCTTGTCCAATACGATGCGGGCCGGCGTACAAGGTTTGATGAAAACACTTTCCATCGAATTGGCTGAGAAAAATATTTTAGTCAATACCATTTGTCCTGGTCAGATTGCTACTGAACGGCTGCAAGCACTTCATGCGGAAAAAGCTGCTCGGGAAGGCAAAACCATTGATGAAGTGCATCAGGAGGCAGCGCGAGAGATCCCCCTAAAGCGCTTTGGCAGGCCTGAAGAGTTTGGTCAGGTGGTAGCCTATTTTTTATCACCAGCCAATACGTATATGACAGGTTCAACCATTATCGTGGATGGAGGTTTGGTAAAAGCCCTTTGAGAGGGCTTTTTTGACTTTATTTTTTAGAAAATTTAATTTAAAATCTCTCTTGAAAAAATATATGATTTAGTATATTGTTGTAAGTAAAAAAGAAAAGGAGACATGCGCAATGTACCGATTAATGGTTCTTTACCCTCCACAAGAGAATCCTGAACATTTTAAAGAGTATTACGTCAAACACCATCTACCCCTTGCTGAAAAGCTGCCTAAAATGAAGGCTATGCGTTATAGCTTAGACATTAAGGCTATCGAAGGGGAAGCTCCTTACTTTTGTATTTTTGAAGCCGATTTTGAAAGCTTTGAAGACATGATTGAAGCCATGCAATCGGAGCAGGGACAAAAAGTTGCCCAAGATGTCTCCAATTATGCAACAGGGGATGTACAAATTATTCATTTTCCAATCACTAGCTAAAAAACCTATTTGGCCCCTTATGTTAATATGGGGCCTTCTTCGATCACTACATGATACCCAACAGGGAGGAGCGTCATTTGGTAAGTGAAGGTCGCTTGGGATCAAAACAGGAAAAGTTTTTTCGAGTATAACGACTCTAAATTAAGGGGGGATTGTGGTATGCGCTATCAAGTAACGGGATTTGTAGGATTGGGGCAAATGGGAAAGTATATTTCCAAACATATTGTTGCGGCAGGGTATAACCTGATCGCTTATGATACAGCCGGGACGGAAGATCGCGCCCCACAAGGAGCTCGTATTGCCCATAACGTAGAGGAAATGGCAGAGGCGGAAGTTGTTTTTCTCAGCTTACCAGATGGTGACGCATCTAAAGAAGTATGCTCGAAAATAAGTGGAGTCTCAAATAAAAGGACACAGGTTGTGGTGGATCTATCGACCATTGGTATAACAGCTGCCCAAGAGTGTGCAGAACTTTTGCAACGGGCCGGTATTGCCTATGTGGATTCACCGGTAAGCGGGGGGCAAAAAGGGGCCATTGAAGGCAATTTAACGTTAATGATTGCAGCCGAAGAAAAAATATTAAACGACGTACGACCGCTTTTAGCCACATTTGGGGAAAATATTTTTCATATTGGCCAAACCCCAGGGCAAGGTCAGTGTATGAAATTGATTAACAATTTTTTAGCTGGAGCGATCATGTATTCCACGTGTGAAGCCGTCATGACGGGAGTAAAGTTTGGTCTTGATATGAAACAAATGATTGATGTGATTAATGTCTCGACCGGAAGCAGCTTTATGAGCCGGGTGATGTTTCCGGAATGTGTGATCAAAGGCACTTACCATTCAGGGTTTGCCATGGCGCTATTGATGAAAGATCTGAAACTATACCATGAAAGTATTAAGGGGCATCTAGGTATCCCCCATGAGCTGAGTGATAAAATTTTGGAATTATATTCAGATTGTTATCGGGAATATGGCAATGAAGATTCATCCTACTTATTTAAGTATTTATTGGATAAATCTAAAGTTTATTAGGCTATAAACACTAAATTTAGTCCACAGTCGACTATTAGTTCACTTCACAGTCGCCCAAATTGATTAATCAAATGAAAAGGAGAATGAAAATGGAGTTGCCCAAACCTCAGTTAGAGTATGTGATGAGGTTATTATAATTTATCAAATATATATATGAAAACATATATTTTTGTCAAATATCTACTTTTCCTTAATTATTGCCAGCTGTGCTGCCAAACCATCCAATGTTTCCAACATTGGTCCCAAGGTACTTAATTGTATTGATTATTCGAATGATAATTGATGGCCAGTGGGTGGGGCCATAAATTGGCTTTTATCCACTAGCCTACTTTCACTATGTTCGATGTGTGAGAGAAGGTTTTAAACTTAACCATCAACAACTGATTGATCCTCTTTGGGAAATGTTGGAAGATCCTATTGTGCGTATTTTTTGATGGGGCAAACGGCTGAAATCTTGGCATAGAATGTGGGATTACAAGAGAAGTGAGATTAAATATATTCTTTGGGGGTAGGCAAGATGAGCAGTGTGACGTATCAAAAAGGAGAACAAAATTTCCGACGGTTATTTGGGGATGAGGTAGTTGATCAGGTTTTAAAAAATGTCACCGAATTTGACAAAGAGATGCACAGACTATTATTTGAATATTGTTTTGGGGAAATTTGGAGCCGTGAGGGACTGAGTTTGAAGCAACGTCGCTTAAACACCTTGTGCATGATGGCTGCGATGAACCGGTCCTGGGAATTTGAAGTCCATTTCCGGGGGGCAGTTCGAGATGGAGTGCCTTTGGAAGAATTACGGGAAACGCTGCTTCAAATTGCTGTTTACGCAGGAATTCCTGCTGGCCTTGAAGCATTTCGAATTGCCAATAGAGTGTTAAAAGAAGAAGGTCTTCAAGAGTAGTTTTCTCTATGATTTGGAGGAGGAGCAAGTAAAGCTTTAGTCTTAGATAGGGAGACATCGGTTGGAAGATTCATTTTGGGGCCATTTAGGTTGTAAACTAGAACATCTGGATCAGGATGAAGTTGTTTTAAGTTTGGAAATTAAGAAACACCACTTAAATCTTATAGGCATTGTCCATGGCGGTGTTACCTCAGCCCTGGTGGATAATGCGATGAGTTTAGTGGTCATTCTGTCAAGACCTAGACAAGTTGCGGTGACAACCAATCTAAACATACAGTATCTATCCTCAGTGAAGGAAGGGAAAATATACGCCGCTGCAAAGATCGTAGAATCGACGCCCAAATTATCTACGGTCTCATGCCTTGTTAAAAATGAAGCTGGTGATATTGTTGTCATGGGATATGGAACCTTCCGGGTGGTTAAAGAGGTGGATGAGGAAACCCCAAAACAACAATATTAATTTTTCCAATGTGGCCAAAAGGGTGACTTCCTTTTGGCTATGTTTATACTTGACAGACTTTTTGTTATATAATAGGCTCATAAATAAGAAATAGTCTCGTAATTGATGTTCTATAAGATTAATATTTCATGATTGCGAGGTATTTTTATGATTACAAATTTTGACACCAAATTGTTTCGCCAAGTGATGGGCACCTTTGCCACAGGGGTTACTGTGGTGACCACCAATGGTGAGACAGGCCCTCACGGTATGACAGCCAATGCCTTTATGTCCGTATCATTAGATCCTCCTCTTATCCTAGTATCGGTTGACCATAAAGCAAGAACGAACAATTTAATCAAGCAAGCAAAGGTGTTTGGCGTTAACTTTTTACGGGTTGATCAAGAAAATTTGTCCAATCATTTTGCCGGAAAACCCAACATTGAAAATGAACAGGAATTGTTTACCTGGTATGAGGAGATCCCTCTGTTAGCCGACTGTTTGGCCACGGTAGCGTGCCGGCTGTGGAACAGTTTTGAAGCTGGTGACCATACCTTATTTGTAGGTGAAGTCCTTGATTTGAAAATGTATGAGGGTGAGCCTCTGCTCTTTTATAAAGGGAAGTACCGGGAGATTAAGCCTCAATAAAAAGCTTGTTGGTTATTGAAGACACCCCTCTACCACAGACAGCTTAGCTGGAGTGACAGAAAAGGATAGAAAAAGAGCCTGAGTAGCTATCAGCTGCTCAGGCTCTTTTTTCCGTACGGACAATTTGTGCCTTTATCTTTCAATTTACATTTTAATTTTCTTGCATGAATTCATTGGATGAGGCCGGAATTTTAGCGGACCTTAATTTGATTACAACAAAATTTCAATTTCACTCTCTTGCTTTAGACGCTCAACCAGTTTTTGAAATGCTTCCTGTTCCTTTTGCATAACCAGCTGGTTGCTGATCGTTTGCTTCATTTCTTCGTCCAGCTCTTCGCCTGTTTCTTTTTCGTGGGCTGCATAAGCTTCTTCTAATTCTTCTTCCGTTACCTCTACCTCACCAATTTGATCTTCAACATATTGATTATAAATGATAGTTTGTTCAATCTCTTTTTCCAAATCTTCCTCGGTCATGTTTAAAGCCTCAAGGGTTTCTTTCATTTTTTCTTCCGATTCAAATTGGGCTGTAAAATCCTCAACCATTTTCTCCACTTCTACGGGATCAGCACTGTACCCTTCTTTTTGGGCAGCCTGAATGATGATTTGCTGGTCGATTAAACCATTTAAAACTTCAGTTTGCAGCTCTTCAATCATTTTCTTTCCTTCTTCGCTTTCAAAATCGACGCCTAAATTGGCATACACGGTTTTATACTGTTCCACGTAACGGTTAAGTTCATCTTCCGTAATTTCGGTGCCGTTGACAATGGCCACCGTTTTACCGTTCTCAGCGGTTTCATCATCGTTGCTGCAAGCCCACATGGTCAACATCAGCATGATGGTGATGACAGCAAGCATCGTTTTTTTCATCAGACTTCCTCCAAACTTTAAAAAGTGTTCTCCTTGCCGTACAATGGCATTGAGGGAAGTTTACCATAAATGCTTAGTGATGTAAATTGATGTCAATGAAATCAAGGTTAGGGTGGAATGATGAAGCATCAGGAACGAACCATTTCGATTATCGGTGCCGGCGCCCTTGGCATGTTGTTTGGTACCTATTCTTATTTGTCAGGCTATAACGTGCAGTACATAACCCGCAGGAAGAAACAAGCCAGCCTGATTGAGGAAAAGGGAATCAGCGTCACCCTTGGGGATGGGCAAACGGTGCAATATGTTCCCCAGGCTTTCGCTTGCGATGAGATTAAGGCCCCCCTTGTTGCTGACCTGGTGTTGGTGGTTGTAAAACAACCCCAATTGCTGGAATTGCTTCCATGGCTGTCCAACTATGTTGCGCCTTGGTCTGAGCTATTGTTTTTAATGAACGGGCTTGGTCACAAGGAAAAGGTGGAGCACTTCCTCCCAAAGCATACCGTAATGTACGGCATAACGCAATGTGGAGCCACCAGGCTTTCCGATTGGGAAACGATGGAACGGGGCAAAGGAGTGACAATGATTGGCTCCCCGCAAGGCTTAAACCCTCCCGGAGTTCAGCGCTGGAAAAACGCCATCGCTCCTTATCTGGAGATTGTTTACAGTGATGACATTGAGGCCGAACTGTGGTCTAAGGCCATGATCAATGCTTGCATCAATCCGATCACAGCCCTGTTTAAAGTCCCTAATGGCGCGCTCATCACAAATAAACATTTAAATTGGATGATGAGAGAGGTGTATGAGGAATTAATCCCCCTTTTTTCCAAAGTATGGGGGGAGAATCATCCCTTGGTGAGCGCTGGGGAAGCTTTGTGGAAGAAGGTTATCAACGTTTGTCAGCAAACGGCGGACAATCGCTCCTCTATGTTACAAGATATTGTTCACCATCGAAAAACAGAGATTGAAGCATTAAACGGTTATTTTGTCCATTTAAGTGAGCGCTATGGGTTAAAATTAACCGTTAATCAATTGCTCTATAAAGCTATTCTTGCTCTGGAAGAAAAATCAACGACATCTCGTTGAAATGAAAGGTGAATCATTCATGCAGATCCAGATTGAAGATTATTCCTTATCTCAGTCCAATCTCTTTGTGGCTGACTATATGGCCAATAAACAGTCAGCATTCGATTTTTTCCATTATAATCCTGATGATCCTGAAAGTTATAAACAGCGCTATGCAGAACTGATGCACCGCTCCTTTCCACGGCAGCAACTGGCCGATGTGATCGAACGTTTTTTGAGCCGCTGGTCCATCAGTGCTGAACAGCGGGTGCAGCTGGAACGTTTGCGGCGCGAAAATAGTGTGGTGGTGATCGGCGGCCAGCAGGCCGGCTTGCTGACGGGCCCTCTGTACACCCTTTATAAGGTGATCACCATCATCAACAGAGCCAAACTGGAGGAAGAACGGCTGGCGGTTCCAGTGATTCCCGTTTTTTGGATTGCGGGGGAGGATCATGATTTTGAGGAGATTAACCATGTGTATATGCCGCATCCTCAAGCAAAAAAAATGCGGAAGATCACCCTTCAAGCTAATGAATCGGTGACGCGTCAATCGATCTCCCAGCGTCTTCTTCCCAAGAGCGAAATTGAGACCTGGTTAGACGAGGTCTATTCCCACTGGAAGGAGACAGATTTTAGTGCTGAAGTGAAGCGTTTGATTAGCCATGCTGTGGAGCATTCCACCACATATGTCGATTTTTTTGCTTCACTGCTTCAAGCACTATTTGCCCGATACGGTCTTTTGCTCGTTGATTCTGCTGATCCCGAATTAAGGCAATTGGAAACAGAGCCTTTCAAGGCGATTATTCGTCAATACCAAGAGATTGATACAGCTGTGCGCTCTGATCTTAAGCGGATGCAACAAGCAGGCTATACGCCTCAGCTGCAATTGGGGGACTGGCCTGCCCTGCTTTTTATCCACCATCAAGAAGAACGTCTGTTATTAGAAGCGAGAGAGGGGCTGTTTCGATCAAAAGATGGTCGCCTAACCTTCACTGAAGAAGAGCTGCTTCACATCGCCGAGGAAAGCCCGGGACGGTTAAGCAATAACGTTATTACTCGCCCCTATATGCAGGAACGCCTGTTTCCCACCCTATGTTTTGTGGCCGGGCCGGGAGAAATAGCCTATTGGGGTCTGCTTTCCACCTGTTTTGAACAGTTAGGCCTTAAACTGCCCATCATCATTCCTCGGCTGCAGATCACTTTAATAGAGCCTCATATTGGTAAGCTGCTGACCAAACATCACTTGGATGTAAACACCGTTGTTCAATCGTTTGACCACTATCGTCAGGAGTGGCTGGCTCAACAGGACAAGCTTAATTTGGATGAACATTTCCAACATGTAAAGGATGAAATTGCCGCTTTATATCAGCCCCTGATCAAAAAAATTGGCCTGATTAACAAGGGGTTGATCGATTTGGGACAGAAAAATTTAAACAAGCTGCACGAACAGGTTAATTATTTGCATAAGCGAGCAGTGGCTGATTTTAAAACGCAGCATGAGGCCACCTTGAGGCAATTTGATAAAATTGAGCAGGCCCTTCACCCGGAGGGGAAATGGCAGGAGAGGGTGTACAATCCCTTTTACTATTTTAACAAGTACGGCTTGCAATTGCTTGAGGTTCTCATGCAGGCTCCCTATGATTATAATGGGAACCATAAACTGGTTTTTTTAAACCCATAGTGCTGTCAAACGGTTGAGCGGCAGAGGTGAGGACAAGAATAGAAAGGGGTAATATAGCATGGATGCGCGTCAAACAAGCTTGATCAAAGATCTTTCCCTGGCACCACAAGGACGACTGAAACTGGAATGGGCCCAAACGCATATGCCTGTTTTAAGCCGAATCAAAGAGCGCTTTGAGCAAGAAAAACCCTTCAGTGGACTCAAAGTGGCCATATCGTTACACCTGGAAGCTAAGACGGGATATTTGGCTCAGGTGATTCAGGCAGGCGGAGCGCAAGTGACCATTACTGGAAGCAATCCCCTCTCCACCCAGGATGACGTGTGTGCTGCCTTGGTGGAAGATAACATCCAAGTATTTGCTCGCTATAATCCGGAGCCTGAAGAATATAAGCACCATTTGATCAAAACATTGGAAACCAAGCCGGACTTGATCATTGATGATGGTGGGGATCTGGTAACCATCTTACATGAGGAACGGCCAGACTTAATGGAAAACGTCAGGGGAGGAGCAGAAGAAACCACCACTGGGATATTGAGACTGAAGGCCTTAGCCAAGGCTGGTAAGCTCCGTTTTCCCATGTTAGCTGTTAATGATGCCCTGTGTAAATATCTTTTTGATAATCGTTATGGGACAGGCCAATCGGTATGGGATGGCATCAATCGGACCACCAACCTCGTGGTGGCGGGTAAAACGGTGGTGGTGATCGGTTACGGATGGTGTGGCAAAGGAGTGGCTATGCGGGCCAAAGGACTGGGAGCGAAAGTGATTGTAACGGAAGTGGATCCGATAAAAGCGGTGGAAGCTTATATGGACGGATTTGAAGTGATGTCCATTAAAGAGGCGGCTCCCCTTGGTGATTATTTTGTTACGGTGACCGGAAATAAAGATTGCATCCGCACCGAGCATTTTGAACGCATGAAAGACGGAGCCATTTTAGCCAATGCCGGCCATTTTGATGTGGAGATCAATCTGAAAGAGTTGGAGGTTTTGGCCGTTTCCAAACGGGTGGTCCGCCAAAATATCACCGAGTACCGTCTACAAAACGGGACCAGATTGTTTGTCCTGGCTGAAGGGCGCCTGGTTAACTTGGCAGCGGGGGACGGCCATCCTGCTGAAATTATGGATATGACTTTTGCTCTACAGGCTTTAGGTCTTGAATATATCAATACCCATTACACCACGCTGACTCATGATGTGCACAAAGTACCTGATGAAATAGACAGACAAGTGGCTTACTATAAATTGGAAGCATTGGGTATTACCATTGATCGGTTAAGCGAGGAACAACAACGTTATCTTGACTCCTGGAAAGAATAGGTCCAAAGACTCAAAATCCGATTTTCTTAAAAAAATCCTGCTTGCGAAGCAGGATTTTTTTTTGTGGGGACGAATTGTAATCAGAGTGGTGATTAGTGGGGGATAGTGGGGAAAAAGGGAGCCAAAGTGGTGAAGCGTTGTGTTCGTGGGTGAATATCAGCACACCATCGATCAAAAAGGGCGGGTGATTATCCCCGCCAAGTTTCGGGAAGGATTAGGGGATCATTTTATGATCACCCGCGGACTGGATCAATGTATCTTTGTATATCCACTCGAGGAATGGAGACAAATAGAAGCAAAGCTGAAATCGCTCCCTTTTACCCGAGCAGACGCCCGTGCCTTTACCCGCTTCTTCTTTTCCGGTGCCATGGAATGTGAACTGGATAAACAGGGACGCGTGACCCTACCCGCCAATCTCAGGGAGTATGCTCACCTCACTAAAGAGTGTGTTTTAATTGGTGTTAGCAATCGAGTTGAAATTTGGAGCAAGGCGGTGTGGGAAGAATATTATTTGCAATCAGAAGCCTCCTTTAACGAGATTGCCGAAAAGATTGTAGACTTCGACTTATGACGGAGGTTCACTATGTTTCAACATCAAACCGTACTGGGTCCCCAAGCCGTAGAGGCACTACAGATTAAACCCGATGGTATCTACGTGGATTGCACCTTAGGTGGTGGGGGACACAGTGCTCTCATCGCTGCTCAACTGGGCCCCAAAGGTTGGCTTATCGGCATTGATCAAGATCTGGAAGCGATCCACCATGCCCGAAAGCGATTGGCTCCATTTTCAGCGCGTGTTTCTGTCATCCATGGCAATTTCCGAGAGATAGGGACCATTGTGAAAGATTTAGGTATTGAGCAAGTGGATGGGTTGCTGTATGACCTGGGTGTATCCTCCCCTCAATTGGATCAAGCCGAACGGGGATTCAGTTATCAACATGATGCCCCCCTGGATATGCGCATGGATCAAACACAACCGTTTTCCGCTTTTGACCTGGTGAACTCGTACAGTGAGGAAGAGCTGGCTGATATTTTTTTTCGCTTTGGAGAAGAACGTTTTTCAAAGCGAATTGCTCGAAACATTGTTCAACAAAGAGCATCTGCCCCCATTAGAACAACTGGAGAGCTGGCCGAAATTATCAAGGCTAGCATTCCGGCCAAGGCGAGAAAGCATGGCCCCCATCCGGCCAAGCGTACGTTTCAGGCCATCAGGATTGCCGTCAATGATGAACTACAGGCATTATCCCAATCCCTTGAGCAAGGCATTCCTTTGTTGAAGAAAGGTGGACGGGTGGCTGTTATTACCTTTCATTCTTTAGAGGACCGGATTTGCAAACAGTTTTTTAAACAGCAAAGCGACCCTTGTACCTGTCCGCCAGATTTGCCTCACTGTGTGTGTGGGAAGACGCCGGTACTTAAAGTGGTGACCAAGAAACCTGTTGTTCCGGATCGTCATGAAGTGGAGCAAAACCCTAGGGCCCGTTCAGCCAAATTGAGAGTGGCCGAAAAAGTATGATCCTTTTTCTATGAGTGATTATTAAGGAGGATAACCATATGTATCAGTACGGCAATGTGGCTTTTAAATATCAAAACGAAAGACGTTACAAACGGCCAAACACGATTCAATCACAAAAGAACTCAAAAACGGATAACCACTCTCAAAGTGAGTTGCGACCATCTATTCTTACCTTAAGTCGGGGTAAGCTTCTGGTTCTTTTTGCCATGATTATCGTGATTGCCGTTCTGATTTTACTGATGGCGCGCTCGGTTATTATAACGGAAATCAATTATGATTACCTTGCGCTGGAAAAAGAGTTACAACAATTGCAGGAGAGCAATGCCCTTTTGGAAGCAGAAATTGTTGAACTTCGTTCCCCTGACCGCATCTTGTCATTAGCAGAAAAAGAGCTGGGCATGACCATGCGGGAGAATTCGGTCACAATTATGTCCCGTTCTAATGTAAAGCAGCCTTAATGTGCAGCCTGAAGGTGAGGGATCCGCGTGGACTATCGTAAAATTCGCCGGCGCAGTCAATTTATTGGAGCAATAGTTTTATTGCTCTTTTTTGCTGTTGTCTACCGTTTGTATACGTTGCAAGTGGTGGAGGCCAGTTGGTATCAGGAAAGATCAAGCAAGGTTTATCACCAAGAGGAAAATTTACGGGCCAAAAGGGGGACCATTTTTGACCGGAATCATCATGTGTTAGCCCAGGAGGTTGAGGCTTACACCGTCGTCGCCATCCTTGATCCGGAACAACAAAATCACGTAAAAGATCCTCAAAAAACGGCTGAACAATTAGCCCCTCATTTAAACATGACCGAAGAAGAGCTTTACGAACTATTGACAAAAAAAGACGTGAATCAGGTGGAGTTAAGGCCAGGGGGCTGGAAAGTGGACCGGGAGGTCAAAGAAGCGATTGAAGCGTTACAGCTGGAAGGGATCACATTTATCGAAACAAATAAACGCCACTATCCTCACGGTGCTTTCGCCTCCTATGTACTGGGATTTGTTGATCGGGACGGAGTGGCTAAGATGGGGCTGGAGCTTGAGCTTAACGATTATTTGACAGGAAAAGAGGGGACCTATCGTTATAGTCAAGATCGCAGAGGCAATCGTTTATTGAACAGCGATACGGTTCTAGAACCGCCTCAACATGGCTTTGACGTTTATCTCACCATTGATCACCGGATCCAGCGTTATCTTGAAGAAGCGATGGACGAAGTGTATCGGGAATACCAACCGGAAAAAATGGTGGCCATTGTGTCTAACCCTCATACCGGGGAGATTTTGGCCATGGCCAGCCGACCCAATTTTGACCCCAATCAATATTCCGCCATAACCAACTATTATAATGATGCGGTCAGCTACGCATTTGAGCCGGGGTCCACTTTTAAGATCGTCACCTTTTCAGCAGCCATCGAAGAAGGGGTTTATCGCGATCAGCAAACCTTTCAATCTGGAAGCTATTCGGTCGGAAAGCATACAATTCGCGATCATCGCCGTGGGGGATGGGGAACCATCACCATGCGGGAAGGATTTGAAAAATCAAGTAACGTAGCGGCCGTTATTTTAGGCTATGAACGGCTGGATAAAAACGTATTTTATCACTATATTGACCGCTTTGGGTTTGGAAAGCTGACGGAGATCGATTTGCCAGGCGAGACGGAAGGGATTATCAAGCCCCTTGATCAGGCTAAACCCATAGATGTGGCCACCATGACCTTTGGCCAAGGGCTCACGGTGACTCCAATCCAACAGATTCAAGCCATCAATGTTTTGGCCAATGGTGGCAAGCTGCTCAAGCCCTACATCATTGATGCAATCCATGATCCCAACCAAAACAAAACAGTGGTCGATAACGAGCCGGAAGTGGTGGATCCGGAAGTGGTTTCGCCTGAAACGGCTCAAAAAATGAAGGACTTACTGGAAAGTGTGGTAACGGATGGAACGGGGGTTAATTTTTATCTGGAAGGCTATCATGTCGCAGGTAAAACGGGCACTGCCCAGAAGCCAAAAGAGGGGGGAGGCTACCATCCTGATAAATACATTCACTCTTTCCTAGGCTTTGCTCCCAAAGATGATCCCCAACTGTCCATGTTTGTGGCCGTTGATGCTCCTCAGGTGGAGCATTCTTACCTGGGGGGAACCGCTGTGGCTCAGGTGTTTAAACCGGTGATGGAACAAAGTTTACATTATCTCAATGTAAGTCAAGATATAGAGACCGTTGTGGTGCAGGAAAAAATGGAGGAGAAGGTAGAGGTAGATAATTATATCGGCTTGGAGGTTTCTGAGGCGGCAAGTCGGGCAGAAGAAAAAGGCTTTACCGTTCATATAGAGGGACAGGGCAACGTCATCACCCGTCAGGTGCCATCCCCAGGCCAAGCGTTGCTAGCGGGAAGTAAAGTGTATCTTCTGTCCGGTGATTTGCGCTATATTACCATGCCAAATCTTTCCGGTTGGTCATTAAAAGAGGTGCAGGAGTGGGCCCAGGTGGTTGGACTCAATCTCTCAATCAATGGTCATGGTTATGTGGTGGAACAGGAGGTTCCCCAGGGTGAACTGATTCGTCCAGGCACCACCCTCAAACTTGAATTGAAGCCTTTGATTGATCATTAAGGAGTGGAGCAACTGTTCTATTAGCCAGACAAGTTGAATAGGGTTATAGGAGAGAGGACGTTGTTGGGGGAGGCGAAAGCCATTGCGCATCTCTAATGTGACAGTCCGACGAAGAATTTTTTTCACCCTATTAGCTGGTCTGGCACTGTTTATGATTTTGGGCATAAGACTTGGTTATATTCAACTGTACCAGGGCCAATGGTTAATGGATAAAGCGGAAGATTTATGGAGTCGAGATGTGCCCTTTGAGGCTAAAAGGGGGAAAATACTGGACAGAAATGGTGAAGTGCTGGCGTATAATATTAGCGCCCCCACGGTGATGGTGGTCCCGGCCCAAATTGAGGATCCAGCCCAGACAGCCAGGGCCCTAGCCAATGCGTTGGATACGAGTGAGGAACGGATCTACAAACTGATCACCCAAAAAGAGAGTATTGTACGTCTGCATCCTGAAGGGCGCAAAATATCAAATGAAAAAGCAAGGGAAATCGAACAATTAGGTTTAAAAGGGGTCTACATTGCGGAAGATAGCATTCGCTATTATCCCCATGGAGCCTTTTTATCCCATGTGTTAGGCTTTGCCGGTATCGATAACCAGGGGTTGGCTGGAGCGGAGTTAATTTACGATGAGATTTTAAAGGGAGAGCGCGGCCACGTCTCCTTTTACTCCGATGCTAAAGGGCGCATGATGCCCAATCAGACCGAAGTTTATCAGCCTCCCAAAGATGGCCACAATCTTATGTTAACCATCGATATCAACATTCAAAAAATAATGGAACGGGAAGTGGACAAGGCGGTGGCCACTTATGATCCGGATCAGGTGATCGGCATCGCCATGGACCCTAATACGGGGGAAATATTGGCCATGACCAGCCGCCCCCATTACGATCCTAGCCGTTATCAGGAATACCCTCCTGAAGTTTACAACCGCAATTTGCCCGTCTTTAGCATGTATGAGCCCGGTTCCACGTTTAAGATAATCACCTTGGCGGCAGCCAT
The DNA here is from genome assembly GCA_937927935.1 of uncultured Bacillaceae bacterium. Lineage (GTDB taxonomy): Bacteria > Bacillota > Bacilli > Caldalkalibacillales > Caldalkalibacillaceae > CALFAC01. The sequence goes on from CALFAC010000100.1 coordinate 44,830, forward strand.
AGAGGAAGGTAAAGTGGATTTGGAACATGATACTTTTCATGACCCGGGCTACGTGGAGGTTGCCGGTGTTCATCTTCATTGCTGGCGGCGGGGAGGACACGGCAGCCAAACGTTTTTGGAAGTGGTGGAAAACTCCTGCAACCCTGGCTTTGTGGAACTAGGCCAACGGTTGGGAACGAAGAAACTCTTTGAGTACATTGAGAAGTTTGGGTTTGGGCAAAAAACAGGCATTGACATGCAAGGAGAACAAAAGGGGATTCTATTTGCCCCGGAACAAAGGGGACCGGTTGAAACAGCCACCACGGCTTTTGGACAGGGAGTGGCGGTCACGCCGATCCAACAGGTGGCTGCTGTGTCGGCTGCCATCAATGGCGGGTATCTTTATACCCCGTACATCGCCAAAGAATGGTCAGATGCGGAAACGGACCTTGTTTTGGGCCGAATCACTCCCCAAGTGAAGCGGCAAGTGATCTCTCATGAAACGTCTGAAAAAGTGCGCTATGCCCTGGAAAGTGTCGTCGCTAAAGGAACTGGTCGAAATGCTTACGTGGAAGGCTATCGAGTGGGAGGCAAGACCGGAACGGCACAAAAAGTGGCCCCAGGGGGCGGTTATTTAGAAAACAATCACATCGTTTCTTTTATTGGCTTTGCACCGGCTGATGACCCGCAGATCGTGGTATATATCGGTGTAGACAACCCAAAAAATACGGTCCAGTTTGGCGGAGTGGTGGCTGCACCCATTGTGGGGAAAATTATCGAAGATAGCTTGCGCTATATGGGAGTTGAAGAAAGGGAAAGCCCCATAGAAAAAGAGTATCGGTGGGGAGAGGAAATGTTGGTGGAGGTGCCCAATCTGATTGGTCGGACGGACAAAGAGTTGCAACGCATGTACTTTTCATTTCCCATTGAAGCGGCTGGACAAGGGAACGTGGTGATTAAACAGCAACCCGAACCGGGTAAAAAGGTGACTCAAGGCTCAACCATACGTGTGTTAATGGGAGAAAGGCCTGAATCCAAGCCTGATTCGGGTGACAAAAAAACTGAAGGGGATTAAAATAGGGATTGATTGCAGCGGGCCAATTATAGTTTGGAGTGAAAACCATGCAGCTGTTCAGGCTTGTTCGCCATTTAGTACCTGTTCTTATGACGTATCAAAATCAAACGGATAGCATTCAAAATCATCCATATCGTCATGTCTTAGAACAAATTGATATAAAGTCTATTGAAATGGATTCCAGAGAGGTGAAACCAGGCAGTTTGTTCGTTTGTCTGACTGGTTTTAATACCGATGGTCATCTTTATGCCGAGGAGGCTGTCCGGCGAGGGGCAGTGGCCATACTGGCTGAAAAGCCTCTATCCGTCTCTGTACCGGTTATCCTTGTTCCTGACACATACCGGGCTTTGGCTTACGTTGCAGCTCACTTTTATCATTATCCAGCCAATCGGTTGCGTCTCATTGGGGTGACGGGAACCAATGGAAAAACGACCGTCACTTACATGATTGAAAAAATATTGGCCGATTGTGGCTATAAAACGGGGCGCATCGGGACCATCAATATGAAAATTGGAGCGCATGTTTATGCTGTGAAAAATACCACCCCTGAGTCTTTACATCTCCAAAAAGCTTTCCATGCAATGATCAAGGAAAACTGCAGCCATGCCGTGATGGAAGTCTCCTCCCACGCCCTGGCCTTAGGCCGGGTGAGGGGACTGGCCTTCGATGTGGCTGTCTTTACCAACTTAACGCAGGATCATCTTGATTTTCATCAGACCATGGATGCCTATAAGTTGGCCAAGGGGTTGCTGTTTGCCCAGTTAGGAAGCGGGATCGATCCTGACAACCTTAAATATGCCGTTTTGAATGCCGATGATCCGGCTTATAAGGATTTTTCCACGATGAGCGCAGCTCAGGTGCTCACCTATGGGATTAATAATGAAAAAGCCGATCTTAAAGCATTCAATTTGAATTTAACCGTCCAGGGTGTACGTTTTTCATTAAAATATTTAAACCAAGTCACGGAAATCAACCTGCCGTTGGTGGGCATATTTAATGTGTATAATGCGTTGGCAGCCATCGGTGCTGGAATAACACAACAGATACCTTTGGAGCAAATGAAACGCAGTCTTCAGAACATTGCTGGCATCCCAGGTCGCATGGAGATCGTGCCTATCAATCAGCCTTTTACCGTGATTGTTGACTACGCCCACACTCCTGATAGTTTAGCCAATGTGTTATCCACGACCCGACCTTTTACCAAGGGGCGGCTGATATGTGTGATCGGTTGTGGTGGGAATCGTGACAGAACCAAACGTCCCATCATGGCCAAAATAGCAGCAGAGCACGCTGATTTGGCCATCTTTACCTCTGACAATCCCCGCTGGGAAGAACCCGATGCTATTTTAGATGATATGGAAGCAGGGTTAATTGACCAGGACTTGTTACAAACTAAATATAAGCGTATTGAAGATCGTAAAGAAGCAATTTTTTGGGCCATTCAAGAAGCGCGAGCAGACGACGTGATTGTGATTGCGGGAAAAGGGCATGAAACCTATCAGGAGATCAAGGGTCAACGTTATGATTTTGATGATCGCCAGGTGGTCCAAGAAGCCGTCAACACCTTAAGGTTACCAGAGGGGGATTAAGCCATGGTTAACGTTGTGTTACTCACCATATTTGCTTCCTTTGTCATCGTGCTCTTGTCTGCTCCATTGCTTATCCCTGCATTGGCTCGCCTCAAGTTGGGACAGCGTATACGGGAAGAAGGGCCCAAGTCTCATCAAAAAAAGTCAGGGACCCCAACCATGGGCGGAATTATTATTTTGCTTGCCCTCACCATAACCGTCTTTAAGTTTTCCAATCACACCCCGTACTTTTTCCTTCTTCTATTGGTCACATTAGGCTACGGACTGATCGGTTTTCTCGATGATTTTCTCAAAGTTTATTTTAAACGTAACTTAGGATTGACGGCGAAACAGAAACTTTTAGGCCAAACCGCCATCGCGGCCATTTTTTGCTATGTTCTCTATACCTTTGGACATCCCACTTATCTATACATTCCTGGCCTTTCCCATACCTTTGAATTGGGTTGGTTATATTACCCCTTTGTGGTGATCATGCTGATCGGAGCCTCCAACGCCGTTAATTTAACGGATGGATTGGATGGACTGCTGTCTGGGACAGCAGCCATCGCCTTTGGGGCCTATGCCATTCTTGCTTCCCGCTATTCCGAACCGGAGATCGCTATTTTTAGTGCGGCGGTTGTAGGGGCGGTGCTTGGCTTTCTTGTGTATAATGCCCATCCGGCCAAAGTGTTTATGGGGGATACAGGATCCCTCGCCTTAGGTGGTGCCATTGCTACGGTAGCTGTTTTAACGAAAACGGAGTTGCTTTTGGTTATCATTGGCGGTGTATTTGTTGTAGAAGCCCTTTCCGTTATCTTGCAAGTGGCCTCCTTTAAAATGAGGGGGAAGCGAATCTTTCGGATGAGCCCCATACATCATCATTTTGAATTGGGTGGGTGGTCGGAGTGGAAGGTGGTTGTTGTCTTTTGGTTGGTCAGTTTTTGCCTGGCCGGAGTTGGCATCTATCTTGAGGTGTTTTCATCATGAGCCAGGCTTCCGTATTGGTGTTGGGACTGGCCAAAAGTGGGGCGGCAGTGGCCAAGTTGTTAGCACAGCAAGGAGCTAATGTGACGGTTAATGAACGGAAAAGCCGGGAGCAATGTGAAGGGATCGAAGAGCTGGAAGCATTGGGCATTCAGGTGATTTGTGGTGGCCACCCCTTAACCTTGCTGGACAAACCTGTTGATTTTATTGTAAAAAACCCTGGTATTCCCTATGATCTTCCAATCATTAAGGAAGCAGTTCAGAAAGGGATTCCCGTTTTCACCGAAGTGGAAATAGGTTACCGGCTCACCTCATCCCCCATTATTGGTGTGACGGGGTCCAACGGGAAGACGACCACCACCATGATGATCCGTGAAATGTTAAAGGAAAGTGGCCTTCAAGCAAAAACGGCAGGCAATATTGGCACCGTCTTTTGTGAGGTGGCGGCCAACTCTTTAAAAAACGAGTGGTTAGTCACTGAGTTATCCAGCTTTCAGCTTCTGGGCATCCAAACCTTTCGACCCAAAATAGGCGTATTGCTTAATATATACGATGCCCACCTTGATTATCATGGATCTAAACAGGAGTACATGGCGGCTAAAGCCCGCTTGTTTATGAACCAAAGGTCATCTGATTTGGCTGTTTTAAATGCGGATCAAGATGAGACTCGAAGTTTGGTTGAACATGTGCCGGGAGAAGTGGTTTGGTTTAGTCGAAAGCAACCGGTTAAGCGAGGAGTTTATCTTGAAGAGGAATCAATCATCTATGTCGACAAGGAAGGCAGACGATGGGATATCTGTTCCCAAAAGGAGCTAAGCTTGCCAGGGATGCATAATGTGGAAAACAGTATGGCGGCAGCAGCGGCGGCTTTAGAAGCCGGAGCTTCGCTAGAAGGGGTGCAGAAAGTGCTCCGCCATTTTAAGGGAGCCGCCCACCGACTTCAGTTTGTTAGAGAGTGGAGAGGGGTCTCATATTACAATGATTCTAAGGCCACCAATGCATTAGCCACCCGGCGGGCCATTGAGTCCTTTGACGGTTCTGTCATCCTAATTGCCGGTGGTTTGGATAGGGGCGAGGACTTTAATGTGTTAGAGGATCTATTTCGTTCCAAACTGAAAGCACTCATTGTTTATGGCCAGACGGCACCTAAGTTGGCCCTTGTAGGAGAAAAGGCAGGGGTAAAACCGATAGTTCACGTCGATAATGTTAAAGAAGCCGTAGAGCAGGCACGCATGATTGCTGATGAAGGGGATACCGTTCTTCTGTCTCCTGCGGCTGCTAGCTGGGATCAATTTGATTCATTTGAAGAGCGGGGAGACATGTTTATCCAATGCGTGCATATGCTTAAATAAGAGCGGACACGCTTAAATTTTTGAAGATGTTGAGGTGTTACCCTTGCCTAAACGTGCCACCCCCGACTTTATCATCATTTTTTGCACCCTCGCCTTGTTAAGTATTGGCATACTGATGGTGTATAGTGCCAGTGCTGTCCTTTCTTATCACAAATTTGGTGATTTTTACTATTACGCTAAACGGCAGCTTCTGTTTGCCGGTTTGGGCATCGTCTCCATGTTTATCGTGATGCAGATCGATTACTGGGTCTGGCGTCGTTGGGCTAAAGCAGGGCTGATTTTTTGCTTTATTCTCCTCATCCTGGTTCTCATCATAGGCGTAGAGCGGAATGGCTCAAAAAGTTGGATCGGCTTTGGTTCCTTTTCTATTCAACCGGCGGAATTTATAAAGATCTGGATGATCATATTCCTGGCCAGTTTCCTGTCGTATCGTCAAAAATATATGGGCTCCTTTTTTAAGGGACTGCTGTTACCTCTGGGACTGGTTGGTTTAGCCTTCGGTCTTATCATGCTACAGCCCGATTTGGGGACGGGGGCCGTATTGGTGGCCACCTCGGTCACCATGTTGTTTATGGCGGGGGCTCGCATTTGGCATTTAGGACTATTAGGTTTGGCGGGAGTAGCAGGACTGGCGGGATTAATAATTGCCGCTCCCTATCGGATTGCTCGGATTACAGCTTTTCTTGACCCTTGGCAAGATCCTTTGGGCGCTGGCTATCAAATTATTCAGTCCCTCTACGCCATCGGTCCTGGAGGACTAATGGGCTTGGGTTTGGGGATGAGCCGCCAGAAGTTTTACTATCTTCCAGAACCTCAAACCGATTTCATTTTTGCCATTTTAGCGGAAGAATTGGGATTTTTGGGGGGGTCACTCATCTTAACCCTCTTTGCCCTCTTAGTGTGGAGGGGGTTTAGAACGGCCATTTGTGCCCCAGACTTGTACGGCAGCCTGTTAGCCGGTGGCATTGTCGCCATGATTGCCATTCAAGTGGTGATCAACATTGGTGTGGTAATCGGCTTGTTTCCTGTCACAGGAATCACCCTGCCTCTTTTAAGTTACGGTGGTTCATCTTTAACAATTATGCTCACTGCGCTAGGATTGCTGTTAAATATATCCCGTTTTGCTCAAAGCAGGTGATAATCGTGAAGGTGATTGTCAGCGGGGGAGGAACTGCCGGCCATGTTTATCCCGCCTTAAGCATTGTGAATAAGCTGAAGGAGCATCATCCTGATGCTCAGTTTCTTTATATTGGAACCAAAAGCGGCTTGGAAGCGGAAATTGTGAAGCAGGCTGGGATACCGTTTGAAGCCATTCAAGTATCTGGGCTTAAACGGAAAATCAGCATGGATAATATAAAAACGTTGTGGCAGTTTATAACCGCTATTCGTCATTCCAAGCGGTTGATTAAACGCTTTAAACCTGAGATCGTGATCGGCACAGGCGGATATGTATCAGGGCCTGTTGTTTATGCAGCCAGCAAGTTAGGCATCCCCACTTTAATTCATGAACAAAACGTGGTTCCTGGACTGGCCAATCTATTTTTAAGCCGCTATGTCTCGGCTGTGGCCGTCTCCTTTGAGGAGTCCAAAGGTCAGTTTCGGCATCCTAACATTATCGTAACAGGCAATCCCCGGGCCTCGGAAGTGGTGCGCAGGGATGGAAAAAAGGTGAGAGAAGAGTTGGGACTGGCGGCGGATCAAAAATTGGTATTAATTGTGGGGGGAAGCAGGGGGGCTGAAGCGATCAACCAAGCCTTTCTTCAAATGGCCGATAAAATCAAGGAAAGGCCTGATTGTCACTTTCTTTTTATTACCGGACACAATCATTTTGACCGGATAAACAAGCAATTGGAGCCGATTATAAGCCAATCCCGTAATCTAACCGTTAAGCCGTTTATTTACAATATGCCTGATGTACTTGCGGCTACGGATTTAATCGTTAATCGAGCAGGCGCTTCATTTCTGGCCGAACTTACGGCTTTGGGCATTCCCTCCATATTGGTACCGTCTCCCTATGTAACCAATAACCATCAAGAAAAAAATGCCCGTTGGCTGGAGAAAGAAGGAGCCAGTTACGTCATTTTAGAGAAAGATTTGAGCGGCTCCCGCTTATGGGAAACAATTATAAAGATTATTGACAATCCCAGCCTCAGGGTTACAATGAATAAAGCATCGTTAAGGTTAGGCAAACCTGATGCTCAAGAACAGCTGTATCGATTGATCCTTAATTTGATAGAGCGATCCTAACCTTATACCTTATGATAGAAACACTCTTTCCGCCCACTTTAACCTCATCACTGGTCACACTGGGCACTTACCTACATATACTGAGAATGCGCAGCATGAGCATGAATGATCTGGAGGTAAATAATGAATGATTTCAACAAGGTAAAAGAAGCTTTGGACCTACTAAACGTGGGTAAAGTGTGGCTAAATGAACCGCTGAGCAAGCATACAACTTTAAAAGTTGGCGGTCCTGCCGATATAATGATACAACCTTTTCACAAGGAAGGTTTAATTCAGACTGTTAGATACCTAACCAGTCAGCATATTCCCTGGATCGCAATAGGGCGAGGCTCCAATCTGCTGGTGCGAGACGGAGGCATACGCGGCGCTGTCATCAAACTGGGCAAAGGATTGGATGCCCTAACTATTGAGGAGGACAAAGTCACGGTGGGTGCTGGCTTTTCCATGATCAAGCTGGCCACCATTGTGGCTCAACATGGATTGAGCGGTTTGGAATTTGCCGGTGGGATTCCAGGAACTGTAGGGGGCGCCGTATATATGAATGCGGGAGCCCACGGCTCCGATATTTCCTCAGTCTTAGAAAACGCTCAAATCCTGTTTACCGACGGGGAAATACGGGTTTTGGATAAGGAGGAACTTAACTTTTCGTATCGCACGTCCTGTTTGCAAGGGGAAAGGAAAGGCATTTGTTTGGAAGCCTGTTTTAAATTAAAGAAAGGAAACCGGGATGAGATTTTGGCTAAGATGACAGCTAATAAAAATTATCGTCGCCAAACTCAACCTCTCCAACAGCCGTGCTGTGGTAGTGTTTTTAGAAACCCTACGCCTTATTCTTCTGGTCGGTTGATTGAAGAGTCGGGATTAAAAGGCTTCCGTGTGGGAGATGCTCAGGTTTCAACCAAGCATGCCAACTTTATTGTCAATTTGGGACAGGCCAAAGCAAGGGATGTTTTAACTTTAATTGAGCACATTCAGAAAACGGTTTATCAAAACTATGGGATTCATCTGCAGCGCGAGGTGGAAGTGATTGGTGAAGAGTAATTTTTCTCTTGGACTGGATGTCGTTTGATATGGATGGAGAAATGGATATGAATGGTCAAAAAACACCCGTTGAAGAGCGAATTCCTAAAATAAGGCAGCTTAAGCCACCCAAAGCAAACAGAGGCTTGATTGCGCTTGCCCTGCTTTTTTTTGTTGTGCTGCTTTTGGTCATCTATTTTCAATCTGATTTATCCCGTTTACAAGGCGTAATCATTGAAAATAATGATTTGCTCAGTGAGGATGACGTGCTAAAAGCAGCGGGACTCAAACCGGGTATCTCCTACTTTGATTTTAAAACGAAGGAGATAAAAAAGCGCATTGAGCAGATGCCTCAAGTTGAAACAGCTGAAGTGAAACGGCAGTTGCCCAACCGCCTCTTGATCAAGATCAAAGAATATCCGGTTGTGGCGATTTGGCTGAAAGAGGGTGCTTTATATCCTGTCTTGAGCAACGGTGTTATTGATGAAAAAGAATATAAGAAGCGGATGATACAGCATCCCATTTTAAATGACTGGCCTCATCAGGACGGTATAAAAGAATTGAGCCGTGAACTGGCGCTGCTTTCTCCCTCGCTAACCCACTTGATTTCGGAAATTGTGCTCTCTCCTTCCATGTCGGACCCATATCGCTTAACGGTATATATGGTGGATGGGTTTGAAGTGGTAACCTCCATCCGTCAATTTAGTCAGAATATGAGTTGGTATCCTTATATCAGAGACCAACTGCTAGCTGAAGGAAAAAATGATAGCGTGATCTATCTATTAGACGGTAAATGGGCTGAACAGCCGGTGGAAGATGGGTTAGATGAGCAGGTGGAAGAAGGAGATGATAGTGAGCAAGATGAAGATTAGAAGGATCAGGATATATCTCTTGTTAACGGTGGTTTTGGCCTGCGCAGGTTACCTCATCTCGTTTTCCTATCAGTACACGCAGGAAAATAGCCCAAATTTGCTTCCTGGCGAAAATAACACCTATTGGCATGAAGAAGATCAACTGCGGGAAAAGTTGGCAGAAGTTAGCCTAGAAAATCTGGAGCTGGAGGAGCAGTTAAAAACATTGCAGCAACAAGTGAATGAGAAGGAAGCGGAAGTGGCACAATTTGAGCGGCAGTTGTCGGTCATCTATGGTGAATTGGAAACGTATCGGTTATTATCCGGTGTTTTGGAAGGAAAGGGTCCTGGCGTAATTGTCACCTTGGAAGATCGGCATTACGATGAGGCAAGTGATCCCAATGAGTACATTGTGCACGAACAGGATGTGCGCGGTGTAGTCAATGAATTATTGGCTGCAGGTGCAGAAGGGATTAGCATCAATGGTCAACGCTATGTCCAAAGGACAGCGATCCGTTGCGTCGGTCCCACCATTATTGTAAATGATGTGAAGTCAACGGCCCCCTTTGAGATTGCAGCCGTCGGAGAACCTGACACCTTGTATAACGCCTTGCATATGCCAGGCGGCTATGTGGATGTTTTGGAATCATGGGGGATCAGTGTGAAAGTGGAAAAAAAGGATGAGATCATACTGCCCGCATATGTGGGTGATTTATAATGGACAAGCCCAAAAAAACGTGGATCATCCTGTCGGTTATCTGCTTCATGATCGGGTTTATGTTGGCTGTTTTATATACCACCACCGATACAAGTCAACCTGGAGAAACGAGAGGACTGAACGATTTACGCATAGAACTGCAAAGAGAAAGGGAACGAACCACTGCCTTGCTGGCTGAGATTAGAAAAAACACGGATCTGCTCCATCAATATGAATCAACCCATCTGGGTGATCAACGTGATCCGGTAGAGGTGATGGAAAAGGAGAGGGATCGACTTAAAGCAGTGATCGGTTTAGATGCAGTGGAAGGGAAAGGATTTGTGATCCGTCTCATTCCACGCCCAAAAGCTCAGTTGTCCCTTGCGGACCATCATGCCCTCATCTATGACGAAGATTTACGGCTCATTGTGAATGAATTAAACGCTTATGGGGCGGAAGCCATCGCCATCAATGGGCAGAGAATTATCGTCACCACGGCCATTCGCAATGTGGAGGACCGCATTTTGGTCAACACTCGTCCTCTATCACCTCCTTATGAATTTTCCGTGATTGGAGACCCCGCCATGCTGATTCCCGCCTTAAAACTTGCCGGCATAGAAGAGTATTTTAAAGTGATTAACTATCAAGTGGTGTTTGAGGAGAAAGAAAAAATTGTGATCCCCGCCTATCAGCAGAAGATAACCCTTCGGTATTTACAGCCCGTTAAGGAGGATAAAGAATGAAATGGCTTCCAGTGATTGGGCTAGTACTTGGGATATTACTTGGGCTATCCACCAATGTAACCATTCCACCCGCCTATGCCAACTACCTTTCCATCGCCGTATTGGCCGCTTTAGACACATTATTTGGGGGTGTCCGGGCATACTTGCAAAATGCCTTTGATATCGGGGTGTTTGTCTCCGGTTTTTTCTTCAATACAATGCTGGCGGTCGGCCTTGCCTTTTTAGGTGTTCACCTCGGCATTGACCTTTATCTGGCTGCTATATTTGCTTTTGGTGTCCGCCTGTTTAACAACATTGCTATCATTCGGCGTGCACTGATCAATAAACGAGTTGGTAAAACTTCCCAGTAAAAGAAAGTAAAAAAGTTTATTGATAAAAAAAGGGAATGTCATAAAGATGTTGAATTAAGATATTATGTACTTTTTCTATGGTAGATCATGGCAACTGAGCGTTAACTGAAGGAGGTGCCGCAGAAGAGATGAGCGGTTATGTTATCAGTTTAGATATAGGGACGTACATGGTACGAGCAGTGATTGCAGAAATGGCCAACAATGCGATTAACATCGTGGGCGTAGGCACCAGTCGTTCGGAGGGAATCAAAAAGGGTGCGATTGTGGACATAGATTTAACGGTTCAATCGATTCAGGAGGCTGTTCAGCAGGCGGAGCGGATGGTCGACGTTAAAATTGAAGACGTTTTTGTGGGTATCGCTGGCAATCATATCCAGTTATTGCCTAGTAAAGGCGTCGTCGCTGTTTCCAGTTCGGATCGAGAAATTGGTGAAGAAGACATTATGCGGGTGATCGATGCCTCCAAAGTGATGGCCTTGCCTCCTGAACGGGAAATTATTGATGTGGTTCCCCAGCAATTTATTGTTGATGGGCTGGATGGGATTAGCGATCCCCGCGGAATGATTGGCGTTCGTCTTGAAATGGAAGGGATAATTGTAACAGGTGCCAAAACGGCCATCCACAATTTGATACGATGTATTGAACGGGCCGGTCTATCGGTTGCGGGGATATTTTTACAGCCCCTGGCGACAAGCACTGTGGCACTGACGAAAGATGAGAAGGCGCTGGGCATCGCATTGGTGGATATGGGTGCGGGTCAAATGACCGTTAGCTTATTTGAAAACGGCAGTTTGGTTAATACCAGTGTCATCCCCATTGGGGGAGAATACGTCACCAATGATATTGCGATAGGACTTAAAACCCAAAGTGAAGTGGCTGAACAGATTAAGATTAAACACGGATGTGCTCTGATCGAAGAAGCCCTTGAAGATGAAACATTTTCAGTCCCCAGGATTGGCAGCAATGAACATAAAGAATATAACCAGGTGGATCTGGCCCATATTATTGAGCCTCGCTTGGCCGAAATGTTTGAGCTCGTTCAGAAAGAAATTAGGAAAATGGGCTATCAGGAAGTACCAGGTGGCTATGTCTTAACGGGTGGCGTGACCGCTATGCCTGGCATTCAGGAGTTGGCTCAGTCGGTCTTACAAAATGCTGTGCGCATCGCTGCTCCTGAATATATCGGGGTAAGGGAACCGCATTATACAGCAGCAGTAGGTTTAATCCGCTATGCGTTTCAAAATTTACGTCAAGCGGAAAAAGAAGTAGCAGCCAGTACGCAGTCTCAAGGAAAGCTGCGACTGGTCGGTGAGTCCAATCATCAAGGGCAGCAAGGAACCAAGCAGAGTGTGAGAGAGAAGGTAAAAAGCTGGTTTAGAGAATTTATATAGTAAAACAATTAACTACATTGAGGGGAAGTTAGGAGGAGCAATCTATATGTTGGAGTTTGAAATGGAAACGCAACCGTTCGCCCGCATCAAAGTGATCGGGGTCGGCGGTGGTGGCGGTAATGCAGTGAACCGAATGATTGAAACTGGTGTGCGGGGTGTAGAGTTTATTACCGTTAATACGGATGCTCAAGCGTTGCAACTTTCACGGGCTGAACATAAAATTCAAATCGGTGCCAAGCTAACCCGGGGATTGGGAGCTGGAGCCAATCCTGAAGTGGGTAAAAAAGCGGCTGAGGAGAGTCGGGAACAGCTTGAGAACGTATTAAAGGGTGCTGATATGGTCTTTGTTACGGCAGGAATGGGTGGTGGCACCGGAACAGGGGCGGCCCCCATTATTGCTGAAGTGGCCAAGGAACTTGGGGCGCTTACCGTTGGCGTCGTAACCCGTCCCTTTACTTTTGAAGGTCGTCGTCGGGCTCTTCATGCAGCCCAGGGAATCGACAATTTGAAAGAAAAAGTGGACACACTGATCGTGATACCCAATGATCGGTTGTTGGAAATTGTGGATAAAAACACGCCGATGCTGGAGGCTTTTAGAGAGGCCGATAATGTACTCCGTCAAGGTGTGCAAGGTATATCTGATTTGATTGCCGTTCCAGGACTGATTAACCTTGACTTTGCTGATGTGAAGACCATTATGACGGAAAAAGGTTCTGCCTTGATGGGAATAGGGGTTGCTTCTGGAGAGAACCGAGCTGTTGAAGCAGCCAAAAAAGCAATTATGTCCCCCCTTCTGGAATCTTCCATTGATGGGGCCAAAGGCGTCTTGCTCAACATTACGGGAGGGACCAACCTCTCGTTGTATGAGGTGAATGAAGCAGCCGATATTGTGGCCGCCTCCTCTGATGCGGAAGTGAATATGATTTTTGGTGCAGTGATCAATGAAGAAATGAAAGAAGAAATTATGGTTACTGTTATTGCCACTGGTTTTGATGATCAGCCTCAAACGGATCATTCGTCACCAAGTGAATTGAATAAGGAACGCGGCGGTACGGTTCCCCCCTTACAACAACGTATGGAGCAAAAAGAAGGACACGTGGTTAATTCTTCTCTAAATGAACATGATCTGGATATCCCCACATTTTTGAGAAACCGGATGCGCCGTAAATAATCCAGAGGATCTTCTCCTGGACTGTCCCCTCATCATGGGGACTTTTTTTTTGAGATCTGCTTCTTGGCCAGCGAACATCTGCAATCGATTTTGAATAGTTTAGTATAGGCGGCTACCTAGCTTGAAAAAGGAGTGGATCTCGATTGAGTGGCATCACAGGATGGGTTAAATTTAACGATGATCCCCAGGATTTAAAGCGCTCAATTTTAACCAAAATGGTTGACACCCTCTCCAGACGAGGCCCTGATGGACGGTGGCTCTGGGTGGATGAACACGTCGCCCTGGGACAGGCACATCTTATGTTACGGGAAGATGAAGACGATAAACAGCCGATGCACCTTCATTTCAATGGTCAAAAGTGGTCCATCATTTTTAATGGAGCCCTGTACAATAGCAATGAGCTTAGGGAAGAGTTAGAAAGGGAAGGGGTTACCTTTAGTTCTCAGACTGACACCGAAGTGTTGGTTAAAGCTTATTGGCGGTGGGGGACCAATTGTTTAAGCAAGCTAAACGGCATCTTTGCCTTTGCCATTTGGAATGACCGGGAACACACCCTTTTTATGGCCAGGGATCGATTGGGTGTAAAACCGCTTTTTTATACGGAAAAAGAGGGAGCCTTAATCTTTGGTTCAGAGTTAAAAGCGATTTTAGCCCACCCCAAAATCAAGGCCGAAGTGGATCGGGAAGGATTGGCAGAGGTGTTTGGCTTAGGCCCTAGCCGAACTCCAGGCAGTGGGATCTTTAAAGGCATCAGGGAGTTAAGACCAGGTCATGCCCTTCTTTGGCGACCGGAAGGCTATCATGTTTTTCGGTATTGGCAAATTTCTAGCCAGCCTCATCAAGACTCCCTCACGGAGACCATTGAGAAAGTGCGTCATCTAGTCACCGACGCTGTTCGGCGACAATTGAAGGCAGACGAGTGTATCGCTAGCTTTCTGTCCGGGGGCTTAGACTCCAGTACCGTTTCAGCCATTGCTGCCCACCATTTATCCGGTAGGCGGTTACACTCCTTTTCCATTGATTATGTTGAAAACGAGCGCTTTTTCACCCGTAATGATTTTCAGCCCGATCCCGACGGTCCCTATATTACCCGGATGGTTGATCATATTGATTCCGATCATGAGCACATCTTGATCAGTCCGGAGATCCTTTTCCATTATTTAGATGAGGCCATGATCGTTCGGGATCAACCGGGTATGGCCGATATTGATTCATCCTTACTCTGGGCCTGCAAACAAATCCCACGCAAAGCTAAAGTGGTTTTGACGGGAGAAGGGGCTGACGAAATTTTTGGAGGATATCCCTGGTTTTACAGAGAAGAACTGCTGCACAAAAATGCTTTTCCCTGGATGGTTTCCATTGACCAGAGGGAACATGTATTAAAAAGGGAGTGGAAAGAAAAACTGAAGCTGAGCGAGTATATTCAACAAAGATACCAGGAAACACTGGACGAAGTACCCGTTATGCAAGGTGAACCAGAAGAGGAAAAAAGAAGGCGCGAGATGTTTTATTTAAACATGGTTTGGTTTATGACGAGCTTGCTTGATCGGAAAGATCGCATGAGTATGGGAGCGGGCATCGAAGCAAGGGTGCCTTTTGCCGATCACCGGCTGGTGGAGTATCTTTGGAATGTACCCTGGTCATTTAAGCGTCTGAATGGACAGGAAAAAGGATTGTTGCGGAAAGCGATGGAAGGCATTTTACCGCAAGAAGTATTGTATCGAAAAAAAAGCCCCTATCCCAAAACCTTTCATCCCAAATATACGCAATTGGTTAGGGAGCGACTGCTTTCCATTATAAACGATAAACAGTCACCGCTCGTCGAAATAGTGGACCGAAAAGCGTTACACCGCTTGACGGAATCAGAAGCGTTTGTGGAGCGTCCTTGGTTTGGTCAGTTGATGAGAGGCCCCCAAGTGATGGCCTACTATATTCAGCTAGATACTTGGTTTAAAACCTATAACGTTAACATTGTTCCATAAACAGAAGGAGAATTGGTAATGACTCGTCAACGCCGCCCGATGAAAGACTCATTAACAGTACAGACACGCATCGTTCTTCCAGGTGACACCAACACCCACAACACGTTGTTCGGCGGATTGTTAATGCAGTTTATTGACGAAGTGGCGGCCGTAGCGGCGCAGCGGCATACGCAGCGGCCGGTCGTCACTGCAGCCATTGATGAGGTTCATTTCCATAAACCTATTGTCAAAGGGCACATCGTCACCATTGAGGCTTATGTGGCTTCTGCGGGCAACACATCAGTTGAAGTGTTTGTGAAGATCATGACGGAAGAGCCACGTCTCAATCAACGGAGCATCGCTGCCCTTTCCTTTTTAACTTTTGTGGCCTTAGATGAGGAGGGACGTCCAGCCCCAGTGCCAGATGTTTATCCCGAAACAGAAGAACAACATTTTGTCTATCGCGATCGCCTGGCCCGGCGACAAGCAAGGCAGAGAAAGCGCCAGGAAACGGAAAAATTAATCGCAGCCCTAGAAAGAGCCAAATAAGGGCTGCGATTGATTTAATTAGTTATTTAAATTTCATCAGGCGCCTCGATGGTTAAGAGCTTTAAGCCATGTTTTAACACCCTGGCGATATGCTGACACAGGGCAAGTTTGGCCTGCGTTTCAGCTTGGTCTTCCACAATGATGCGTTCTTCTGCGTAAAAGCGGTTAAAAAGCTGACATAAATCAAGCAGGTACTTCGCAATTTGAGAGGGGTCATTTTTTTCCACGGTCTCTTCCAAAACGGATGGATACCGATACAAAGTATAAAGGATCTCCCAACATAGGGGTTGTTCGTATAAGGGGTGTTCTAGAGGTGAAACCTCAACAGCCCCTGCTCTCCTGAGCAAACTTAAGATGCGGGCGTGGGTATATTGAACATAGGGTCCCGTTTTTCCTTCAAAATTAAAGGCTTCATCCCAAACGAAATTAACCTCCCGGGTGCGATGATGTTTAAGGTCATTGAAAATGATCGCACCGATCCCCACCGCTTTTGCAACCTCTTCTTTATTTGCCAATTGGGGATTTTTCTCATTGATAATTTGTTCCGCGCGCTTTACCGCTTCATTCAACACTTCATGGAGCAAAAGCCCCTTTCCCTTCCTGGTGGAGCCGATTTCCCCCTCGATTTTCATCACGCCGAAATCAATATGTTCACATATTTGCTCATAGATGGGATCAATTCTTTTGAGGACGGCAAACACCTGTTGGAAATGGAGAGACTGACGGTAATCAACCACATAAAGCATTTTGATGGGTTTAAACCGTTCATAGCGGTAGATGGCCGCTGCAAGATCTCGGGTCGCATAAATGGAAGCCCCGTCACTCTTTTTGATGATGCAGGGGGGAAGCTGCTCCTCATCGAGGGGCACCACCTGCGCCCCTTCACTTTCCTTGAGCAAACCCTTCTCTTCCAACAGCGCAACAATCTCGTCCATCTTGGAGCTGTAGAAGCTTTCCCCTAAGTAATGATCAAACCTGACGCCCAAAAGCTGATAGATCTTTTCAAACTCTTTCATGCTTTCCTCTTTAAACCATTCCCAGAGACGGGTGGCTTCTGGATCCTGCTCTTCCAAGCGTTTAAACCAGTGGCGCCCTTCTTCCTCTAAGTCAGGGTTCTTTTCTGCTTCTTCATGAAATTTGACATAAAGATGGACAAGTTCCGTCAGCGGATCCGCTTTTATTTTTTCATCCTCACCCCAGCGGAAGTAAGCCGCTAACAGCTTGCCAAACTGAGTGCCCCAGTCTCCCAAGTGGTTAATTCGCTCCACATGATACCCGAGGGCGGCATACGTGTTGGCTAAAGCTTGGCCAATCATGGTGGAACGGATGTGATAAAGCTTAAAATGTTTGGCGATGTTGGGGGAGGAGTACTCAATCACCACTGTCTGGTTGGCACCAATTTGATGATCGGCCAACTGCTCTTCTACCGATATGGACAGCAATTGATTGGCCAACTTTTGCCGTTCGAAAAAGAAGTTAAGATAGGGGCCTGTTGCTTCCACCTTGGAAAACCCGGATGCGGTTAACGTATCTGGGTTAAGTTGTTCGGCCAGTTCCTGTGCGATCAAATGGGGGGCTTTGCGCCATTGTTTAGCCAGCTGAAAGCAGGGAAAGGCGAGGTCCCCCTGTTCTCTGGATGGGGGAATTTCAATCAGTGAGAGCAGGCGCTTTTCATCAATATCGACAAGAGGCAACAACAGGTTGACCAAACGCTGTTTCATCAAAATAATCGTCCTCCTAAACTTTAAAACCTCCCGCCTCAGGTGAGACAAGAGGTTTAAGCTTCAATTGAAGTTTATACGTTCTTGGTGGTTGTACTCAATAATTATACAGAACAGAGATTGTGAAAATCAAGTCTGTCTTCGTCAAGTCATCTGTTTTTCAGAGGTTGTTCTAAATTGGCGATGCTCGTCATACATTTAATTATTATTAGAGAAGGTTACCCATTCTCTGTAACTTTGTCTAAAAAAGTTCCGTTCCATGGGCACAATTCAACACCTTTTGAATCAGCCTTCAAGTATACTTTGAGCATCATGATCACCCATCGAGGAGAGGGATCATGTATCTCTACCTTGATTTGATCTGGCTGCTTAACTTTTGTATTGATTATCTGCTTCTTTGGTTAACCGCTTTGTTTATCAGGCAGCCATGTCAAAAATGGAGGCTGGCCTTAGCGGCAGGCCTCGGTTCCAGTTATATTTTAATCCTGTTTATCCCTACGTTATTCAATTACTATACATTTTTAACCAAATGCATCCTGTCTGTCCTCATTGTGCTGGTTGCTTTTGGCTTTCCCTCTGTGGAACGGTTTATCAAATCGTATTTCATGTTTTGCTTCGTCTCTTTTGTAACGGGGGGAGGGCTTTTAGCCGTTCATTATCTCGTTCAGAGTCAACATCAAATTATGCAGGGCATGGTGGCCACTCAATCGGCGGGATATGGGGATCCTGTTTCCTGGCTGTTTGTGGTGATCGGTTTTCCCTTGCTCTATTGGTTTAGCAAACGGCAGTGGAAAGGGATTGAAGGCGTTAAAATAAAGGCGGACTTTTTGGTAGATGTGGATATCTTCATTGATCAAAAGCGTATCACTGTGACCGGGCTGGTGGATACAGGCAATCAGCTGTATCATCCACTCAGCAAGAAGCCGGTCATGATTGTAGAGGCTAAACAGTTGGAATCACTTGTTCCTCAATCTGTGCTGTCCATCATCGACCATATTGATCAATGGGGAGGAGTTAAAAATGGAACGGATATCAACTGGTTAAACCGCTTGTCAATCATGCCCTATCGGGGAGTAGGACAAAAAATGGGTTTGCTTTGTACCTTACACCCCGATCAGGTGATTATCCGAACGAAGACGGACACCTTTTGCACAAATGACGTATTGGTGGGCTTAAGTCCATCATCCTTATCCCGCGATGGCTTGTTTGCCGCTATCGTTCATCCCGATTTATTGCGGGAAAGTGCATTAGAAGAAATGAAGTTTGGGGAGGTTGTGTCCAGTGCTGACTAAACTTAAGATGACGCTGCTTCTTTATTGGTATCGACTGCTTCTCTTTTTGGGCATTAAAGCGGATGAAGTTTATTATATCGGGGGAAGCGAAGCATTGCCGCCCCCTTTAACCCGCGATGAGGAAGAACATCTTCTCTCCCGCCTTTCCAGCGGTGACCGGGCTGTACGGGCAATGTTGATTGAGCGTAATTTGCGCCTTGTGGTTTATATCGCTCGCAAGTTTGAAAACACAGGAATCAACATCGAAGACTTGATCAGTATCGGCACCATCGGCCTAATCAAAGCGGTTAATACCTTTGATCCTGACAAAAAAATTAAATTGGCGACCTACGCTTCCCGCTGTATTGAAAATGAGATCTTGATGTTTTTAAGACGAAACAATAAAGTCCGTTCAGAAATCTCTTTCGATGAGCCCCTTAATGTGGATTGGGATGGGAATGAGCTCCTTCTCTCTGATGTATTGGGAACAGAGATTGATACCATTCATCGCGGAATTGAGGAGGAAGTGGAGAAAAAATTGCTTCATAATGCCTTACATAAACTGTCTGAACGAGAAAAAACCATTATGGAACTTCGCTTCGGTCTAAAAGATGGGGAGGAAAAAACACAAAAAGATGTGGCTGATATGCTGGGAATTTCTCAGTCTTACATTTCCAGGCTGGAGAAAAGAATTATTAAACGTTTAAGGAAAGAGTTTAAGAAAATGATGTAACACAACTGTAATATTGCGTGTAACGGAAGGTGCTGTTGCTCATCAGGCAGGTGCATAATTTTTTCCTCCTGGGGGATACTGAACATTAACTTAGCTCCACTGGGAGGGACAGCATGATGAGCAGGCACAAAGTTGAAATATGTGGAGTTGACACGTCAAAGCTTCCTGTATTAAGCAATAAGGAGATGAGGGAGCTATTCAAACAGTTGCAAAGCGGGGATATGAGCGCCAGGGAGAAATTGGTGAGAGGCAACCTGCGTCTGGTGCTCAGTGTCATCCAGCGTTTTAACAATCGAGGAGAATATGTGGATGACTTGTTTCAAGTGGGTTGTATAGGCCTGATGAAATCGATTGATAATTTTGATCTGAGTCAAAACGTTAAATTTTCAACCTATGCTGTTCCCATGATAATTGGAGAAATACGTCGCTATTTGAGAGACAACAACCCTATTCGCGTTTCCCGTTCTTTGCGGGACATTGCCTACAAGGCTTTACAAGTGAGGGATCAGTTAACCAATCAATATTCCCGGGAACCTACCGTTCAAGAAATTGCTGAAATATTAGACGTTCCTAAAGAAGAAGTGGTTTTTGCTCTGGATGCCATCCAGGATCCCGTCTCCCTTTTTGAGCCCATCTATCATGACGGTGGGGATCCCATCTTTGTGATGGATCAAATTAGTGACGATAAACAGAAAGATTATCAATGGGTGGAAGAGCTGGCTTTGAAAGAGGCACTCCATAAGCTGAATGATCGGGAAAAGTTAATTTTATCCATGCGCTTTTTTGAAGGAAAAACCCAAATGGAGGTGGCTAACGAAATCGGCATCTCTCAAGCCCAGGTTTCGCGCTTGGAAAAAGCAGCCATCGCCCAGATGCAAAAATATGTTCAAACCCAACCCTGACGGCCCGTCAAAGACGGCCGTTTTTTACTTAGCGGACAATTTTTTATGTACATAGACATATATATAAATCAAAGAGCTACGGTGGGAAACTAAAGAAATGGGTGGGGGAACGTGATCAAGATCTCTGAATTACAGGCAAAAGATGTGGTCAATATCGTGGATGGTCGCAATTTAGGGACCATTCATGATCTTGATATTAATTTGGAAATGGGGCGCATTGACGCTATCATCTGCCCCGGGCAGGGTAAGTTTTTTGGTCTGTTTGCCGGAGGAAAAGAGATTGTCATTCCTTGGCGCAATATCGTTAAGATAGGTGATGATGTTATTTTGGTTAAATTAGACACGTCAAAATATCCTGCCTTGGAAGAGGAGCAGAAAGAGGTGAGAGGTTGAGGAATACCACCTCTTTTTTTATAGTGTAATGGAGGAGTGAGTTTAGATGACGGAACCCGAACCTTTTGTTCCCGCCACAGGTGGCCGATTTCTTACGATTCCTTCATTGCTTCAGCGTCAACCTTGGCTCGTCTTTGGTTTTAGCACCCGCGCTGGCGGAGTCAGTCCACCTCCCTATAATTCCTTAAACTGCGCCCTTCATGTTGGGGACCAGTGGCAACACGTGCTGGCTAACCGCCGTCGGCTAGCAGAGTGGGCTGGATTCACCCTGGATGATATGGTGTGTGGCCAGCAGGTCCATCAGGATGCCATTTATGAAGTTAAAGAGGATGATCGGGGAAGAGGCAGCCAACAGGAAGACGCTTTGCCAGCCGTTGACGGCCTGTATACCGCTCAGCCTGGTCTTCTTTTAACTTCATTTTATGCGGATTGTGTGCCATTATATGTTATAGATATGGATCGGCGTGTGGTTGGACTGGCCCATGCCGGTTGGAGAGGAACGGTACTCAAGATTGGTCCCAAACTGGTCCGCCGTTTTCAGGAGCAGTTTAACAGCCGTCCTGAGTCCTTATGCGCGATCATTGGTCCAGCCATAGGGGCCTGCTGTTATGAGGTGGATGATGTGGTGATCCAGGCTCTTAAGCCGGTGGTGCCCGCCCGTTTTTACCCAGCCGTCATTAAAGAGACGGCCAAAGGAAAATACCGCATCGATCTGAAAGGAATCAATGCCCTGCTCTTTAAACTGGCTGGCCTTCCGGAACAAAATATTATTCAAACCCGTCTATGTACCGCCTGCCGGCCCGATCTTTTTTTCTCCTATCGTCGGGATCGTAAAAAAACGGGACGGATGGCCAGTTTTATTGCCATAAAAAATTGAGATGCATCAGGAGGTTAAAGTCGTGAACATTGTCCGCAATTGGCTTGAGGTGCAGGAAAATATTGAAAAGGCGTGTTTTAAAAGTGGCCGAGATCCCAAATCGATCACGGTGGTGGCCGTCACCAAGTATTTAGATGTGGAACAGTTAAAAGCGGTTTTTGAAGCAGGATTGGAACATATTGGGGAAAACCGCGTACAGGATGCCCTTCCTAAATGGGAAGAGTATAGGGAGCGGGGAACTTGGCATTTTATCGGCCACCTCCAGACCAATAAAGTAAAGTATGTCCTGGGCAAGTTTAAATATATTCATTCATTGGACAGGCTTTCACTGGCCGAGGAAATTGAGAAAAGGGCGGCTCAACAGGAGCTTATCGTTCCCTGTTTTGTTCAGGTCAATGTATCGGGTGAGGAATCAAAATATGGGTTGGCTCCCCATGAAGTGGAACCCTTTATCGAACAGTTGGCGTCCTATCCCCATATTCAAGCGATAGGACTGATGACCATGGCCCCTTTCGTGGATGATCCCGAACAGACCCGTCCCGTTTTTCAGCGCTTAAAAGAGTTGCAACTGCAACTGCAAGAGAAACAGTTTGCCCATGCTCCCCTTACTGAGTTATCGATGGGCATGTCCAATGATTACCAGGTGGCGGTAGAAGAAGGGGCCACTTATTTACGTTTGGGCTCTTGTTTATTTAGAAACTAGCCAGTATGCTAAAAAAGGGTATGGCTGTCGCGTTTCCATTTAAGGGATTGAGGTGATAAGGTTGAAACTTGTATTATTCCAGTTTATTGATCTTTTCTTTAATATTTATACGTTTATGGTGTTTATCTATATTTTAATGTCTTGGGTGCCCAATTTGCGGGAAAGTTCTTTTGGCGAGATATTGGGCAAGTTTGTTGAACCGGTGCTGGCTCCCTTTCGCAAAATTATTCCCCCCCTGGGCATTATCGATATTTCTCCCATCGTTGCCCTGTTGGCTCTTCGCTTAGCTCGCAATGGGGCGATCGCCCTGGTTGATATGCTCTTGTAAAGGATGAACAGTATGGATCATCTCAGCCAACACTTTCGTCCCGAGGAACGCCCCTTGGTGGAAAGAACAGTGGAATGGGCACAAGGGGTGGCACTTTCCCATAAAGCCAGATTAACCCCCTTTTTAACACCTCGTGAACAAGTGATTGTGCGATCGGTTGCCGGTAGCACTCCTCAGGTGAAAGTGTCGGCCTGGGGAGGTTACGATGAGGCTGAACGAAGGCGAATGCTGATTACGCCTGAGTATTTAAGCCCCCAGGAAGATGAGTTTCAACTGGCGCTGTTGGGTATTCAACTGGATCATTCTACATCGGTCAGTCATCGGGATATACTGGGGTCCGTTTTGGGATTGGGCATCAAACGGGAAATGGTGGGCGACATTTTAATTTCAGCGGGTCAAATCCAGGTGATTGTGGCCCAAGAGATGGAAGCGTATATTACCACCCATTTAAACAAAGTGGGCAAAAAGAGCGTTAAACCCTCTGTGTTGGACTGGTCCCAATTGGTACCGGCAGAAGATACGTGGGAAGCGCGAACAATAACAGTGAGTTCCTTACGTCTGGATGCCATTGTGGCCCCATGTGTCCGCATGTCCCGCACCAAAGCAACGGGTTTAATAAAAGGGGGCAAGGTTCAGGTCAACTGGAAAGTGGAGGATTCGCCTGCTGCTCTCCTCAATGAGGGGGATATACTTTCGATCAAAGGTTACGGCCGATTTAAGGTGATGGAGATCACAGGCCATACCCGAAAGGGAAATCTTCTCGTTCAGCTTGGGTATAAAAAATAGGTTGGTGGCAGGAATTATTGACAATTTGTCGAATATGTTGGGTTAAGTGAAGACGAAGGAGGGGCTGGTTGTGGCTTTAACGCCGCTTGATATTCATAATAAAGAGTTTAAACGTGTCTTTAGAGGGTATGATGAAGACGAAGTAAACGAGTTTTTAGATTTGGTGATTAAAGAGTTCGAAATTTTGATCCGGGAGAAAAAAGAGCTGGAAGAAAAACTGGCTGAATACGAAGAACGGTTAAACCATTTTAATAACATTGAGGAAAGTTTAAGCAAAACCATTATTGTGGCTCAGGAAGCGGCTGATGAAGTAAAGAATAATGCCAAAAAAGAAGCGGAATTAATCATACGGGAAGCGGAGAAAAACGCCGATCGGATCATCAATGAGGCTCTGGCCAAATCGCGCAATATTGCCCTAGAAGTGGAAGAGCTTAAAAAGCAAGCCTCCATTTTCCGTACTCGTTTCCGCACCTTGTTGGAAGCACAATTGGAGATTTTGGACAATGATGATTGGGACAAGCTGGCTCAGGACAAGGTGACCGACATGGAGGAATTGCGGGCAACGCGCTAAAGGGAAGTATACCCCCGTTTTCCTCTTTTCCATCCTCTTGACGATAGGTTTATCCATTATTTATACTGCCTATAATGGAATAATATAGGGCTTAAGTGGTAAAGCTTGAGTGGGCAATTCATATCGGCTATCGACGATGAACGGGAGAGTAGGTAACATTTGTTTTCGTAGCGAGTCAGGGATGGTGGAAGCCTGATAAAACAGATGTTATCGAAGATCACCCGGGAGTTGACACGCTGAACTCACAGTAGGTGTGTCCGGTTCGATTCACGTTACGAATCATAGAGTGAACGTATCTTGGTTTGCCGTTTTCCAGGATAGGTCAACGCGCTTATTCTATTTGTTTTAACCAGATACGTTTAGTAGGGTGGTATCGCGGGAAGCCTCTCGTCCCTAGCTGGGTGGGGGGTTTTTTTAGTTTGAAAAACCTGCTCATTATCGAGCTTCAAAGCCAACACAAAATTTTATCAATATATATCGATTGCTTAATAATGCGGTTCTCTTTTAACAGCACGATAGGAGGGTATTGGAAAGATGGATTACCGCCAGACGATCCAGGTGACCAAAACTGAATTCCCCATGCGGGCCAATTTACCCAAGCGGGAGCCGGAGATCCAAAAATGGTGGGATGAGATTGACATTTACCGCTTGGTACAGGAAAAGACAAAGGGACGCCCCCTTTTTGTCTTGCATGATGGCCCCCCTTATGCCAACGGAGATATCCATGTGGGCCATGCTTTAAATAAAGTTTTAAAAGATATTATCGTTCGCTTCAAATCGATGACGGGTTATCATGCTCCCTATGTCCCTGGCTGGGATACGCATGGTCTGCCCATCGAACACGCCGTGATTACCAATGAAAAAGTGGACCGCAAAAAGGTGGGCGTTCTGCGCTTCAGGGAATTGTGCAAACAGTATGCTCAGAAATATATTGACCGGCAAAGGGAACAGTTTAAGCGGTTGGGCGTGCGAGGAGACTGGAAAAATCCTTACATCACTTTTCATCCGGAATACGAAGCTCGCCAAATTAAAGTGTTTGGCGAGATGGCCAAAAAAGGATACATCTACAAAGGATTGAAACCGGTCTACTGGTCCCCTTCGTCTGAGTCGGCTCTGGCTGAAGCGGAAATCGAATATAAAGATAAGCGCTCCCCATCCATTTATGTGGCCTTTAAGGTGAAGGATGGGAAAGGGATTGTGGACGAGGATGCCGCTGTGGTCATCTGGACCACAACACCATGGACCATTCCCGCCAACTTAGCCATTGCCATTCATCCGGAATTTGAATATGTGCTGATTGAGGTTGATGGAAAAAAATACGTTGTGGCCAAAGACCTTCTTTCCAAACTGGAAGAAGAACTGGAATGGAAAAATTATACCATCCTAAAATCTTATAAAGGAAAAGAGTTGGAGTTTGTCATCACTCAACATCCCCTGTATGATCGGGAATCCCCCCTCATTTTAGGTGAGCATGTTACATTGGATTCAGGGACCGGTTGTGTCCATACGGCACCGGGACATGGGGAAGACGATTTTGTTGTGGGCCAAAAGTATAATTTGGGTGTGTTAAGCCCCATTGATGATCGCGGCTGTTTTACCGCTGAAGCACCAGGCTTTGAAGGACTGTTCTACGATGATGCCAATAAAGTGATCACCCAGAAGCTAGATGAACGTGGGGCACTGTTAAAGCTCTCCTTTATTACCCACTCCTATCCCCATGATTGGCGCAGCAAAAAACCGGTCATTTTTAGGGCCACCGAACAGTGGTTTGCTTCCATAGACGGTTTCCGGCAAACCATGTTGGAGGAGATTAAGCGAGTAAAATGGATTCCGGACTGGGGTGAAACCCGCATCTACAACATGGTGCGGGACCGGGGAGATTGGTGCATCTCCCGACAGCGGTCCTGGGGCGTTCCCATTCCCATTTTCTACTGTCAAGGGTGTAACCATGAGATTATCACTGATGAAACCATTGACCACCTATATCACATCTTTAAGAAGGAAGGCTCTGATGCCTGGTTTGCTCGGACGGAAGAAGAACTTTTACCCGAAGGCTTCTCCTGTCCACAATGTGGTGGCAAGCAGTTTAAAAAAGAGACGGACACCATGGATGTGTGGTTTGACTCAGGCTCCTCCCATGAGGCGGTGCTTAAACAGCGGGAAGAACTCACTTGGCCAGCCGATCTGTATCTGGAAGGAACGGATCAATCGAGAGGATGGTTTAACTCTTCCTTATCCACCTCTGTAGCCATCAATGGCCAAGCTCCCTACAAAGCTGTATTGGGCCACGGCTTTACCTTGGATGGGGAAGGGCGTAAAATGTCTAAATCTCTGGGGAACGTCATTGTTCCTCAAAAAGTGATGGATCAACTGGGCGCCGATATATTACGTCTCTGGGTGGCCTCGGTGGAATATACTCAGGATGTACGCATCTCCGATGACATCTTAAAGCAGACCGCTGAAGTGTATCGCAAAATCCGCAACACACTCCGCTTTATGCTGGGCAACCTTTCCGATTTTGATCCCAAGCGGGATCGGGTGGAGGCGAGTCAATGGTCTGAGCTGGATCGCTTTATCATGCATAAAGCCCAGAACATGTTAAAGCGGGTAAGGGAAGCGTACGAAGCGTATCAGTTTCATACCGTTTACACTGTGATCCATAATTTTTGCACCATCGACTTAAGTGCCTTTTATCTTGATGTGGCCAAAGATACTTTGTACATCGAACCGGTTCACTCGGTGGCCCGCCGCTCCATCCAAACGGTGATGTATGATGTGCTGGACACGTTGGTAAAACTGTTAACGCCCATTCTTCCCCACACCATGGAGGAAGTGTGGAAATATATGCCCGGTGTGAAGGAGATTAGCGTCCAGCTGACGCAATTCCCAGAAGTACAGGAAAGCTACCTTGATGCGGGCTTAGAGGAAAAATGGAAAAAGGTGATGGCTTTACGGGATGATGTCCTCAAAGCCCTGGAAGAAGCGAGAAAAGCCAAAGTGATCGGCTCTTCTTTAGAGGCTCGGGTTCATTTGTATCCTGCTCAGGAGCAGGAAGAGCTGATTAAGCAAATTCCTCAGCTGGATAAAGTGTTTATCGTCTCCCAGGTGGAGGTTCATCCAGCCGGTGAACAGCCGCATCCTGATGCCCTATCTTTTGAAGGTCTGCATGTCTATGTTGAGCCGGCGGAAGGTGAAAAGTGTGAACGCTGCTGGGTCATTACGCCGCACATTGGCAACGATCCTAAACATCCTTGCCTGTGCAACCGCTGCACAGAGATTGTGAATGAGCATTATCCAACCGCAGCCCAAAATTAAAGAGAACAACGCCGAAACCAAAATTCTCCATAACAATGCCAGATTTGGAAAGTTACTAGAAAATGGAATGTCCCTCCTAGGCGGTGATTAACCAAGGAGGGACGTTTATTTTTTTAATTTAGATATTCTATGCTAACCTCCCACGTATCGGTTTAAGACCGCATCCACTGCAGGTCCATAAGCTTCTCCAAAGAGATTTAAATGAACCAGGATATAGTAAAGCTGATAAATAGGTTTCCGGTCCTCAAAATTGGGATCAAGGGGAGAGATTTCGGCATAGCCTTCATAAAACTCACTGAAAAAACCGCCAAAATACTGGGAAAAGGCAAGATCCACCTCATGATGGCCCCAATAGACGGCCGGATCGATCAGCAGATTACGTCCATCAAGGGCTGGAAGAACATTGCCTGACCAAAGATCCCCATGGAGTAAGGCTGCCGGGGGGTTGAGAGGCAGCCATTCTTCTAAACGATTTAAGAGCTGCTCCATCTGTTTCGCCCGTTTGGAACGGGGGTGAATTTTTCCGCCACTTAAGGCAGATTGATATTGTGGACCCAGGCGCTGTTCCCTGAAAAATGTAGGCCAGTCTTCTCTCAAACGGTTGGATTGGGGCAGAAGGCCAATGTAATTATCGTTTTTTAGTCCATAGAACGGTTGCTGACTTTGGTGAACCAAAGCCAGCTGCCGCCCCAATGCCCTCATCCGGGAGGAGGTCCATTGGCCTTTCGGAATCCATTCCAAAAGAAGAAAAGTACTGGTCACAGCAAACACGGCGGGAACTTGAGCGCCTGCCTTATGTAAAAGTTGTAAGCCCTCCGCTTCACGTTCAAAAAAAGAGGGGGGAGCGTCCGGCCTAGTTTTTAGAAAAAACGATCCTGCTGTGGTTTGCAATTGATAAGCATGGTTAATACTTCCCCCACCAACAGGAATCACCGTTCTGATTTGAGCGGCTGTTCCCGTTTTTTCTTTTAATATGCGGTGCAATTGTTCCAGCATGCTTTTGTCTACGTTCATTAAGTACGCCTCCTGTATTTAATGCAATATAAACGCCAACCTTTCCATCCATCTCCATAATCTACCTTTATTTCTTGGTTGTCTTCTAAACCGCTATTTGCTACCTTGGTTATGAGACAAAAGATCTATTTTACCCCGCCCGATCTGGGGATGCATTTGCTTTTAGAAATGCATTCAAAGGATGGGGCGTTCGTTTGTGTTTAGAGGTAAAAACCGGTCACGATATCTAGGAGTTTGATATAACCATGTCAAGGAGATGGACTGTCTCCGCTATCTTATTCATTTTAATTCTTATTGGGCATCAGTGGATAGCGTCTTCTGTTTTGAAAACGGTTAATTTTGGTCTGATTGGCTTATCAGCCTTGGTGATGGCTTTCTTGTCTAACAAAATGAACTTTCTTTACACCCTTGTGGTCTCTTTGTTCTATGGCTTTATTTTAATGGGCGTGGCCTATTTTCACGAAATGGTGGATGTAAGACAATTGCAGTTTATCTGGGCAAATGGGTTGGTGCTGGGTGCTTTGCTTCTTTTGTGGCAGATCTATTCTTTTCAGGAAGAACTGGTTCAGCAAAATCGTGATATGAAAAAGAAGCTTCAGCGCCTTAAAAAGTATGATGAACAATCAGGGGCTTTAACGTACAGAGAGTTTATAGAGCAGGCCAAAATGATTGAAACCATCACTAAGCGGAAGAAGGAAACGGCTTATCTCATCTATCTAACCAATGCCCTCGAGGCGAAGAAGGTTACCCAGAAAGCGTTACTAAAAAAAGTGGTTGAAGCGTGTCTTCAAGCCACCCGAAACAGGTATGACCTGGTTTGTGCCCTGGGAGATAAAGGAGTGCTGGTCTTACTTCAAAATCCCGGAGAAGAAGGGCTTTCCCTCGTGTTATCCAGGATTAAAACATTATTAAAAGAGCATATCCATAAGATTGACCAGGCCATTGAGTACAAAATCGTCAAAATGGATGATCTTCATCAAGCCCTGTCCACCTTGCGTCTTCCTTTACCGGATGAGGTGATGACGTGAGCCATATTTTAATGGTGATCATGCTGTTTTTTTGGCTGATCCTGATCTATTACTCTGTGTTAACGGTGGCTGGGATTGTACAGCGTATCAAAAGTAAACCGCCAAAACGGTTAGCCCACTATCCTAGTGTGGACATTCTGATACCAGCCTACAATGAGGAAGTGGTTTTGAAAGAAACATTGGAAGCCATGTGTGCTCTGGAGTATCCCGGTGAGTTAAATGTTTTCCTTCTGGATGACGGCTCGACGGATCGAACGGGGGAGATTGCCAAAGCATTTGCCAAGCTATTTTCACGGATCCATTATGTGCGGGTTCCACCAGGTACACCAAAAGGAAAATCGAGAGTGCTAAATTATGGCTTGTCGATAACAGACGGAGACTATGTTGTGGTCTATGATGCAGACAACCGGCCTGAACCTTCAGCGGTCCGGTTATTAGTGGAGGCAGCAGAGGGTGAACCAGGTGCGGCCGGTGCAGTGGGCTACGTCAAAACGATCAATGCCAGGACCAATCTGTTAACGCGAATGATTGCTCTGGAGTTTCAGGTTTTTCAGCTTCTCATGCAATCAGGCCGCTGGCAACTGTTAAAGTTAGGTTCC
>CALFAC010000101.1 GCA_937927935.1 uncultured Bacillaceae bacterium
GGCCTACGCAAGACGGAGTAACCATTGCTGTCGATCCCAACGTGATTCCTTTGGGCACATGGGTTAAAATACACTTTCCCGATGGTACCGTATTAAAACGGCGAGCAGATGATGTGGGCGGAGCCATCAAAGGAAAAAAAATCGACATTTATAAGAATGCGCCTACACGTCAGTTGTTGTCATTGGGACGTGTTTCCGGCGTCAAAGTGGAAATCTTGGAGGAGTAAAAGCTTGATCAGCAAGGCGTAACACTAAAGGGGGGACCTCCCCCCTTTTTTAAATTAATGAAATTGAATATCGATCCGCCTGCCGTGGGTGTGCATCTGTTTGGGCATCCTCACTTCCAATATACCCTGTTTATACGTAGCCTGAGCCCCTTCTGAAGAAACAGGTGAGGGCAGTGGCACAGTCCGTTGAAAGCGGCCGCTAAAGCGCTCCTTGCGGTAAAAATTTTCCTCCTTCTGTTCCCCTGTTCTGTTAATCACGCCGCTGATGGTAAGATGCTGGTCATGCACATCAATATTGATGTTTTCTTTGCTTTCCAATCCCGGAATCTCACAAACAGCTACCACTTCATTTTCCGTTTCATATACATCGACTCGCAAAAAATCCATCTCCTGACTAAACCAAGGAAACTGAAACTCCGGAAAGAAGCGGTCAAAATCTTTACGCATCTGTTCTAGTCT
Organism: uncultured Bacillaceae bacterium; assembly: GCA_937927935.1. Taxonomy (GTDB): domain Bacteria; phylum Bacillota; class Bacilli; order Caldalkalibacillales; family Caldalkalibacillaceae; genus CALFAC01. The sequence continues at coordinate 687 of CALFAC010000101.1, forward strand.
TCTAAAGGGCTGATAAGGAATTAAAGCCATAAAATCCTCCTTCCTTTCACATTTTGTCGAACATAATTTACCCAAGATCATATGGCATTATGCTTGTCAAACAAGTACAATTATTATAAGTCTTTTATTATACTCATTCCCCCTGTACAGCATGCGGATCACCGAAAATGAGATTAATCGGCAGGAGTGAAAAAATGGACAAAAAACTGTTTTTACAAACGTTTTTACAATCTCCGTCCCAGGTGGGCAGTATTATTCCAAGCTCCCGCTTTATGGTGCGTAAAATTATGGAGTTAGTTACCAAGGCAAATCCTCAAACCGTAGCCGAATTTGGCGCTGGTACCGGCGTCATTACCCGTCCATTAAGCCAATATTGTGAAAAACAGAAGGTGGAGCTGTTCGTCTTTGAAAAAGATGAACGTCTCAGAGGCCACCTTGAACAGCAATTCCCTCAACTCAATATTTATTCTGATGCCTTGCTATTACCTGAGGTGTTACAAGATAAAGGGTTGGAGCAGGTCGACTGTATTGTATGCGGATTGCCTTTCACCTTATTTTCTCCTGATTTAAGGGAGAAATTTTTTAACATGATGGATACAACCCTCAACCAACAGGGAACGCTAATCATGTTTCAATTCTCCCTGCATATGTTAAAAACATTAAAACAACGTTATCGCTCAGTGGAGGTCAAATTTATTCCCCTAAATGTACCTCCGGCCTTTGTCTACCACTGCCAAAAATAGAAAAAGTACAAACAATTCCCTTATACATAGAAATATACATAGAAAGGGTGCATCAAGTTGAAAAACTGCATCATCTCCTTTTTAATTGAAGCTGGACTCACTGTCGTTGGAATCGCCTTCAGTATAGCCCGTTTCTTCATCAATCCCATTCGTCAGCTTAAAGCCCTCAAGCCGCGTCATCTTCACCTGGCTTTAGCAGGTATGTTTATCTTTCTCATCGGTTGCGGTCTGCTTTCTCTTTTGGGTAAGGAGCCATTTGCCCTGCCTATCTTGGTCGTGGGATTGGTTGGGTTACTCTTTGTTTTGGCTAAACAACTGGTTACCTTTGGGCGCATTGGGCTCATATTAATTCAGGCAACTTTATTGACAAAAAGATAGCATAAAAAAACTGTCTCCCCATTTTTTAGGGCGAGACAGTTTTCCTTTTGCCCAATACAAAGCAAAGGTGACTTCTTTGTTAATCGATGGCATTAACCGCTGTTTCCATCCACTCATAACTCATGGGCCCGATAATTTTGTTTTGTATGATTCCTTTGCTATCAATCACATAACTGGTTGGAATCGTGACGGCATAATACATTTTAGCCACTTCACTGTTTTCATCTAGCACAACCGGGAAGGTGAGTTCAAACTCTTCCACAAACTGATCTACGTTCTCCCTGGACAATTCCGACTGAGTCAAATTGACCGCCACAATTTCTACCGTATCCCCATGATCCTCAAAAAATCGTTGCATATCTGGCATTTCAGCCCGACAGGGAGGACACCAGGTTGCCCACATGTTAAGAATCACTTTTTTCCCCCTTAAATCGGACAAAGAAAGGGTGTCCCCAGTTAAGGTGGTTAACTTAAAATCAGGCGCCACTTCACCTTTGCGCGGCCCCGTATCCACCTGCTTATCAGACTCTTCGGTTCCAGGCTGCACCTGGAACTGTTCGTCAGCTTCGATCGATGATGCTGATCCCTGCTGATTGGCACCATTTTTCCCTTCAACAAAAAGGGTGTCATAGACGGTCCAGGCCACGATGAGGAGCAGCACCACAATGACCATCATCCGTTTCAAAACAGATCACCTCTAACCCTATTGTACACCACCTGCTCCCCTTGTCCCAAAGCACAAAATGGTGAACAAATCCTTATCTGCTTTTAACCAGCAACCTGATCGCTTCTTGAATCACTTCTTCAGCACTTTCTCCTTTTTGAATCGATTCCAACATGCACTGCTCCATATTTTTGCCGATAATATACGCCGTCGCCTTGTCAATCGCTGTGCGAACAGCCGTTAACTGATAAATCACCTCTTTGCATTCCTTCCCTTCTTCCATCATGCGTAAGATGCCTCTCACTTGTCCTTCCACTCGTTTTAACCGATTTTTCATATCATCCGTATAGTGCACCATTGCTCACTCCCATAACATATGTAAAATACATTATAGCAACTGTCGGAAAGCAGAGGCAACGACTTGATCTTTTCCCTGACACGCAAAATGCACCCAAACGAGATATACTCGTTTCGGTGCATTGCCTTTCTTAGCATGAACTTGGTGATCCGAAAATTGGCGTCACCTGTAGTCCTGTGCCAAACAGTTTAGAGCGAATCAGCTCCACTTTTACACCATCGCGCATAAAGGGTTCGTCCCGCTCATGGATTAAAAAGGGGATGCCATTCACTTCCTCCAGCCGATCGTTTTCCTGTTTTGACTCATCCAGAGTCAGCTCATATCTTGGCCCGCCTCAGCCAATCCCTCCAAATAAAATGCGGATATAAGGGCTATTTTTTTCCTTCATGATTTCTTTAATATATTCTGCTGCTTCCTCTGTAATTTGAATCATTATGGTCGCCTCCTTCACACCTCTATTTTTTCTTGATCCAAAAGCGATACATCCCTTCTTCTTCCCGTTGCGCCACCATTTCATGTCCGGCTGTTTTTGCCCAGGCAGGGATATCCTTCCACGATCCTTTATCGCTGGCCTGCACTTCCAACACCTGACCCGAATCCAGCTCATCCATCGCTTTTTTAGCCTGTACGACGGGCATAGGGCAAGCTAATCCCTTTGCATCTAATACTTTGTCACTCTTCATCTGAATTCCTCCCCCTTCTCACTTTGTTTTCTCAAGAGGGCCAACCCACTTTGTCATCCCTGGCAGCACATTTATAACCCGCTTAAACCCTTTTTCACTTAGCAACTTGCAGGCCATGTCACTCCGATTTCCGGTGCGACAAATCACATAAATCTCTTCTTCAGGATTAAGCTCATCCATTCGATCTTTCAGCTGGCCTAACGGGATGGAAATCGCCCCAGGTATATGGCCAAAGGCATACTCAGCCGGCTCACGCACATCCACAATGGTGATGCCTTCTCTTCCTAACCGGATTTCCAGCTGCTCATTGGTAACGGTGTCAGGATATTTAAGCTCAGGTTTTACCTCCTTGGGATTGGCTTTGCGAACATAATGAATGAACATTCCCTCTTTTTCCAGGGTTCCTAAATATTCATGGCCTGTACTTTGAGCCCAGCCTTTAAGATCGGCTAATGAACCTGGGTCTGTAGCCCGTATTTCAAGCACTTGTCCTGGTTGAAGCTCATCCAGCGCTTGTTTGGTCCGCACGATTGGCATCGGGCAGGATAGCCCCAAACAATCGATGCTTTTATCAGCAGTAATGGTCATCGCTTTCCCTCCCACCATAACTATGCCATGACGATATTGGATAAGACCAACGATCACTTTAGAGTGACCAGAAAAAAGTATCGTTTGCATCCACTATATAAACAGATTAATATTGGATTGATTAGCCTCAGCCAGATAGGAAGCCACTCCGGCATACTCCAAGCCGTCAATCAGTTCTTCTTTACGTATTCCCAGAGCATCCATAGACATGGTGCAGGCCACCAGTTTAACATTTAACTCCTTAGCCAACTGCATCAGCTCTCCCAGTGAGCTGATATTTTTTTCCTTCATCACTTTTTTCATTAATTTGGCGCCGATGCCACCCATGTTTAATTTGGAAAGCCCCAATTTATCGGGTCCCCGAGGCATCATTTTACCAAGCATGCGTTCAATCACGTTTTTCTTAACCGGTACATATTGCTCTTTGCGAAGCACATTTAACCCCCAAAAAGTGAAAAACATGGTCACTTCCTTACCCATTGCAGCAGCACCCGTAGCGATAATGAAGCTAGCCAAAGCTTTGTCCAAATCGCCACTAAAAACGATCAGGGTCGTTTTATTAAAATCAGCCATCTTTTTCACTCCCTTCTCCTTCAAACTGTTAGTATACCCCCTGTGGTATATTTTATACGGTATGGGGTATAATGTCAATCATTTTTACTCATTACCGACGCAACCACTCGCCACGTTTACGAATGATGATCGGGTCCATAATAAACACTTTTTTTCAATTTGAGAACCTCCCATAAAACAAAATCCTTCCCATAACCGGACGGGTTAGGGAAGGAGATTTTTCATAGGCTGGATTTTCCCATACGTTAAACTGCGCCAGATCCATTCCAACGGTCCGAAACGGTAGCGCTTTAGCCAGTAATAACTGAAAATGATCTGTAGTATATAGACCGGGACAGCGATCAGCACCCCCTGAAGCAAATTAATTTGACCGAACCAACCGAGTCCGGTATAAATTCCCACGCCGACCAAAGTTTGTCCAATATAATTGGAGAGGGCCATCCGGCCGGCATACCCAAGTGGTCTCAATCGATGCAGCCACTTCTCTTTTTGAAGCAGCAGCAACAAAAAAGCAATATACACCAAAGAGAGAAATACGCCGCTTATACTGACCAATACATGGCGGATATAGCTGGTTAAAAGCCCAAAATGGAGGATCCCCAAATGTAAAAGAATGATGGTTACGCTGATGGGAAGGCTTAAAACCAACCCAATGCCAATCACTTTGTATAAAAGCAATCGGTGTGACTCAGGATGCTGTATAAATCCTTTTTTCGCCGCCACTAAACCCATTAAAAACATAAACAGCACCGAAAGGGCGGAAAAAGGGATATTTTCCAAGATAGGGATCACTTCAGCCTGCCAGCGATATGCTAGCCATTCGTTAATATTGGCTTGTTGATAAATCGTGATCGCTTCATCTATCGCCGCCTCGCCCAGTGCCGTAACCTCCCCTAATTGCGCTTCTGAAAAACTGCTGATCAGGAGGATATTAAGGGCAATCAAGATGGCAAAGAGCACCATCAAAAGGCAGGCCCACACCAGAAGGGTTTTCACACTGCGATGATAAAAAAAGAGTAAAAACAGACCGGCCAGGGCATATGTGAGCAAAATATCCCCATACCAGAAAAAAACAAGATGAATAAAGCCAAACAAGGCAAGGACCCCAATCCGACGCAGATAAAGGCGCCATCCCCCATCTCCTTGGTTACTGGCTTTGTTCATAAACAAATAAAATCCTACGCCAAACAGAAAGGCAAAAATGGTGTAAAATTTTCCCTGTATCAGGAGATCAAAAAAGAGGCGGATCCACTCATCAAGCGCTGAGAGCGATTCAGGAAGAAGATACAGTTGAGCCAATAAATCAGGCCATTGAAAAGCAGGCATATTGACCAAAAAAATGCCGAACAAGGCAAAGCCCCGTACAATATCTAATGACTCAAGTCGTTCATTGGGTGTGGTGGGATGAATGTTCACGGTTTTCTTTCCTTTCCCTCATCGACTGACTCTTTGGCCTAGGTTACATCTTAAATTTAACATAAAATGCCCCACCTGAAACCAGGTCAAGTGGGGCTATAATTTGATAAATATAAAAGATCAATCCACAGCAGGAACAGGTCCCAGATACTCCTCAAACCAATTTAAAGTTTTATGCCAGGCATCCTGGGCTGCCCGGACATGGAACACTTCCCGCGTATCGTTGAAAAAGCCATGATCAGCATCAGGATAAAAATGAATGCGGTGAACCACACCCGCTTCCTCCAAGGCCCGATCAATCGCTTCCACATCTTCCCGGGGAATCCCCTTGTCTAGGCCACCAAAAAACCCGATGATGCCCCCTTTAATGTTGGACGCCCGCGAAATGGGCGCTGTGGGAAACTGGGGAGTGGCCTGGAGAATACGGCCACCGTAATAAATGGCGGCACATTGGATTTGGTCAGGAAAAACGGCGGCTGCCAAATAAGACAGTCGGCCACCCATGCAATAGCCAACGGCCCCGATCATATCCTTTAACACCCGTTCATCAGCTGAAATTTCGCCGAGCAAAGCCTCGATGTCAGCCGTTACCTCCTCTTCCTTCAAAAGGGCCAGTTTGTCATGCAGTTTGCTTAAGTCGGTTAACTGGGTCCAGGCGCCTTCCCGGTAAAAAACATCCGGTGCAAACACAATATATCCTTGTCGGGCAAAGCGTTGACACACATCTTTAATGTGGTCATTCACTCCGAAAATCTCTTGAAACAGCAGAAGGGCGGGACGTTTCACATTATCCTTGGGGCGCGCCACGTAAACACCCATCTGGCCATCTTTGGTTGTCACCTGTCTTACTTCCTCTAAAACTTCCGGTTCAATAAACATGGTATTCTCCCCCTTTTCAGAAAAATTCAGGCAATATGGGTCAGGTGGGAAGCAACCAGCTTCCCGCTTTACATCGCTCAGGTAAAACCTGAGTTGGAAGAACAGCACCCTTCCGATCCAGACCCTATCACAGGACTTTTATACGTGGCCTTAAAAACGGGTTCCTTTTCCTTACTGTTACACTTAGGGCAGGTGACCTCATTCCGCTTTTCATAAGAAATCCACTGCTCATATTCATGACCACAGCTTAAGCAACGCAAATCATATCGCGGCATCCTCCATCTCCCTCCCTTCCCCACCGATTTGGCGCCTTAATCGGCGCCTACTCCACTGCTTTGTCCATACACTTTTTCAGGCGTTTTTCCACATCTAGGGCAATTTCTGTCAACCGCTCATCCTCTACCAAACTCATCAGGACAGAAGGTTTGGGCATCCCCACTTTCACTTTCCCATCATCCTGATACACCACCAGCTTACAGGGCAAAAAATACCCCACCATATGATTTTTAGACAATACCTGATGAGCAATATGGGGGTTACATACTTCCAATACCATATAGTCCCTCGCATAGTCAAATCCTTTGTTACGCAGCGTATCTTTAATATCTAGCTGCCACAAGATTCCAAACCGCTCTTCGGCCAAAGCGGCTTCCAGGGCCTGAACCGTCTCCTCTATTGAACGGTTGCTCTCAACGGTATAATGAAACATGACCAAACTCCTCCTAGTGTGCCAAATGGTATACCCCTACACCTATATAAAAATAGTAAAATTGAATCCCTTTCCTGTCAATTATATGACAAATATATTAACTTTTCTGTCATTTTTGCCGACGAACAAATCAATGACTGGTTATATTGATAACTGCTGATCATGTTTAATTGGCGGGAACGTGTGGGAATCGAACCCACCGGGGACAGCACGTGCCCCCCACTCGGTTTTGAAGACCGGGGCGACCACCAGGTTCGCATCCGCTCCCAAATATAAAAGGTTACTCTCGAAAATAACGTAACCCTATTTATTTTTTGTTTATCACACAAAAGGGGCAATCCCATTCGTTTTGGATGAAGAGTTGGGACAACTTATATTATTACAGAAAACATAGGTAAACTCAATAGTGTGCCATGTAATGCTTCCAGATTGAATTGCCATCCGCCCTCTTGTACAATGGGTTATACCAAGGCTTTAAGGAGGCGGTCAAATGCCCATCCCTTTTACAATTGAAATCAACCCAGAGCGATTCATTCGCGGCGATTTCTTTCCAGCTCACAAAGAATCACGAGGAACGGTAATCGTCTGTCACGGATTTAAAGGCTTTAAAGACTGGGGTTTTTTCCCTTATGTGGCTCAACAGCTATCTGATCAATTTAATGTGATCACCTTCAATTTTTCTCATAACGGCATTGGTGAAGATCTCACCCAGTTTACTGAATTGGAAAAGTTTGCCAAGAATACATACAGCCGTGAGTTAGAAGATTTAGATATATTGATCAGGCACATCAAAACCAAATCCCTTCCTGTGCAAGATCAGGCGCAAAATTTGGGTGAACCCCTCTTCCTGCTGGGGCACAGCCGAGGCGGGGGCGTCAGCCTGATCTACGCCTTTGATCATCCTGACGTGATCAGGGGTGTGATCAGTTGGAATGGCATCACCAATGTGGACCTCTTTTCGGAGGAACAGAAAGAGGAGATGCGCAGCAAAGGGCGCTCCTACGTAGCCAATGCCCGCACAGGTCAACAGCTCCCCCTGGATAAAGAGATTTTAGACGACATTGAAGCCAACAAGAATCGCTACAACATTATCGAACGAGCTCGGACAGCCACCGTCCCCATCGTGCTTATTCAAGGCACCGAAGATCATCAGCGCCTGCTATTGGGTTCGGAAAAACTTACGGTAGCCAACCCCAATATTGGCTGGATTAAAATCGAAGGGGGTAACCACACCTTTAACGCGGTCCATCCTTTTGCTGGACCGACAAAACAACTTACAGAAGCGATACATCAGACAGAGAAAGCTCTCTTGTCCATGCTTAAAGGAGAAACGGCTACATGAGTGCGAAGCATTCCTTAACGGAACAACCCTTTTATACCATTGGCATTGCCGGCCATATTGATCATGGTAAGACCACCTTAACCAAAGCATTAACAGGCCAAAATACCGATCGCCTCAAAGAGGAGATTGAACGCAACATTTCCATTGAACCCGGCTTTGCCTCATTCCCCCTCTCCAACGGCAGCACCGTCAGCATCATTGATGTGCCGGGCCATGAGCGCTTTATTCGCCAAATGGTGGCCGGGGTGGCAGGAATAGACATGGTGATCATGGTGATTGCCGCCGATGAAGGGGTCATGCCGCAAACGAAGGAACACCTTAATATTTTACAACTGTTGGGGGTTACCAAAGGGGTAATCGCCCTGACCAAAATTGATATGGCCGATCAAGACTTGATCCAGCTTGTGGAGGAGCAAATCGAAGAGGAAACCAGAGGGACATTTTTAGAAGGTGCCCCTGTGGTTCAAGTGGATAGCATAAGCGGAAAAGGAATTGAAGAGCTAAAGCGATGCATTGAACTATCGCTGGCCAATCTGCCTGCCCGGCCGACGACAGGTATTGCTCGTCTCCCCATTGACCGAGTCTTTTCCAAAAAAGGGTTTGGGACCATTGTTACCGGTACTTTATACCAAGGCCGACTGCGCATTGGCGATGAACTGATCCTCCTTCCTAATAATCAGAAAGTAAAAGTGAGGCAGTTACAAGTTCACGGAGAGACAAGGCAAGAAGCATTTGCAGGTCAACGGGTGGCCGTCAATCTGGCTGGCGTAGACAAAGAACAGATTGAGCGGGGCCATGTTTTGGCCACACCAGGTAGCATCAAAAGCACCCAGCGTCTCGATGTGGAAATCACCTTGCTAGACGAACTAGATTTTAATCTTAAACAACGGGGACCAATCCGCCTTCACATGGCAACATCAGATGTGCTGGGCCGCATTATCTTTTTTGACCGAAATGAGTGTTTGCCCGGAGAGACCTGCTTGGCCCAATTGGAGTTGGAGGAGCCTGTGGCCGCCCTCTTTGAAGATCGCTTCGTTTTGCGGCGTCCCACACCCATGACCACCATAGGCGGGGGAATTGTCATTGATCCTTATGCCCCCAAACATCGTTTTGGTCCCCAAACCATCGAACTGATCTCATCCAAAAAAGAAAAAGATGTAGGCAGTCGGGCCGCCTACCTGTTAAACCAAACAGCCATACTTACCTTAGACCAACTGCTCCATCAACTGGGGGTGTCTAGGGAGGAATGGGAAAGTGCCGTAGAAGATCCTGCTCAATATGATTTAAAACGGATTGAAGATCCTCAGCGGGCCATTATTCTCTACACCACGGAAGAACAATGGGTGGCCATCTGGGGGGAAATCGGGCGCAAGCTACGCCAATATCACCAAAAACATCCCTTGCGGGACGGGTTGGATCGCAAACGCATCCAACAGGAATTTTTTCCTCAATTAAACACCGCCCAATGGAATCTTGTTTTAAACACGGCTGCGACGGAAGGCAAAGTTCGCATCGATCACGAAGTGCTGGCCGATCCCCATTTTGAAGCGGTCCTTTCTCCACAGCTTGAAAAAATTTGGCAAGGAGTCCTTATAAAAATGGACCAACTGGGACTGGAAGTGCCCCCATGGTCCGAATTGATGCCAGCTGACCTTAACGAAGAAGAACAGCTCGATCTACAACAATGGCTGATCCGCAGGGGAGAGCTCCTCCCCCTTGAAGATGGCCGTCATATCAGTCGACAAACCTTTGAAAACGCCGTACGTAAACTTAAGGAAGAAACAGGCCCATCATTTACGTTACAAGAGGCGAAAGATGTTTATAATACCAGCCGAAAATACTTGATTCCCTTTTTAGAGACATTGGACAAACTGGGTTATACCGTGCGTCAGGACTCGAAAAGAGTATGGCGCCAAAAAAAGAGCGACTCAGTATAAGCTGACTGAGAAGGGTAGCATCTGGCCATCATAGATCAATCGAGAACCTTTAAAATCAAAATGGAAAATAAAATTGGGGCAGTGTCCAGGTTGTTATGATAACCACTACACTGCCCCTTTATTGTAACGGGGAATTTCACTCACTTTCCTTGTTGCATGTGGAGACCTAAAACACAATTTTTGACATTAAATACCCATAAACCCTTTTCTACTGGGGGCGGTTGCTTCTGACTGTCCATTATTTCCTTTTTCTTTTTCACCGCCCTGTTCTTCGTTAGGAGGTGTTTCACCGCCTCCTTGGTCATCCCCAGGGGCTTGAGTTGGAGGTTCCGGTTGATTGCCAGGTGGAGAATCACCCGGGGCCGGTTCACCAGGTTGAGGAGGTTGTGGTTCCTCTTGAGGTTTTTCATCATTATCCTCCCCATTTTCTCCCCCTTCGTCTTCTGGCCCTTCACTGGGTTCTTCCTCTTCTTCAGGCAAACCAAGAATATCTCTCAACCACTCTTCAAAGGCTTCTTGGTCCATCTCTTCCGGCAAACGAATAAAAGGATAATCTGGCGACACAGTTACCGTGACTCGATTAGAGAGCGGGCCTTCTTCACCCGTTTCTTTATTGACGGGGGCCACTTCATAGCTGTAAGTTTCTCCAAAGGCTACACTGGTATCGGACCATCCTTGACCTCTGTCAATAGTGGCCACCAGAGAGCCATTGCGGTAAATGTTATAGGCCACCCGATCGTCCTTCTGTTGACTAAACTCCAGGTCAACCGCAAAAGAGAAATCAGGAGTAATGCGGAGAAACGCCTTCAGATCGGAAATTTGCTGCAAACGAACTGGCGGCTGAAGCTTTTCTACTCCAGAAGGACGTTCAAATTGTTTAACAGGATAGTCTTCCATCACCTGAGACATCACATGTCTAAACACGCGAGCTGGAAAACCACCACCGGTGGTGTTGATGTTATGCTGAGCATCTGTTTTGTCAAATCCTATCCAGACGGCGGCCGTTAAATAAGGGGTATAGCCAACAAACCAGGCATCTTGGTTTCCCTCACCCCCGCTATATTCATGGGTCCCCGTTTTACCTGCCACAGGATGTTTAAACCGGGCATTGGTCCCTGTGCCATTATTAACGACGTTGAGCAACATCTCAGTCATATACCAGGCGGTCTGTTCACTAACCACCTTTTTCGCTTCCGGTTGATGAACAGCCACTTTATCCCCTTGAAAATCGACAATCTCTCGAATGAGATAAGGTTCCATGATGACGCCGTTATTGGCAAAAGCGGAGTAGGCTCTCGCCATAGAGAAAGGGGATGTCTGAACGCCGCCCCCTAAGGCTACCGCTAGCCCCACATCCGGATCCGTTTTGATCCCAAAAGCTTCGGCCGATTGCAACCCTTTTTCCAAACCGATTTCATTTAACAACCACACAGCAGAAGCATTGAGGGAGTTTTGAACGGCATACATCATGGAGACGGATCCGTAATAGCGACGGGAGTAGTTTCTGGGAGTGTAGCCGTTATAATCCCTTTTTTCATCCCTTACAGTATCGTAGGGGTGCCAGCCTTCCTCCAAGGCCGGAGCATAGACGGTGATCGGTTTGATGGCAGAACCTGGTGAACGGGCATCCCGATTGGCTCTATTTAATCCCCGCGGCTGATAGTCCCGCCCTCCAATGGCGGCAATCACTTCACCGTTGGAATGATCTATAATCACCATGCTGCCTTGCACAATTTGCTCTGGTCCATCAGGCGGAAACAGTTCTGAAGCAACAGGACTATCTTGGCGAAATGTTTCATAAACGATCTCTTGTGCCCGCACATCTAAATTGGTGTGGATGTCATAACCGCCGGTATAGATATCATCTACCGTTAAACCATAGCGTTCTTTCGCTTCCTCCAGCACCATATCAATATAGGTGTCAAGGGCTGGATTTTCTGTAGGCCGATTGGTATTAAACTGAAGCTCCGTCTCAGCCGCTTCCTGCCGCTCTTCTTCGGTTATGATGCCGTGCTGGGCCATGACGCCTAACACCACTTTGCGCCGCTCTTCAGCCCGTTCTCTATTCTCTTCTTCAAGAGGATTATACAGATTAGGCCCTTTAGGCAAAGCGGCCAGCATGGCCACCTCAGCGATGGACAGCTCATAAAGATCATCGGTTCCAAAATAGGTTTTGGCCGCTGCCTTAATGCCATAAGCACCAGCCCCAAAATAAATGTAATTCAAATACATCTCCAAAATATCATCTTTTTCATAGCGACTTTCCAATTTCAGGGCAATGATCGCTTCTTTAATTTTTCGGGTATAGGTCCGTTCATGGGATAAAAAGACGTTTCGAGCTAGCTGCTGTGTAATCGTACTGGCCCCTTCGACGGTGCCTTCACTCATCAAGTTGCGCACAGCAGCCCGGGCAATCCCCCTCAAATCCACCCCAAAATGGTTATAAAAACGTTGGTCTTCAACGGCAATAAAAGTGCTCACGATTAGATCGGGAATCTCTTCTAGGGGCACGTATTCCCTGTTTTCAAAAAAGAGCTGATCCACCTGGTTGCCATCGCGATCATATATTTTGGATGTCTGTTGCATCTGAGCGAGTTTAGATTCATCAATATCATAATTTTGAGCGAGCGTCACCCCAATAAAAGCCATTAGAGATACAACCAACAACAAGCAGATGGCCATCAAGGCCAGCAGAATGGAGCGATAATTTAATTTGCGTTTTCGTTTAGGTTTCTTTTGTGCTGCTGCTTTTGTGTTTTTCACGCTTATTCCCCTCCGTGGTCATTACGCTTGACGCTTAGACCTGTTACCATGACATAGCCTTCGTACATCCGGACCACTTTTAAGGGGATCAAGAGCCCTCCGGTGTTGACGCGGGCATTACAGTCCCCTTTTAATTTCTTTAACCGTGCTCAGATCCAGTTGTTTAACCAAGGCCACCAAAAGTTGACTCGCTGCCATGATATCATCCGTATCAGCGACTGAAGCATGGCTGTGAATATAGCGGGCACAGATGCCAATCACCGCACTGGGTACCCCCTTACGGCTCAGGTGAATGCGGCCAGCATCGGTCCCTCCTTGGGAAATAAAAAATTGATAGGGAATATTTTCACTTTCGGCTGTATCCAAAATAAAATCTCTCAGAGCCGGATGGGTGATCATGGTCCGGTCATAGAGGCGAATTAAAACCCCTTTACCCAAGCGTCCCATCCCCTGGCTTACGCCAGGCGTATCACCTGCAGGGCCTGCGTCCAGCACAAAAGCGATATCGGGATCGATCCGATGGGCCGCAGTTTGGGCTCCCCTTAAACCCACCTCTTCTTGCACCGTTGCTCCAGAATAAAGATGATTAGGCAACACATCTTGATGAACCTCTTTTAATAACTGGATGGCCAATCCACAGCCATAACGGTTATCCCAGGCTTTGGCCATGATTTTTTTGCCATCCCCTAAAGGGGTGAACGGGCAGACAGGAACGATGGGTTGACCTGGCCGAAGGCCTAGTTTTTCAGCCTGTTCGCGACTATCAGCCCCTACATCTATAAACATCTTTTTGATCTCAACCGGTTTTTTTCTGTCAGCATCCTCCAGAAGATGAGGCGGAATGGAGCCGATCACCCCCTCGACAGGTCCGTTGGGGGTGATAATCTGCACCCGCTGGGCCAATAACACCTGATTCCACCATCCGCCTAAGGGCTGAAAGCGGATAAACCCTTCCTCTGTGATCTGTGTCACCATAAATCCCACTTCATCCATATGGCCGGCCACCATTATGCGCGGACCGGCGCTTTCTCCTCGCTTTAAGCCAAATAAACTGCCCAGCCCATCCTCGATGAGATCATCGCTATATTTAACCAGTTCTTCTTTCATAATGGCCCTTACTGGTCCCTCAAAGCCAGGTGCGCCTGGCGCTTCGGTTAAGCGCCTATATAATTGACGTAGCGATTCATCCATCCTCAATTTTCCTCCCTAATATGTACTACTACCTATTAAAACTGGTATCACAGCGTGTAGCCCCCAAACCATAAGGGGACTTCCTATGCTAAATCAAACTGTACCATAATCCTATTATACACTGGTGAAGGAAGCCCTCCTACCTCCAATGCCGAAAAGGACAATCTATTGCAGGACCAAAAAAGGACATTACACGGAAGGTTCGTGTAATGTCCTGCCTTTTCTCCGGTGGATATGGCCTTCATAGTTAGCAGCATCGATTCCCTTAAAGTACACGACTATATTGAGATGGGTGTTAAGATAATGGAACCAATTAAATGGCAAAGATATGCTTCCCAATTTTGGTGATCTGTTTTCTTGACCAGATCCATTTAGAAGTCGCTGTTTCAGGGTTAAAGTAGTATAATGCGCCTCCGGTTGGATCCCAACCTTGGATAGCGTTGTAAACCGCACGATAAGCTGTTTTATCGGGCTTTGCATAGTACTGTCCGTCAGCCACTGCTGTAAAGGCACGTGGTTCAAAAATTACGTCCTTAACAGTATCAGGAAAATCATCATGTTTTAGCCGGTTTAAAACGACAGCAGCTACAGCCACTTGGCCTTTAAATGGTTCTCCTCGCGCTTCTCCATAAACGAGCTTGGCCAACATTTCAATCTCTTCAGCGGTAAACGTTTTGAAGCGTAACAAACTTAATGTTTTTGGCCCTACAATACCGTCAGGCGTTAATCCGTGTTGCTGTTGAAAGCGGATCACCCCTTGACGGGTGATAGGACCAAAGTGTCCGTCCAGATTAGCAGGATATAATCCTAGTTGCTGCAGGCGATGCTGCACATCCCAAACCAACCCACCTACATCACCCTGTTTCGCTACAGTTTGTGCCTCAACCTTCATTTCAGTGGTAAAGGCAAGGAGAGTTCCCACCAGCACCACTCCGATCAAAATGAAGGTGGCTGAGGCAAACCTGCTTTGAAACATTTGTTTCTCCTCCCCTCGGAAACTATGTCCGAGTATAAAAAGAAAAACCTCCAGGCTCAATAGGAGACTGGAGGAAAATTTACCAGTTTATTGGTATTGCATAGGGAATGGGATCTTTTGCTCCCGCTTCTTTAAACCCTTTGATCCGCAAGCGGCAACTGTCACAACGACCGCAGGCGATGGCCTCTCCTTTATAACATGAAGTGGTGAGCTGGTAAGGCACCCCCAATTTTATTCCCAACTTGATGGTTTCCCCTTTACTTAAGTTGATCAGGGGGGCTTCAATCTGGATGCTTTTTCCTTCCTCTGCCGATTTAGTGGCTAACTGAACGGTGCGGTTCATACTTTCTATAAACTGGGGACGACAGTCAGGATAGCCGCTATAATCAACAGCACTCACACCAATGAACACCTTTTCAGCCCCAACCACTTCTGCCCAAGCAGAAGCAATGGACAAAAAGATTAAATTGCGGGCAGGTACATATGTATTGGGAATCTTGTCTCCACTTTCTTCCTCAGGCACGTCGAGGCGAGTGTCGGTTAATGAACTGCCCCCTATTTCCCGTAAAAAGTCAAGGGTGACCAGACGATGTTCCTTCACCTGGTAAAACTGGGCAATCTTTTTAGCTTGTTCCACTTCTCGGTTATGCCGCTGTCCATAATGAAAAGTGAGGGCGTATAACTGATACCCTTCGGCGTGGGCCAACCCCAAACAGGTACTGCTATCCAAGCCGCCGCTTAAAACAACCACCGCTTTTTGGCTCATCAAAAAACCCCCTTAGGCCAATTCCTTCAACAAAAAAATAATATAAAAAACCTTTATCAGCTATACTCCCCGTCGGTCGGGATCCCAAATCAGCTTATGCAGTTGCAGACTAACCTTAACGTGGGCCAGCCCATGGGTTAACACTTTCTCCACCAGCTTGGCGGGGGGCATTGTCTCCCACACAGGGCTCATCAAAATGGTGCCCTTTTTGTAGTGGGCTTCCATCACCTTTAAAGCATGTTCAAAATCCTCATCGGAGCCAATCACAAATTTGATTTCATCTTGGTGATCCAGCACGTCAAAGTTGGATAAGATCATGCGTTTGGTTTCACCGCTGGCGGGCAATTTATAATCCATGATGAAGCGCACTTTTTTCTTTAATACCGGATCATGCTCACGCAGCTCAACAAAGGGCTTTAAGTCGATGGCCCCGTTGGTTTCAATATGGAGATCATCAATCTGCTCCAGATAACTTAACTGAAGGATGAGCCCCGCTGATTTATGCCGGTGCAGCAAAGGTTCACCCCCCGTTAAACAGATGGCCCGGCTCTTAAATGTTTTCACTTTTTCCACGATCTGGCCGATGCTGGCCTCAAAAGCCGGCTGAGCTGGAGCGAAGCTGTAAGGCGTATCGCACCAGGTGCAGCGTAAATTGCAATGAAAAAGGCGGACAAATATGGTTGGAAAACCCGCTTTTAATCCTTCCCCTTCAATGGTTTCAAATATTTCAACCATAGGCAGCCTAAACCGAGTAATTTCAGTCGGCAAATAGTGTTGATTTTGCCAGACAAGACCAGCGTTTGGCCCTCCTCCCCTTCCGGACAACGTCTAATCGCCCCCTTTAAGGTGTTACTTGCCTTAATTGGTTTGTTTCGGACAGGATTAGTATACACTATAACTAACCAATCCTTCATATACGGTGAGCATAGCATTTGACGACGTGGCAGATCAGCTTAAAAAAAGCTAAAATGGATTTTGAAATGAATGGAAAGGAGTTACCCGATGTGAAATGGGGACGCTTTTTGCTCGGGCTTGCTGGTGGCATGCTAGCTGGCTACATGTTAGTTCAAAATAAAGAGCGAATGGTGCAACCGGAACGGGTGATTCAATCCCTTAAGGAACGGTATAAAGATCGATTATCGATCATGGGCAGCTGGATTTATATTGAACCTCAAATCGAAGAGATAAACGGGGTTAAGTATCATGTTTATCAGTGTGGTTTAACTGGTCTGTCCGACGGTAAACCCAGCCACCTTAACTTTAAAGTGAATGCCCAAACGGGAGAAGTGCTCTCTGTCACCCACTAAAGCCGGGTCTGTAGCGATTTAAGCATAAAAAAGGCAAATCCGTCCCCGTGGATTTGCCTGTACGGTGTTTTATCGTTAACTCAAAAAATTACTCTTCGATTCGCTTTAACTGATATTTCTCCTCCAGGATGGTGCTGATCTCTCCATCCTCAGGAAAACGGTCCAGCTCTTTCTTAGAAAAGATCAGGGTACCATCCACATCCACTTCAAATTTCCCGCCTCCAGATGGGATCACGGTGATGCTTTCAATCTGAGTTTTAAAGTTGTTCACCAACTCTTCCGTCAACCTGACGGCTTTAGGCAAATAGCTTCACATGGTGCAAAATTCAATGCTAATCTTCATCGTTTGGCCTCCTACCCTCAAGATTTCATCATTTTATTATAGCGTGCTTAGGGCTAAAAAACAAAAATCGTGCTTATTCTAAAATGGCTTCACAACGGTAGATGGGTTGTCCCATTTGGACAAATTTCTCTTCATATTCAGTCATAATATTATTCTCAACATCACTGGCATGTAAATTAAAGGTGATGTTGCGCAGTCGAAACCCATAATCGGCAAAACTGTTTAAGGAGTACTCAAAAAAAGCTTCATTGTCTGTTTTGAGGTGTATTTCCCCGGGCCGTTTTAAAATGGAGGCGTAGATGTCTAAAAAATTGGGATGGGTTAAACGCCTTTTTACATGGCGTTTTTTCGGCCAGGGATCACTAAAATTTAGATAAATTTGATCCACTTCTTCTGTCTCAAAGATCTCAGTTAAGTTGACGGCATCTTCCCGAATCAAGCAACAATTGTTGAGCGGCGACTCTTCCTTGGCTGCTTTCAATTTGCGCAAGGCGACAGCCAACACACTGGAATGTTTCTCAATGCCGATAAAATTAATCTGGGGATATGTTTTGGCAATGTTGATGATAAACTGACCTTTGCCAGTACCGATTTCAATATGAAGAGGCTGGTTTTTCCCAAAAAAGAGGTGCCATTTCCCCTTCCATTTTGCTGGGTCAGGCACAACCAAATCAGGATTTTCCATAATTTCCCGCTTGGCCCAAGGCTTATTTCTCATTCTCATTGGCTGCATCTCCTTCACTCTCGGCTGGATTCAGATTTATGCTGGCCATCATGTAATCAAATATAAATTGGTACTGGTCAGCGGCCGACTCCACAAATTGAAAGCGGACCAGCACCGAGCGATTGTTGTGATGAAGATGGTATAGCTCCACCTGATGGCGCTTCTTGTATAAATAATATATATATCCCTCACCATTTTCCAGTTGGAAGGAGTTGGCCAATTCATAACCTTGCTCCTGAAGAAGAGCCTGTTCCGTTTCTAAGAGTCCATCGTCTTCAATTAAACGCACCTCAAATGAAGCTTCTTCCGGATGATGATAAAACTGCACCTTATCTGCTTGGGCCACCACCTGTAACGTTTGATCATAATCGATATGCAGCCAAGAGGTGGAATAGGTGGCTATTTCCACTTCTTGCTTAAATCCCTCCAATCCCAAGACAACCACATTCTGCCGTTCCTTCTCTTCAGGCCACTCATTCTCCTCATCGGGAGGGGTTTCAAGAGGAGGGGTCGTCTCATGGTCAGGATTAAACCAGTGACAGCCAACCAAAACCAGAAGCCAGCCTATTAACAAAATGGCTTGAATCAACCGGCGCACCTTATTCCCCCTCCCCCATGAGATTCTTGTTACCCGTTGAACAGCATGCTTTAATATTACACATAATCAACGAACAGTGGCAATGTTTCATATTTCCTATGAATAGACGTCAATCGTATGAAAAAGTTTCAACAAGAAGCTATTTTATTCAACACTGGATTCTGATATAATTCCTATAAAGTTACTTGACTTTAGTTGCAAATAAGGAGTGAAATCATGGCTAAAGTTGTTAATAATGTCGCAGAACTGATCGGTGAAACACCACTGGTCAAGCTTAATCATTTAACAGGTGAAAATGATGCCACGGTCTATGTTAAATTGGAAATGTTTAATCCTAGCGGCAGTGTTAAAGACCGAGCAGCCTTCAATATGATTGTAGCAGCGGAAAAAGCAGGACTGCTTAAACCTGGGGCCACCATTATTGAACCTACCTCAGGCAATACCGGGATTGGGATTGCCATGAATGCTGCAGCCAGAGGATATAAAGCCATTTTAGTGATGCCAGACACCATGACGAAGGAACGCATCAATCTGCTTAGAGCTTATGGGGCTGAAGTTGTTTTAACCCCGGGAAGCAAAAAAATGCCTGGGGCCATCGAAAAAGCATATGAACTGTTGGAAAAAATCCCCAACAGCTTTATGCCCCAACAGTTTGAAAACCTGGCCAATCCCGAAATACACCGTAAAACAACGGCGCAAGAGATTATCAGGCAGATGGAAAGCGTCAATATTGATCCCCTGGATGCTTTTGTCGCCACATCCGGTACCGGTGGAACCATTACGGGAACAGGGGAAGTTTTAAAGGAACGCTACCCGGATATTAAAGTGTTTGTTGTGGAGCCGAAAGGGTCTCCTGTCCTTTCTGGTGGTAAACCTGGTGAACATAAGCTGGTGGGAACAAGTCCTGGATTTATCCCTAAAATACTCAATCAGGACGTTTATGACGAGATAATTTTGTGCTCTGATGAAGATGCCTACCAAGTTACAAGGGATTTGGCCCGCAAAGAGGGGATCCTGGTGGGTCCGTCTTCCGGGGCGTCAGTCTATGGGGCGCTACAGGTGGCCAAAAGATTAGGACCTGGAAAAACAGTGGTTTGTATCGCTCCTGATACTGGGGAACGTTACCTGTCCAGCGATGTTTTTGATTATTAAACGTGTTGGATCCGAAAGGGGGGCCATGATGGCGTACGAATATGATGGGGTTAAGCAGTTGGAAACAGATGAAGTTCTGCACATTTTCAAGACTAAACCGGCCAATGTGGTCTTGCTTGATGTACGGGAACCCCATGAATATAATGCCGGCCACATCCCTGGTGTAAAGCTTCTTCCCACCAGTCAGTTTATTGATCGCTTTGAACAGGAGCTGGATAAGGACAAAGAGTACGTGGTCATTTGCCGAACCGGCAATCGAAGCCACATGGTTTGCAAATTTTTGCAGGAACACGGATTTACGCAGTGCGCCAACTATGCCCAGGGAATGGTCGATTGGCCCGGCCCATTTGAAACGGCCAATCTTCCTCCAGTCGAAGGTGAACGCTGGTAAGCAAATAGAGGGCCAGCAGGTCTTACGCTTGGGCCCAAAAGATGGGGTGGCTGCTAGCCACTGACGTCTGTCAACAATTCCTCAATCACTTGAGCCACCCCATCTTCATTATTGGTCTTAGCAATCCAATCGGCTTTTGCTTGCACATCAAGAGGGGCGTTTTTCATCGCCACTCCTATCCCCGCTATCTTGAGCATCCCCAAATCATTATAATAATTGCCAAAGGCCATCACTTGGTCAGGAGTCAATTTATAGCGATCCATGATGGAGCGTAAACCATGCCCTTTAGTAGCTTGGGGATGCATCACATCAATAAAAATTTCCCCGCTCCGAATAATGCTAAACGAGGAAAACCGAGGTAACATGTCTGCATAAATCCTCTCAATTTCCCCTGGCTCTATTGTTAAAGTGAACTTGACGATGGTCTCCTTTAGGCAGGCTATATCGTCAACAACGATCGGCTGAGCAAAAAACTGCTGATAGATGGGGATATATTCTTTCTTTAAATCCTCCGTATAAATGTCAAAGGCTGTGCTGGCATCAAAGTGAATGTTGCGCTTGCGGCAATACTCCACAACGGGCATCAGCTCAACAGGCTTATAGCCCACCTCTTCTTCCGCCCGATTTTCCGTCGGATCATAGAGTACGGCACCGTTATGAGTGATCATCAGATCAGTCAACTTGAGGCTGTCGATCAAAGGGTCACACGAGCGAGGGCCCCTCCCAGTGGCCAAGATCACTTTAATCCCTTTTTCTTTTGCCATAAAAATGGCTTTTTTGTTGCGCTCACTCAAATGATGGTCATCATGAAGCAACGTGCCGTCTACATCGATGGCCATTAGTTTGATCACACAATGTGCTCCTTTCCCATTCCATGATGCATCAACAGGAAGCAACAGATGGCCACTTTGCCTATGTTACTGTTTTAAAATAGCGTCCACCTGCTGTAAAACTTCTCCCACTTTTCCCAAGATCACCTGATCGGCGTGATCATCCATCTCAGTCTGGTGTAAATTCACAATAGCCAGCCGCGCTCCCGATTGCTTGGCTTCTAAGGGAAGCATATTGGCAGGTGAAACTTGCAAGCTGGACCCCAAAACGATAAAAAGATCCGCCTGACGAGACGCCTCAAATGATTTCTCAATGGCTTCCTGATCCAGCATCTCGCCAAATAAGACAATGGCCGGTCTTAAAAAACCGTTGCATGCTGAACACACTTCCCCACCCTCTTGCAGGTAGCGTTCTGATTGCGTACGGACACCACATTGCTGACAATATAATTCCCTTAAGGTGCCATGCAGCTCAATAACAGAAGGGCTGCCCGCCTGGTGATGAAATCCGTCCACATTTTGAGTAATGATTTCCTTAATAATTCCCTTTTGTTGCCACTCTGCCAACAGATAATGTCCCCGATGGGGTTTATACTGGTTAGCTTCACGGATCCGCCAGCGATAAAATTCAACAAATTGATCCCGGTTATGCTGAAGGGCATAGACGCTGGCTATCTCTTGGGGATCTCGCCCATGCCACAGCCCTTGATTGGATCGAAAATCTGGCAAGCCTGACTCTGTGCTCATGCCGGCTCCAGTTAAAACAACGGCAAACTTGGCTTCTTTCAACCATTGAGCCAACTGGCTCACACCCTCGATTTGCATCGCTTTATCCCCTCCCCAACAAATTAATTTCTTCTTCTGTTAATTCCCGGTACTCTCCCGGTTTTAGATCTGGATCTAGTGTGAGCGGACCCATGCGCATCCGTTTCAAATGGAGCACTTCTCTCTTTATCGCCTTAAACATGCGCTTCACCTGATGGAACTTTCCTTCCGTTATGGTGAGTAAAACCTTGGTGGGCAAGTCTTTGTTAGGGACCTGCACCTTGGCAGGACGCGTGACGTAGCCATCCTCCAACCTCACCCCTGTGCGTAAGGCAGTTAGTTCCTTTTCAGACAACGGGGCATCAATATGAACCTCATACTCCTTTTCCACTCCCCGTTTAGGTGAAAGTAAGGCGTGGCTTAATGGCCCATCATTGGTTAAAAGAAGCAAACCTTCAGTATCCTTATCTAAACGGCCCACAGGAAACAAATGATAGGAGAGATAGGCTGGTTCCAATAGATCCAGCACCGTGGGAAAATGGGGATCATGTCTGGCGGAGACCACTCCCTGAGGCTTATTTAACATCAGGTAGATATATGGGGTGTAAACAACGGTCTCTCCTTGAAACTGGATGTGATCTTCAGCCGGATCCACCTTGGTTTGCCCTTCTCTGATCACCTGCCCATTTACGGTCACAACTCCTGCTTTAAGCCACTTCTTTACTTCTTTCCGGCTACCATAACCCATATTGGCCAACAAGCGATCTAAACGCACCGTTATGCCTCCCGTTTTCCGCCTACTAGGGCAGCCAACGCCAAGCAGGCGGATATTCATTTTTTAACATCCCTCCAACTTGCTTCGCCCACCCTAACGGATGGCGGTCCACACAGATCAATTTCCATCCTTTTTCCCCGGTTTGTGTCAGCGTTTCTCCTTTCAGATAACGCAGCAGGGCATCATCATCCGGTTGGAAGGAGATGATTTTGCGCACCTCATGGCTGTTCAGTCCCATCGCCAAAGCTTGACTGGGTTGAAACCGATTTTTTTTCAACTCGCCGAGATACCAGCCTGAGCGCACCACCTTTAATCCGTCTAAATTGGGAAGGCCATCTGGTTTAAGGGAGAGGTGATTTTTGTACAAAACCAAAGTTCCCTCGGCCATCTCTTCTACAGTTTTCTTAAACAGTTCCTTTTCAAAGCGGCGAAATTCAGTCAGATCCCGCTCCGTAAGGATTGAACGTTTTCCGGGTATAACAGATGCATCATCTCCATCTTTCTTTTTAAGCAGCGCTAAAAAATGGCCCTCTCCCTCAATGTGATGCGGCCACAGACGAATGGTCCGGTTGATTTGAGACTTGATCTGAGCATCCACATCAAGATCAGCAAGCCACTCCGTTCGACCCGAAGATAAGGAAAAAGAAATTTGAATATCTAGAAGCTCAAATTGGCGGTGCCGGGAAAGAAAGCGGGCCACTTGCCATTCGTTTTCCTCGGGGGCAAAAGTGCAAGTGGAATAAAGCATGAGGCCACCAGGTTTAAGCATCTGTGCGGCTTGGTCCAATATGTTTTCCTGCATGATGACGCATTGTTCGATCAGCTGGGGAGACCAACTTTTTACCAGCTCAGGGTTTTTCCTAAACATGCCTTCTCCTGAACAGGGGGCATCGATCAGGATTTTATCAAAATACGCAGGAAAAACGTTAGCCAAACGTTGCGGCGTTTCATTGGTGATTAAGGCGTTTCGCACTCCAAACAGTTCTATATTTTTAACCAGAGCTTTGATACGCTCAGCACTAATATCGTTGCAAACGAGCACCCCTTTCCCCTTCAACCGAGCGGCCACCTGGGTGGACTTTCCTCCGGGTGCCGCACACAAATCAAGCACCTTATCGCCTGGTTGAATCGGAAGGAGTGCTCCAGGTGCCATGGCGCTGGGCTCTTGAATATAATACAGTCCGGCATGGTAATAAGGATGCTTTGCCGGCCGCTCCTGCTCTTGGTAGTAAAACCCCTCTGGAACCCAAGGGATGGGTTCAAGATGAAAGGGTAATTGGTTTACAGCTTCCTCAATCTCCCACTTTAGTGTATTAACCCGCAGGCCGTAAGCGCGGGAAGAAAGCAAACTGGTGAAAAAAGGATCAGCTTCAGCTGCAAGTAACCGTCTCATGCGTTCCATAAATTTAAGAGGTAGCGCCATCCATCTTCCTCTTTCCAGCGTTTCTTTTTAAAATCATTAGATTGACCGATTGATACCTTTTTCGAGAAAACTTTTATCATTAAGGTGATTATATAGAAGTATATCGATTTTCAGCATGAAAAAAAAGGCTCCCCGTCGGGAACCCTTCCGCACAACTCAAATTTAATTAACCATTTGAGGGCCTTCTTCCTCCTCAACGCCAACAAACCCAACCTGGTCTTGATAATCAAAATGAAACTCATCAATCACTTCGTCGTTATACTGCATGGTAATCGTGATTGTCTCAAACTGATACTCCTCTTCCAACAGATCCACCAAATGGTAAGCCACTTGTTCCCGTAACTCACCATGGCCAGGATTTTCAAAATCAACTAACACGGTCATCTCTTTATCTCCGATATTTACCGTGGCCTGACCCAGGTATAAACTTTCTTCCCCATGTTGCTCATAGATATCCAATATCAGGGTATCAACCTCTTCACGCACCCATTCAATGACCAGCTCGACATCATCATCGGCTTCCACATCAACATACGTCTCTTCATCATGCTCCTCTCCATCATCCAGGCTTAAAATATGGCTCAGTTCACTGTAAGTGACTATCACATTACACTGCTCCACCCCTAAGGAATGGGCCATATCTTGAACATAGGCCTGCATATAGCGATCTATTTGCTCCTTATTTCCACTGGCCAACCGTTCTTTATCCAACTGAATCATCCCAAACAGTGCATCACTTTCTCTGTAAACGGCCGTAAATGAGCCTACATATTGCTCATCAAGCATAATGCTGGCCGCTTGCCCACCGGTCGTTAATAATTCGGGTCTTAGTGTAATCTGTCCCACTGTCCTTCCTCCTTACCTCTGGACATATCAATTTTAACTTCTTCTATCTTTACCAGTATTGACTGGAACAGATTGATTGATGCGCGACAAATACAGGAAGGAGAAGGCAGGTGTTGATCCGCACAAACCCATTTGCACTTTATTAAACCAAATTAGTACAAACGTCCAATCCCTTACCGGCCAATCACCATAGACTGTTATCATCAATCTTTAGGGAGGGACTGTCATGCACGCTGTGTTTCAACAAGGTTACCCATTTTATCCTTATATGAGTGAAAACCGTCAGATGGAGCCACCTCCAGGTCCGTTTCAGCCACAATTTGGCCCTGGCCCAGGTGTTCAAGGCCCAGGTATTCCAGGATTTCCTTTGTTCTCTTTGGAAAGGAGAGTACGTCAGCTAGAAAATCAAACGGAACGCCTTACCCGTGAGGTTAACCGTTTAGAACGTCGCGTGAGTCGTCTTGAAAGTGGTCGCTATGCTTAACCATATTTCACTTTTTCAATAAAGCCCCTTCATTTGGGGCTTTTGCTTCTTAAAACGCTGGCTTTAAAAAAGCTTGTCCAACTGGGGAGATACTTTCAAACTATTGATCAAATTTGTTTGGATCCCCGTCAAAAGGTTGTTCAGCCACTTTAATGGATTGGGTGGGACAACTCTCTTCGGCATCGGCCAGATCATCTTCCAATGGGGCAGGGATCGCATTGGTTCCTGTGTTTTCATCCAGTATGTTTTCAGCCAATCCTTCGTAATCATAATTAAATATATCTGGAGCGGCTAAGCCACATGCCCCGCAGGCAATACATGTTTCCTTATCCACAATGGCATATTTGGCCATGCTAAACTCCCTCCTTAAATTACGCTGACCATAGTATACAATATAAAGGACAGGAGGTGTTTAAATGATGGCCCTGCCTGAAGTGCTTCCATTAGCCCAGTC
>CALFAC010000102.1 GCA_937927935.1 uncultured Bacillaceae bacterium
CCTGCCATCGGCCCCATCTCGCCCACCGAATTTTTGCCATACGCTGAAGATAACGATCTGATTACCGACATTGGTCAATGGGTGCTTCATACCGCTTGCCGGCAAACCAAACAGTGGCAAAGCCAGGGTTATCCCCATTTAAGCGTGAGCGTCAACGTTTCAGCCCGGCAGCTGCAACGGGAAAACCTGCCCCATATGGTGGAAGAAGCTTTGGAGCGCTCCGGCCTTCATCCTGGGAACTTGCACATAGAGATTACCGAGTCAGCCATGATTTGTAAACAGGATCGCGCCCTAGAGATTTTATATCGGCTCAAACAGTTGGGCTGCCACATCGTGATCGATGATTTTGGCACCCATTATTCCTCCCTGCACTATCTAAAAAACTTGCCGGCCGACATGGTTAAATTGGATCGCTCCTTTACTGGTGACCTGCTGTATAGCGCCAAAACCAGGGAAATCGTGAAAAGCATCATTGAGCTGGGCCATCGTTTACATTTCAAAGTGGTGGCGGAAGGGGTGGAATCGCAAGAACAGGCGGCCCTGTTGCAACAGTATGGCTGCCAGCTGGCTCAAGGCTACCTCTTTAGCCCACCCCTGGGAAGCGGCGAGCTTAAAGCATGGCTGGATACCCAATCGGTCACCTTGCCCTAACCGTTCGTTCAAATCCTTACGCTTTAGCACAAGACTTTTAGTACAAGACTTTTTTCCTCTTTTGACGCTCTTTTCTCGATGACTCTCCTTTTCCAGACTAAATGAAGAAGCTCCCGGTATTTGCCGGGAGCATTTCTGTTCATGCACACGCATAATGATGATTCAGGCTGCATCATGATTTTGCAGACTGAAGCAGGATTATTCGGGCTGGATCAGGCCATAGCGCCCATCTTTCCGTTTATACACCACGCTTACTTTATTGGTCTCCGCATCGGAAAAAACGAAAAAATTATGACCTAATAAATCCATTTGCAAAACCGCTTCCTCAGCGTCCATCGGTTTTAAATTAAACCGTTTAACCCGCACAATGTCGATGCCGTCAGCTTCCGTCTCCGTGGCCACTTTGGGCTGGCTTTCCCCAGAAACCTGCTGAACCAGCTGTTTGACGCTGCCATCCTGGCGCAGTTTACGGTTGATTTTGGTTTTATATTTCCGGATTTGCCGTTCCAGTTTTTCCACCACTAAATCGACCGAGGCGTACATATCACCGCTTTTTTCTTCTGCCCTGAGCAACAGGCGGGGCATGGGAATGGTGACTTCCACCCCGTGACCGTCCCGGCGCACTTTTAAGGTGACATTCACTTCTAAATCCAGCTCTTCATCAAAATAGCGCTTGAGGCGGCTCAATTTTTTTTGGGCATACTCGCGCAAGGCAGGAGTGACTTCCACATTCTCTCCGCGAATATTAAACTTCATCGCTTCACCCTCCTTGCTTCTATACTACTCCATCCCCAGTTGTTTCATCCAGTTAAAAATTTGTTACTCTTTTTGGATGAAGCGATTTTTCAAGCCGTAAAGGAAGCTAACAAGCCATACGGGAGGTTAACAAGCCCGCTTAAGCCTTGACGTCTTCAGCATTCTGAGACTCCGCTTCCTCCTGCTCTTCACTCTGTTCCGGCCGCTCCTCCTCTTCCCCGTCGGCCTCTTTCCCTTCGCCCGCCTTTTCATCGGTTTCCTGTCCCAGCGCTTCCTGGATCTCCTGCATGATCTGTTCGGGATCCAGTTCATCCAGCAATTTTTCCAGATTAAGCAGGATGATGAGCCGTTCATCCACCTTACCGATGCCCAGCACGCTTTCGGAGGCGGCTCCTTTGATCTGCAGGCTTTGGATCTGGCTGGGATCCAGATCCACCACATCCTTGGCCTCATCCACCACCAGGCCCATGGACTGATTGTTCACATTGACCACGATGATGCGCGTCTCATCAGTATCTTGCATATCGGCTTCAAGCAGGTAAACACGCAGATCGGCAATGGGCATCACCGTCTGCCGAATATCGAGCACCCCTCTGATATGTTTAGGCATGCGGGGGATCAAGGTGGGTTCCTTAATGTGTTCAATGGAGATCACCTGCTCAATGGGCACGCCATAATCTTCCTTGCCCAAACGGAACACCACATATTTAGAGTCGAGTGCCATCGGTTCCACCTCCCCCATACTGTTTTTGCCGGTTGATTTGCAACACCTGTTTCCATGTTTCCTGAAACTGGCTGATATAGTCCTCCACTTCATTTAAAATGGTGGGGTCGTTTTTTATATTGGCTTCAATCAACCGGTGCAAAATGTAATCATACATGCGCATCATATTCTGGGCCACCTCATAGCGGGTGTCCAGGGTCACCATCAGCTCCCGGATAATATCCTGCGCCTTTTGCAAATAGGTGTTCTTCTCCGCAATCTGTCCCGCTTCCATGGCCGCCTTGCCCTGCTTGATGAAATTGAGGCAGCCGCTATACAGCATTAGGGTTAAATCGCCAGGTGATGCCGTTTCCACGGCCGTTTGTTTATACGCTTGATAAGGATTTCGGACAGACAACCATCTTCCTCCTTTATTGGCGCTGGTCAAAAAAGGCCCCTTCTGAATAGACATGGGCCTGGCCATATTTTTGACTGGCCTGCTTGCCCTGTTCCAATTTGTTGATCTGGTGTCTAAAAGCGGCGTACAGGCTGTTCATCTCTTCCTGCAGCTTCTTTTCCATCTTCTCCAGTTTCTTAAGGAAGTTGATCTCCTCCTTAGACCAGGGAAGACCTTCGTCCTTAACCAAGCGGTCAAAGCGGGCCAAAATTTCAGCCCGCTGTTCAACCTGTTTTTGAAACGCTTCCACCAGAGCAGGATCATTTTCCTCTAGGTTGGGTTTGATCCTGTCCAAGTGGCTTTCAATGGCCCTGGTCTGTTGGACAAGCTGCTTTAAAAGATCTATACGCTCTGCCATTATCTGCCACCCGTGCCCATCATACTAAAGAAATAGCTGTACAGCATATTGCTTTGCTCATTCATCTGCTGAACGGCCTTTTCCATGGCGGTAAACTGCCGCCAATAGCGTTCTTCAATTTTAGCCAGTCTGTCTTCCCACCGATCCAGCTGCTGGTCCAAGCTTTTGATCTGTTTACCCAAAACGCTCTGATCGGCGATGGTCACGCCTGCCGTTCCGGCCCGCTCCGTAATCCTGGACATGGCCGTGCCCAAGAGCTCATACACCCTGCGGCCGATCCCCATCTGATTCTGATTGTTTTCCTCAGCAGGCGCTTGGGTAAAGAGCGCCATCACTTCATCGGGCCGCTCTTCAATGGCCTGACGCAGCTTGGTTTCATCAATCATCAGCTTGCCGCCATCCCGCCAGTTGGGGGTGGTGGTGATGCCAATCTCCGACAGGTGACGCAACTGCCCTTGGGGAATGCCATCAACCGGATTGGTGAAAGCCTGGCGCAAGCTGTACAAAACATCCCTGAGGAGAGCATCATTGCGCAGCAAACCGCTTTTGGCCCTTTCCTCCCAGCGTTCGATCTCTTTCTCCGACAGGGCCTCCCGCTGTTCGTCCGTGAGAGGCGGATAATCCCGATAGCGGGGCTCATTCAGCTTCCCGTTCAGCTTGTCCACCAGCTCATTGTAGGCATCCACAAAGGCTTTAATTTTATTAAACACCTCGTCCGGATTGGACTGGACGGAGATGGTGTACACTTCATCTCCACTGGCTTGTAACAGATTTAAGGTGAGCCCCCGGACCGTCACCGTATTGGTGGCATGTTCCACTTCAATGCCGTCAAAAGTAAATTTGGCATTTTGGCCTTTAAAGAGAACCCCTTGAATCTCCTGACCATCCCGCTCGATGATCACGGACGGTGCAGTTTGGTGATCTTCAGGATTGGCCAGTTGCTCCAACTCGGCCTCATCCACGCCCAAAAGGTATTTGGTGAGAAAATGCTGGAACGAGCCGACCCCTGTACCGGGCTCAAATCCATTGTTCTCATCATCAGCCGCACTAATTTTAAGCCCCATATGTTCTCCCGTTTCACGGGTGGTGATAAAGAAACTGCCCAGTTTATCATCAAAGCTGGCCTGAATCCCCAAGCTTTTGCCTTCGCCATCCGTAGCCCGAGCCAGTTTCTGAGCCAGACTGGCAAAAGTATCCTGAGCCGTGATGGTTAGGGTGGCTTCTCGCACGGAATTATCTTTTTCATTCACCACGGCTACCTTGATCTTCAGATCCCCTTGATCACTTCCCCGGCCCATGGCTTCAAAAATCTTGGTGTTAGCCGTGGCAGGCGTGTTCTCATCTTCCCCCACTAAAATTTTGCCGGTGGGCACCTGTGCGCCGCTGGCCAACTGATTCACCTTCACTTGATACGTCCCGGCGATGGCTGAGGCTCCGGCAGACACTTTTAAACCCAGCTCATTGGAACTGGTGGCCTTCAAGCCAATAAAGGTGGACTGCAAGCGCATGTTGGAATAGGTGTCGCGAAAATTTCTGAGGGCTAAGTTAATCTCCCGATACGCTTCCCGCTGCCAGTTGAGCCATTCCCGTTTCTGAAAGAGCTTGTCCATGGGGATCCGTTCAGCCCGCATCAAGTCCCTTACAATCTGGTCAATATCCATTCCTGTGGCCAAGCCTGCAATTCTCATCACCATAATCTGTTCCTCCCGTTCATCCTGTCAATCCACGAAAAACTTCGTCTTCCTCTTTTCCTGTGGCCGCCTATGCCTTCTCATCCACCAAAAGTCCGACAAACTTGAGGATGGATGCATACATGTCCAAAATTTTCTCCGGCGGGATCTCCCGAATCACCTCTTCCGTCTCCACATCGATCAGTTTCACATAGTAGCGCTCCAACTCTTCATGCAAGACAAACTTTAAAGAGGTATGGGAGGGCTCCAAAAAATTGTTTAAACCTCTGACCGTTTTTTCCAACTGTTCCCTGGTCATCTCCAGGTTGGGACTGCTCAGTCGTTCTTCAGCCGATGGGCGGTTATCGCGGTGCTCTCCCTCAATTTGCATTTCCAGCTTTTTCTGGTTTTGGAGATGAAGAGATGATGAAAAAACCGGCTCTATCCCCATAAAAAAGCCTCCCTCTCGACCAAACTCCTTTATTTAATTTATCGGCACGGGAAGGCCCAAAATTAATGATTTCTGAGTAGTAAAAATGATCATTAGGATAATGTACCCTGATATTGGTATAAATTGACAAAAATTGGGCCTATTATATTACATTCATTAAAAATGAACGGGAGGAGATCCGCACCGACAGTGAAAACCTCTTGTCACGCGCTTCCTAAAGATACAGCCCTCCCGTATACAGGCCGGTTAAATTTTTCACAATCTCCTCCAACGGAGGGGGCGACTCCTCCTCCACCATATACCACATAAACATTTCATTGGCGTAAAACCAGCCCCGGGCCACGAGCAACGCATCCAAATCTTGGCGGGCCAGCCCCTTCTGTTGGGCATAGCGGATATCCTGGGCGATGCGTTCAATGAAGCGCTCCCTGATCTCCCGCCACCTTTTTTCCACCAGGGGTGAAATGCCAATTCCCTCCTTCACCACCCGCATGATCGGCCGATGGAGCTGGGCCAACTCCAAAAAGCGGCCCACCTGATGGGCGATCATCTCATAGGCTTCCTCTTTCGTTTCCGGAAAAAAGGGAAACTCCGCCACCTCGTAAAAGCGCTTCATCACATCATCCATCACTTCCACAAAGAGTTCATCTTTATTTTGAAAATAGACGTAGGCGGTGCCATAACCGGTCTCCGCTTTTTTTATGATCTGGGAGATGGTGGCCTTCTGAAAGCCCTGTTCCAAAAAGACGGCATAGCCGGCCTCCAGCAGTTTCTGCCGCGTCTGGAGCGCCTGCCGCTGCCGCGCTGAAAGCGGTTTATCTTCCCGCTGATTGTCCCCCATTTCCTCCCTGGAATCCTTCACCATCTTTTTCAACCCCTTTATTGACATCATGTCATTGACATCGTATCAACTTCCATTATATGATCAAAGACAAATAGAGGCAAAATTGAAACAATAGGAGGGACCCCCGTGACACATCAGGAAGAAATGCATGACCCGTTTTCCCTCGATGAGGCCCGCAGGCTGGATCAGAAGGATCCGTTAGCATCGTTTCGCAGCCGCTTTTATGTACCTAAGGGAAAAATTTATCTCGACGGCAACTCTCTGGGTCTCATGTCTAAGGAGGCGGAGCAGGCGGTCCTGGAGATGCTGGACGCCTGGAAAACTTACGCCATTGACGGCTGGACCCAAGGGAAACACCCCTGGTTTTACCTGGCGGAAAGGTTAGGCCGCTTGATGGCCCCCTTGGTGGGGGCTGAACCGGAAGAAGTGGTGGTTACCGGCTCCACCACCCTTAACCTGCACCAGTTGGTGGCCACGTTTTATCAGCCTGAAGGGAAAAGGACCAAAATTGTGGCCGATGAACTTAATTTTCCCTCAGACATCTATGCCTTGCAAAGTCAGTTGAGACTGAAAGGGTTTGACCCGGACCAGCACCTGATTCGGGTAAAAAGCCGGGACGGGCGCACCTTAGAAGAGGATGACCTGATAGATGCCATGACCGATGAGGTGGCCCTGGTGGTGCTTCCCAGCGTTCTCTACCGGAGTGGACAGCTGTTAGATATGGAGCGCCTTACCCGGGCAGCCTATGAGCGGGGCATTGTGATCGGCTTTGATCTGTGCCACTCCATCGGTGCCATTCCCCACGCCTTAAGCCAATGGCAGGTTGATTTTGCCTTCTGGTGCACCTACAAATATTTAAACGGTGGCCCCGGCAGTGTGGCCGGTCTGTACGTCAACCGGCGTCATTTTGGCCGACTGCCTGGACTTGCCGGTTGGTTTGGTTCCGATAAATCCAAGCAGTTTGATATGGAACATCGCTTTACACCCGCTCAAAATGCAGGAGCTTATCAACTGGGCACCCCCCATGTGTTAAGCATGGCCCCGTTGATCGGTGCTTTACAGATATTTAAGGAGGCGGGCCTGGAGGCCATTCGTCATAAATCCTTGAAACTGACCCGTTATATGCTGGATCTGATTCAACACGAACTGGATGGATACGGCTTTCAAATCGGCAATCCCCTGGAAGATGAGCGGCGGGGCGGTCATGTTCTCCTGGAACACCCGGAAGGGGCCCGCATCTGTAAAGCCCTTAAAGCCGAGGGCGTGATTCCCGACTTCAGAATGCCCAACGGCATCCGCCTGGCTCCCGTGGCGCTGTACAACACCTATGAAGAGGTGTGGCAGACGGTTCAAATTTTGAAGCGGATTATGGATGAAGAGTTATATAAAAATTATACCAATACCCGAGAGGTGGTGGCTTAAAATGACCTCAGCACAACAGCCCGCAGAAAAAAAGCGGAAGTGGATCGACATCTCCCAGCCCCTGCATAACGGTTTGGCCCATTGGCCGGGGGACACGCCTTTTTCCTTTAAACTCAGCGCCACCAAAGCGGAAACAGGATCGGTCAACATCGGTCAAATCACCACCAGCGTCCATTCCGGCACCCATGTGGATGCTCCCTTTCATTTCGATGATGAGGGACCCAAAATTATGGATCTGGACCTGGAGGTGTTTATCGGGCCGGCCCGCCTGATTGACGTCTCCCACTGTGAAGTGATTAACCGCCATGCTTTGCAAGCCTTTAGTCTGGAGGGCGTGACCCGGCTGCTTCTGCGCACCTCTCTTCCCAACAATCCGGAACGCTTTCCGGAGGCGATTCCTGTCTTACATCCTGACTTGGCGCCTTTCTTACAGGAAAAAGGGATCAAACTGATGGGGGTTGATCTGCCTTCCGTCGATCCTCTGGACAGCAAGACACTGCCCACCCATCACGCCCTGTACCGGCACGGCATTCACATTTTGGAAAACCTGATGCTGGACCACGTCCAACCCGGCGACTATGAACTGATTGCGCTTCCCTTACCTTTAAAGGATGCTGATGGCAGCCCCGTCCGGGCGGTAATCAGACCTTTGTAAAAATGACGGTTATAGCAAAGAGAGTTGTAGTAAAGGTGAAACTAGATAAGTCGACGTTATGTTTAAAGAGACGATCGTTAACCTCCACACAGTCAACTTAGAAGATGTTGAGCAGAGGGGCCATTGAAAACAGAAGTAAACAGAGGGGGAATTGAGATGACCAAAGGAGAAAATCAGCAGGATCAAACGGTCACCCACCAGTCCACACAGGCAAACAGTCTTGATCCAAACAAAAATCAGAAAGAAGAAGGCATTTACACCGACTTCTCCCACCGCATGACCTATGGAGAGTACCTGCATTTGGATAAAATCTTATCCAGTCAGCACCGCTTGTCAGATCATCATGATGAAATGTTGTTTATCATTATCCATCAGGTGAGCGAACTGTGGATGAAACTGATTTTGCACGAAGTTCAAGCGGCCATCCGGCACATTGAAAAAGATGATTTTGACCCCGCTTTTAAAATGCTGGCTCGGGTTTCCAGAACCCAGACTCAGATTATTCAAGCCTGGGATGTGCTATCCACTCTCACCCCGGCTGAATACATGCAGTTCCGCTCCTATTTGGGGCAGGCGTCCGGTTTTCAATCGTTCCAGTACCGGCTGATTGAATTTGCCATGGGGTACAAAACGGAACATATTCTTAAAATCTATGAAAAAGAGCCTGAGCTACACCGCCAGCTGATGGTAGCTTACCAGGCCCCCAGTCTATACGATGTCTCCATCAAGGCCTTAGCCCGAGCCGGTTTCAAAATCAATCCTCAGCTTCTAGAGCGGGACTACACCCAACCCTATCAGGAAGATCCTTCGGTGGAAGAGGCCTGGCTCACCGTTTACCGGAATGTGGACCGCTACTGGTATCTCTACCAGCTGGCTGAAAAGCTGGTGGATATTGAAGACTCCTTTATGCAGTGGCGCTTCCGCCATATGAAAACGGTGGAACGCATCATTGGCTTCAAGCGGGGGACGGGTGGCTCTTCTGGGGTAGCTTACCTACGGGAAGGCCTTAACCAATACTTCTTCCCCGAATTGTGGAAACTGAGAACCAAACTGTAATCCGCATACACTTCCGGTCAAACCTTGGCGCTTACAGCAAGTATTTGACCTTTAAATTTTTCCTCGCTCCCTTTCAAAATCCACCCCTTTTTCAACAGGATCGTGTAATCATAATATCGATTCATCCACATGATTATCCACAAAATAATAGGTTTATCCACACGGTTTTGTGGATAAACCTATTTAAGAATTTATCTTCTTCTAAACATAACCCCTTGAAACAGCAAATATATTTAAAAAATTATTGCAAAAAATCTGAAATATAATTGTAACATACATAAAGTTAACGTGTATGCAAATGATGACTGAAACTAGTTTTCCCCAATCCGTTCACAAGTTATCCACAAAAATAATGCCTTATTCACACTAAAATGTGGATAAAACATTCGATCACGTATAATTAAGTTCGCAAAAAGTGAAAAGAGGAAAAGCCATCGGTCACT
>CALFAC010000103.1 GCA_937927935.1 uncultured Bacillaceae bacterium
CAGAAGTGCCAATCTACAATAACTATAGCACAAAATAAAATTGAGTACAAAATACTATTATAATTATACTAATATACTTTTTTCGTATTATATTGAATATAAAGTTATGTTGTGAGTAGGGGTTGAGTGTTTAAAGGCTAATGACAGAATAAAAATAGCAACCTATATATTTCTAAAATTGAATACATGTGATAGGATTAAGGGTAAACTGCTATCCAAAAATTCCACCAAAAGAGGTGAGCATTTTAACGATGAGTATGGTAAAAGACAGCATCTTGGTAAAAATCGGTGGAAAAACAGGTGAAGGCATTGATTCCATGGGGGAAATGTTGGTCTATATTGCCAAAGAATGCGGATTGGAAGGAAACACCTTCCGCAGCTTCCCAACGGTGATCGTGGGAGGAAACACCACTTATGAAGCCCATCTCTCCTCCCGTAGAATATATGCCCGGGGAAATGAAGTGGATATTTTGGTGGCCTTGCACCAGGAAAGTATGGATGAGCTGGTGGGAGAGATGGCTCAAGAAGCCCTGGCCATATACGATCCCGCCATCGTAACTCAAATTCCCGAAGGTGCACCTTCACAGAAGTTTATTGCCATACCCTTTAAGCAGATGGCCAAAGAAATCGGCAGTGACATCATGCGCAACATGGTGGCTTTGGGGGTCCTCGTCCGCCTGCTAGATTTAGATTTAGAAGCAGGCTACACCATTATCGAAAAACGCTTTGGATCCAAAGGGGAAAAAATCGTAGAGCAAAATAAACAAGCCCTGAAAAAAGGGTATGAATATAAAGATGAGCGCTTAACCATCTCCCATGACGCCATCAAAAAGCCGGATGTTCCCACCCCCAAACTATTGATGTCCGGCAATGAAGCGATGGCCTATGGGGCTCTGGCTGCCCAATGCCGGGTCTTTGCCGGCTATCCCATTACCCCAGCATCCGATATCCTGGAGTGGATGGCTAAAAAGTTGCCTGAAGTAGGCGGTTACTGTTTACAGATGGAAGATGAAATTGCCGCTTTATGCACCGTGATTGGAGCCAGTTTTACCGGCGTGCGGGCCATGACCGCCACATCTGGTCCTGGCATCTCCCTGATGACTGAAGCGATGGGTTTAGCGGGTATGACGGAAGTGCCTGTGGTGATTATCGATACCCAGCGGCCAGGGCCCAGTGCCGGTATGCCCACCCGCCATGAACAGAGCGATATCAAACATTTAATTCACGGCTCCCACGGCGAATTTCCCCGCATCGTCATCTCACCAGGAACCGTGGATGAATGTATTGAAGATATGGTGGCCGCCTTTAACCTGGCCGATTATTACCAATGCCCGGTCATCATTGCCGCTGATCAGGACCTAGCCTTACGAAAGCAAACCATTGATCTGGAAGCGATCGATGTGGACAGTTTTACCATTGATCGAGGTAAAATCGCCGATCCCAATACTCCCAATTATAAACGCTATCTGGATACACCTGATGGGATCTCGCCTCGGGCATTTCCGGGTCAAGAGAATATGCTGTTTGTTTCCTCTGGTGATGAGCACCATGAAGATGGCTCCATCGACCTGTACGACCCAAAGGAACGGATCAAAATGGTTTCGAAGCGGATGCGCAAAATTGAAAAAATGGATGCCTCCCGCTATCAACCGATCCGCCTCTATGGGCCCGACCATGCCCGTACATTAATCATTGGAATGGGGTCCACCAAAGGGCCTATCTTGGAAGTGATCCGTCAATTACCAGACACCCGCTATATGCAGATTAAACGCCTGTGGCCTTTTCCTACCCAAGAAGTGGAACCCGTGCTCAATGAGGTGGAGACCATCATTGTGGTGGAACACAACTATCAGGGACAGCTGGCCTATTTAATCCGGGCTGAGTTACCCGTCCACCATAAGATTCACAGCGTCTTAAAATTTGACGGTACACCCTTTACCCCCAAAGAGCTGCTGGAGGAGGTTAAACAATGCTTACCTACAAAGATTTCGTAAAGCAGAGAGCCACCTGGTGCCCTGGATGCGGAGATCACGGCGTCTTAAAAGGAATGCAAGATGCCTGCGCCCAATTAAATATCCACCCCAAAGATTTGGTGCTGGTGGCTGGCATTGGCTGCTCCGGAAAAATCAATGAATATTTTAATTCCTACGGATTTCATTCGATGCATGGCCGCACCCTGCCGGTGGCCATTGGCATCCGCATGGCCAATCCCAATCTGCATGTGGTGGTGGCCGGAGGAGACGGAGATGGGTACGGCATTGGCCTGAACCATTTTATCCACGCTGTCCGGCGCAATGTAAACATTACCTACATCGTGATGCATAACAACGTTTACGGCAATACCAAAGGGCAAACTTCCCCCACGAGCGAAATGGGGTATGTGTCCGGCTCCACCCCTTACGGCTCTGTGGAAGAACCGATCCACCCCCTCTCCCTGGCACTGGCCAACGGATGCACCTATGTGGCGCAAGGTATAGCCAGCAACATTAAACAGTTGCGCCGCTTAATTGCAGATGGCATTAAACACGATGGCTTTGCTTTAGTCAATGTGATTAGTCCTTGTGTCACCTTTAACAAAAAGCATACCTATCAATGGTATAAAGAACGCTTGGTGGATTTAGACACCATGGACGATTATGATCCCACCGACTTGGGGCAAGCCACCCGCCTGCTGCAGGAAACAGATGAATTAGTGATCGGTCTCATCTATAAAAAAGAGAAACCCAGCTATGAAAATATGCTGCAGCAAAAAACGGCTTCGCTAAAAAGAGACTTGCCTGAAAAAGAATACCTAAAGCAAGTATTGGTGGAAGAATTTTTATAACCCAAAAAGGGTGTCCCGTAAAGGACACCCTAAACTTTTTATGTTAAACCCCTGAGCCTCTTTAACATGGTTTAGCACCGAGTGTAATAATTTAAGAAACAAAAGAGGGAATCCACAGAACAACATCCGCCCAAAGGGTGATGATCAGAAGCACAAGAATAGCCACAACAATAAAGGGCCACAGCACTTTGGTAAGAGTTTCCAATTTTACTTCACTTAAGGAAGAGGCAATAAACAAGCCAGCCCCGATTGGCGGCGTAAGGAGTCCAATGGTTAAGTTAATACAAATGATGATGCCAAAATGAATCGGGTCAATTCCGTAAGCACTGATCAGCGGCATAAAGATGGGCACCAGAATCACCAAAGCGGCAATCCCATCAATCAGAGTGCCGATGAACAACAGTAACAAGTTAGTAAGGAGTAAGAAGATAATCGGACTCTCCGTTAAAGTCACCATCCACTCCGTTAATTTTTGGGGAATTTGTTCAAAGGTTAAGACCCAGCCGAACAGATTGGCCATGGCAATGAGCAGAGTTACCGTCGCTGTGGTAACAGCCGTATTCACCAAAATCCCCGGAATATCTTTTACCTTTAAATCGCGGTAAATGAAAAAGCCCACAACAAGACCAATTAAGCAGGCAATGGCTGCCGATTCCGTAGGGGTAAACACACCGCTTAAAATTCCCCAAATAATCACCCCGGGTACCAATAAGGCGGGAAGGACACGGATACCAGCCTGGATAGCATTTTTCAACGTTTCTTTTTCCGATTTAGGCAATTGGTATTTATACCCGAAATAAGCAATCAAACACATAAAGCCAATGGCTAATAAGATCCCTGGAATGATGCCGGCCATAAACATTCGACCGATAGATGCCCCGGAGCTTACCCCATAAATGATAAACAGCATGCTGGGTGGAATGATGGGCCCCAGTAAGGCTGCCGATGCGGTCGTGGCTGCACTAAATTCCCTTCTGTATCCTTCTTCCTCCATGGCAGGCACCATGACGCGGCTCATCATGGCAATCTGAGCCGTGGCCGAACCAATAATGGAAGCCAGAAACATATTGGCCACGACGTTAACGTAGGCCAGTCCAGCTCGATAATGACCAAACAGCACCTTGGCAAAGTAAACCAGCCTTTTGGTAATCCCGCCGGAATTCATCAGTTCTCCTGCCAATGTAAATAAGGGAATGGCAATCAGTCCGTAGTTTTCCAGGCCTGAGTATAGCCGTTGTGGAGCTGAAATGAGTAGACCCAGATTGCCTGACAAGATAATATAGGCTAAGCTGGTGATGCCTAGGACAATGGCGATGGGAATGCGTAACAGCAGTAAAACAATAAAAATAAGTAAAGCTACCCCATGTTAGATTCTCCTCTCAGCTTTCATCATCGGCCTGTTCCCGCTTTAAACTATCTTTAAATAAAGCAAGGGCATGAATCATCATAAAAGCAAACCCCACCGGCACGCTCAGGTAAACGTAAATCATAGGGAGTCGCATGGAACTGGAACGCTGAATGGCAATATTGGGTGAAGCTAACCAATGATAGCAGATGTAAAGCAAATAAAGACAAAAGAGAGTGATGATGGCAAAACCAATGCTGATGACAAGCCATTTGAGCCTGCCTTGTAAACGATCGGTAAAAAGGGTAACGGCAGCGGATTGCTGCCGTTTAATGGACATGCTTCCTCCCAAAAACGTCAGCCAGATCAGGGCAAAGATGGCCAGCTCGTCCGACCATAGCAATGGATCGTTTAAGTAGTAGCGGAAAATAACGCCGGCACTTAAGGAGAAAAACATGGTGGCGACCAAAATGATGACCAATCCTTTTTCCACTGTATAGATCCAGTCACTTAACTGTTTCAGCCACATGATCTGCCTCCCCAAATTAGCTATGCTTCTATTGATTCACTTCAATAAATTCTTTAATGATCGGGTTTTCACTATACTTGGAGTACAGCTCTTCCTTAACAGCGTCAAAGGCGGAATGATCTTTCATCTCCGTAATGTTGAGGCCCTGATCGGTCACAAATTGAAGATTTTCTTCCTCCCGCTTAATGGCATCCTCTATCCCCCAAGCGATAGCCGCCTCCATAGCATCCAACACGATCTGTTGATCTTCTGGAGACAGTTTATCAAAGGTCACTTTGCTCATCACCACCACAGCTGGAAAGGCCATGTGGTTGGTGAGGGTTAAATCTTGGGCAATCTCATATAGATTGAGGGTCACCAGAGCGTCAAGATCAATATCAATGCCGTCGATCACCCCAGTTTGTAAGGAGGTGTAAACTTCGGGCAACGGCATGGGGGAGGTTCCCACCTCTAAACCAGCCCAAAAATCGGACATGGCCGGACTGCCGATGATGCGCAGTTTTTTACCTTTCAAATCCTCAGGCGAGGTGACCGCCCCTGTTTGCATTAAAATGTGCCGGTTGCCTGCAAAGGAGAAATCTAAACCAATCAAGCCCTGGGACTCTAAATTTTTAAGCATTTGCTTGGCCGGTTCTGAATGTCGAGCTTCGCTGGCATCGGCCAAATCTTCAAATAAAAAGGGCATAAACCAGGCGTTAAATTCCTCAGCACGTGTACTTAAATAGGCATTGGTAATAAACCCAAAATCCAGGGAGCCTGTTTCCATTTGTTGCAACATATCGGCTTCTGTCCCCAACTGACTGTTGGGGAAAATTTCCACACTCATTCTTCCATTGGAGCGGGCTTGTAACTCTTCATTAAATTTTTCAGCTGTTTTATGCCAGCCATGGGTGGGTGGAGTGACGTGACTCAATTTAAACGTGTACGTCTCCTCACTGGAACCATTTTCTTCACTCTGATTACTTTCACCACTGGAACTGGATCCTGTCTCTCCCGGGCTTCCTTCGTTTTGCGGTACGCAAGCCGTGACCAAAAAAAGCAAGAGACAGATACCAAGAATTCGAAGCCATTTTTTATGCATTGGACAACCCCCTAACTTTAGTCACTTTTTCCTAATTTAAGGAACTAAGTAATATATATAAAGATTACAAGACAAATATAATATTTGTCAATCTGATTAGTCAATCAGTCTGCATACGGTAAATATTGAAAAAAGATGAGCGACGTTTCCAGCCAAAAAAATGTGCCGCAAACGATTTTGACGGCACAGCGAAACTCATGAGCTTTTATCTTTCCCGCTGATCCAGCACCCGGCGGGATTTCATTTCAAAGCGGGGAAGTGTCCCGGAAGCCACCTTTTCCACCTCTATGCGCAAGCCGATGCGCTCCCTGAGCTTTTTCTCCAGAAGGGGTATATCGATCTCTTTCCCTTCCACCTGCACCTTAATCTGATCCATTTGATTCTGGGTATAATAGACGATTCGAAATTCGTCTATGTTATCAAACTCCCTCACGATCGCTTCAATGGATTGAGGGAAGATGTTGATGCCTCGAATCACCACCATATCATCGGCCCGGCCTATGATGCCACCAGGCAAGAAATGATACGGATGGCCACAGGAACATCGTTTTTGCGTAAAAATCACCATATCGCCCGTCCGGTAGCGCACCAAGGGATAGCCCCAGCGCCCCAGATTGGTGAGCACCAGCTCGCCCCGTTCCCCTTCTTGGACATGCTCCCCGGTATCCGGATTGATCACTTCAACAATAAACTCTTCCTCATTGACATGCAGTCCCTTTTGTTCCGCGCAAGCATATCCATAGGCCCCCATCTCCGTCATGCCCACATGGTCATACAGTTTAGCGCCCCAAAGTGATTCAATCTGGTTACGCACCGAAGGGATGGACCCTCCCGGTTCCCCGGCTGTAATAATGATTCTGACGGATGAGTTTTTGATATCGATGTTCTGCTTGTTGGCCACCTCCGCCAGATGGAGGGCATAGCTGGGCGTGCACATCAACACGGTCGCCTGATTCTCCAGAATATTGGCTAAGCGTTGCTCAGAGGTTTGTCCACCCCCGGGGAAAACTAAGGCTCCCGCTTTCTTAGCTCCTTCATAGGCGGCCCAAAATCCAATAAACGGGCCAAAGTGGAAGGCAAGAAAAACAATATCTCGTTCTGTAACGCCTGCAGAACGTAACACTTTCACCCAACACTCCGCCCACCAGTTCCAGCTTTCTTCAGTGTCTAAAATTTTAATAGGCTTGCCTGTGGTTCCTGAGGTTTGGTGGTAGCGAATATAGCGTTCCAGCGGAAAGGTATGATTTTGGCCATAAGGTGGATATTGTTTTTGATCTTCCACCAGCTCCTTCTTCGTGGTAAAGGGTAAACGGGTAAGATCAGCCATTGAGCGCAAGGGAAGTTTAATGTCCGCCAACTTGTTTTGGTAAAAGCGGTTATACTGCAGTAGGAAGGTTAACATATGATTCAACTTGTGAAGCTGAACCTGTTCCAAATCTTCCTTTGTTGCGTTAGAATGTTGAGTAAAAGGTAGACCGTATGTTCTCATTTCCTTCATCACCATTGTGTTACCCCCTATGTTCAAAAAGTATTTTTCATAATTTGGATAGGCATAATCACTATTATCCATAAATATAAACCATGAGCAGAGCAAAGGAAAGGATATTGTTCCATCTATTAAAATTTCTTAAAAAAGGTGAGGACAGTGAAACATGAAAAAACTTCCAGATCTTCCACCCTAAAGAACACCCTGCAACTATTGAAGCTGTTTTCAGCCGAACAGCCGGAATGGGGGATCAGTCAGCTGGCCAGAGAGCTGGGCCTGGCCAAAAGCACAGTACATCGCATGCTGACCACCCTGGTTTCCACCGGTTTCGTCATCAAAAATCCTGAAACCCATCGGTATCACCTTAGCGCCCGATTGCTTCATTTGGGCCACACCGTGATTTCCCAACACCCTGTTTATCATCAGGCTAAACCCTTTTTACACAAGCTGGTTAGACAAACTGGAGAAACGGCCCACCTTAGTATCCTGAAAGGGGTAGAGGTGATTTATTTATATAAGGTGGAATGTCAGCATCCCGTCCGCTTGCCCTCATACGTTGGCCTGACCAATCCCGCCTTCTGTACTGCTTCAGGCCAGGCTATTCTGGCCTATCACCCAGAAAAGGTGGAGCAGGTTTTAACACAAGGTTTAACAGCGTATACCCCTCATACACCGGCCACCCGTGAAGCTTTGATGGGAAAATTAGCTAAAGTGAGAGAAGAGGGCGTGGCCATCTCGATTGAAGAATTGGAGGAGGGGGTTTATTCCATCGCTGCGCCAATCTGGGATCCTAACCAGAATAAAGTGATCGCTGCCATTTCAATAGCAGGTCCCACCCAGCGCCTCACTGCGGAAAAACTGCCCGTATTGGTTTCATACGTGAAGCAGGCGGCAAAGCTGAGCGGAACCTAAGTTTCGTCCATCGTCATTGAAAAAGGCAGAAACCTCTAAAGCCATTTTTACCGCAGGAAAATAGTGACTAAGTCTGGAATGTAGGTGATCAACAGCAAAACAACTATTGAAGCGGTAATGAAAATGAAGGCATGCTTTAAGGTTTTTTCTACGCCTATTTGGGCAATGCTGGAGGCGGTCAACAAACATAAACCGAAGGGTGGCGTCACCATACCGATGGCCGTGTTGACAATCACGATCACGCCAAACACAACGGGATCCATGCCAATCATTTCAACGATGGGCATAAACAAAGGCACCATCACAATGATAATGGCAATCGTCTCCATAATGGCTCCAGCAACCAGTAAAATCAGGTTGATAATCAAGAGCAATAATATGGGATTATCGGTAATGGATGTTAAGGTTTGAACGACGGTTTGAGGAATGTTTTCAATGGTCATCACATAAGCAAACAAGGCCGCATTGGCAACGATAAATAACAGGTTGCCTGTTGTTCGAGCAGAATCAAAAAAGATACCGTACAAATCCTTCAGCTTTAATTCCTTATATACAAACATTCCTATAATCAAAGCATAAACCACTGCAATTACAGCCGATTCCGTGGGGGTAAAAAAGCCGCCAAATACACCGCCCACCATAATGATAGGCGTGCCTAAGGCCCAAATCGCGTCTTTAAAAG
Source organism: uncultured Bacillaceae bacterium (assembly GCA_937927935.1). Lineage (GTDB taxonomy): Bacteria > Bacillota > Bacilli > Caldalkalibacillales > Caldalkalibacillaceae > CALFAC01. Next base: position 8,860 of record CALFAC010000103.1, read on the forward strand.
ATAACCAAAACTCTTTGAGGCTAAAGGCGTTCCTCTCGCCGACATAGCCATTTTTCTTTCCAATCACATAGGCCACAATGATCAGCGCAAGGCCGAGGATAATGCCCGCAGGTAGCCCAGCCATATATAACTCCTTAATGGAGGTATTGGTTGAAGATCCGAAAATAATAAAGGTGGTACTGGGCGGAATAATGGCCCCAATGGGACTGGCAGCCCCCACCACTGCAGCTGCAAAACGGATATCATAGCCCTGTTTCACCATGGCTGGAATTAAAATGCTACCTAACACAGCGGCTGTAGCCAATGCACTGCCTGAGATGGACGCAAAAAACATACAGCCCAAAATGGTCACAATGGCCAATCCACCGGGTAAACTGCCCACCATGGAATTGGCAAAACGAATTAAGCGCTGGGCCAATCCCCCAGTTAACATCAGATTACCAGCCAGGATAAAGAAGGGGATCGCTAGAAAAGCGGTAACATCCACCCCTGCAAACAGACGCTGCAAAATGATGTTGGGCGGCATATCGGATAATAAAATGTACAGCACCGAGGATAAACCTAGAGCAATGGCCATCGGAGCCCCAACGATAAAAATGATGATTGCGCTGATAAAAAGGAATGCAACCATAGCTGTTAACTCTCCCTCGTTTCTTTGTTACCTTCAGTCAGATTGGCCAGAAGGTGGATAAGAATCAGGATGAATGAGATGGGAACCACCGAATAAACCAGGGCCATTGGCAAGCGCATATTGGCAGAAAATTGGTACTGTAACACTTGTAGGGTACCCCAACTGATAAACAGAATGATGACAATATACATTAAAAAGAAGATGATCTGCAGTACGCTGAAGTGTTTTTTAAATGATGGAAAAATTGTTTCTAATATAGGAACGTTGATGTGTGCTTTTTCTTTGGTCACCACTGCAGCACCAAGGAAAATTACCCAAACCATGGCATAGCGGGCCATCTCCTCAGTCCAAAACATGCCTGAACTAAAAATATAACGGGCGCTCACCTGTATCACCAATACAATGGTGATCCAAATGAGCAGTAAGGTAATGGCAACGCGTGATACTTTGTTTAAGATATCACTCAGCCGGTGTAATACCTTCACCAAGAACCCTCCCAGGTTATTAAATTAATGGAGGGAAGGCTATGCTTCCCTCCAGCTTTTCCGCGCTACTTGAGCTCCATAATGCCGTTTACCAATTCATCCCCATGTTGAGAAATGTAGTTGTCGTAAACCTCCTGCACATATTCTTTAAAGGGTTCACGATCCACTTCATAAATGGTCATGCCTTTTTCTTCCAGCTTGGCTTCAAACTCTTCATCGTTCTGTCTATTTTGAGCATTAATTTCTTGTACCGCTTCTTCGACTGCTTCAGCTATGATTTGCTGTACATCTTCAGGCAATTGCTCGAAGGTTTGCTTGCTAGCCATAAAGGCAGCAAAGGTAAAGGTGATACCCGTTTTGGAAACGGTGTTGTTAACTTCATACACCCGTTCATCATGGATGATATCCAGGGTGTTTTCCGCACCGTCAATGGCCCCTTGCTCCAGCGCGGTAAAGGCATCAGGCCAGCTCATCGCTTGCACGTTGGCGCCTAAAGCTTCATACGCTTGAACATACATCGGAGCTTCAATCACGCGTAAATTGAGTCCTTTAAAATCTTCCGGAGACTGTATGGGCTTATCGTTGGTGTGCACATGACGATAGCCACGTGCCATCAGTTCAAATGTTACATGGCCAGCATTTTCCGTTTTGGCCAACAATTCCCGATAAACATCAGAGCCGATAAAGTTTTCGACATGATCCCAGCTTTCAAATAAGAAGGGCAGATCTAACACCATAAATTCTGGTGTAAATCCAGAAATGGGAGGAGATGAAATGATGGCAAAATCAACATTACCAAATTGCATTGCTTCCAGTAACTCACGGTCAGCGCCAAGCTGACGGTTAGGATAGATCTCAAAAGTATACTGTCCGTTTGTCCGCTCTTCGACCAATTCTTTAACCTTGAGCGCTAACTGATGATAATTGGTCGTCTCAGGTGTTAAATGTCCCAGCTTAAGGGTGACTTGATCACCGGAACCGGCTGATTGATCAGCACCTTCTTGGCCGGCCCCTTCCGATGGCTCAGGCTGCTCTCCATTGCCACCGCAGGCTGCCAAACCGATCACTAGGAGTAATGCCGTAAGTACAAATAATCCTCTTTTTAACACTGTTAAAGACCCTCCTCTACCGTTCATTGTCCACCACATCTCCCTATAGTATGACCTCACCCACACGTCTTATTCTAGCCTACGCATAATCCCCCTTGTATAAATCCCCCCCTGAATCTAGCTGTGCTTTTTGGATTTAAAATAGACGCCACTTTACTATTATAGAAACAAGTACAAAACAAGCAATAGAAATGTTCTTTTATATAAAATGCACTTTTCAAATTTAGGTTGTTTTATTACGTTTTATCACTATAATCTTAAATAAAGTATAAAAAAGTTATCATTTATTGCTATTTGTTCCTCTATGCAAGACAATAAATAATCCTTGGTGAATACCGGCAGCAAAATAAAGGAGGTCACCCATGACCGCTCTAACCCGTTCCCCCTTACTCAGTTCAGTCCAAAACGCCCTGCGCATCCTTAATCTTTTTTCTCCCCAAACCAAGGAGTTAAGCTTAGCGGAAATTGCCAGTCAAACGGGAATCAATAAGAGTTCCGTGCATCGTTTGTTAACCCACTTGGAAGAGGAAGGTTTTGTTGAAAAAGACAACGTCACACGCCGTTATCGGTTGGGTCTCTCCTTATTACAGTTGAGTGGCGTCGTCCTTAGCCATTTGGAGATCCACCACGCAGCCAAACATGATTTAGAATTACTCGCCGAAAAAACAGGCAAATATGCCCATTTAGGCATTATTGAAAACGGCGAATTGGTTTATCTGCGTAAAATTGAAGGTAAAGAGCCGATCACCCTCACCTCCTTCATAGGTCGAAGTAACCCTGCTTACTGTACAGGATGTGGCAAAATCATTTTGGCCTATCAACCTGAAATCGCCGCAACAGTGATCGAAAAAGGACTGACCAAATACGGCCCACATTGTATCACCGACCCTGATCAGTTGCGCTCAGATTTGGAACGAATCGCCGTGCAAGGCTTTGCCATCTGCGTTGATGAAATTTATGAAGGGGTGATCAGCATTGCTGCTCCCGTTCGAGACTTTACAGGAAACGTTATTGCCGGCATCAGCGTAGTAGGGCTAAAACATCAATTTAAACAAAATGAGATTGCCGAAACGATTCCCTTAGTGGTCAATGCCGGCTGGTCTATATCAAATCAACTGGGCTATCATGAAGGTTTTTTCAACTTTTCTTAAAGAGAAAAAAGGGGTTTGAGGAACGCAAAAAAGAACCAAGCAGATTTGCTGGTTCTTTTTTTTTAAAATGAGCGGTTGTTCTTTTGAGGTTTTATCCTTTTGAAAGGGGCGGATACGCTCCCGTATAGCCTAAGCGCCGGGAGATTAACTCTACGGTTTTTAATAATTCTTTTACCGCTTCAGATGAAGGGGAGGTATCCAAGCGGCCTGAAACACCTAAAACGCTTAATGCGCCGGCCAATTCTCCGGAGGCTGAAAAAATGGGGGCACTGATGACGGCAACACCTGAATAAAAACTGCGCTGTGTGGAGGTGTATCCCATTTTACGTACTTGTTCAATCTCTGCATCATATTTTTCAGGATCAATTAACCCCTCTGCTTTCTCTTTTTCATAAAGCGCCCGTGTCTTATATTCCGGCAAATAGGCCCGAAAGATGCGTCCGGTTACTGAATAAAGGGGGACATAATAACCGGTGTCTAAACCTATGTTAACCGGCCGCTTGCTGCGTACCCAGCTGATAAAATAGGGACCACGCTCGCGCCAAATGCTTAACGCTACCGTTTCGTTGAGGGCATCCCTTAAGGCCATCAGCGGCTCGGCTGCCTCCTTGGCCACATCCATGCCCTCCAATGCCGCTGTTCCCAAGGCAATCAATTCAGGACCGAGTGACCATTTGGGGATATCGCCTTCATGCTTAATTAAAACGCCAAGCTCTACAAATGAGTTTAAATAACGGTAAAGTTGGCTTTTATGCAACTGGGTGGCTTTGGAAATTTCATTCAGGGTCATCTCACCTTTATGATCTGCCAATGCCTTTAGAATGGAAAATCCAACGATAATGGATTGGATCTGCTTATGCTTTTCAATGACAGCGATGGGATTCACCTACTTTCTATCTTCTCATCCAGCAATAAAATTTCACCACCACTCGTTAAAGTGCTTAACAAATGATTATATGACAATTATAACATTTCATAATAAAAGTGCCAATCCTAATTAATTACGGCAATTATTGTTATGGTTGAAAGCCTTTTTCAGTGGTGGATACCGCAATTAGTCAGAGCGGTATCCACAAAGCACTGATAGTTCCTTGCTTTTATCTAACAGATAGCGACTTAGGGGATGATCTAGATCACTGGGGATATTTTCGCTAAACCCAACCACAATGAAAGAAAGGACAAGCTGTCCCTCATAGTTAAAAACAGGCAAAGCAATGGCTGAGATGTAAGGGACCAGTGGTTCTCGGGCAAAAGCGATTCCCTCTTGCCTTACTTTTTCCAGCTCAGCGGCCAAATCGTCTTGCTCTTGTTCAGTCAGCTTGCTCCACTCTTTTTCCTTCCATTCCTTAATGCGCACTTCATCGGAAAAAGCGGCAAAAATTTTACCAGCCGCTGACTGTAAGGGAAGGTGGGTGCCAATTCTGGCTCCTAAATTAATATCTTGGTAGCTGCTATACATTTTAACCACCATGGGACCATGGTCGGTCCAAATGGAAAGCAGCACCGTCTCCTTGCAATAAGCATTGATCTCTTGCAAATAGGGGATAACCCGGTCAATCATATCTTCCCGATCGGCTGCCGCCATCCCGTACTCGATGAGGCGACTGCCTAAATGATATTGACCACTTTCCGGATGCCGATATAAGAGACCCAATTGCGTCAGGGTGTTTAAGTACTTGTACAAATTGCTTTTAGTAATCCCTGTGGATTGGTGAATATCGTTAAATTTCATGGGCTGGCCGTTTTGGACAATCAAGTCCACCAGTTGAATTCCCATTTCCAATGATTGTATCACCGCTTTTTTGTCACTGGTTGACTTTTCCATCCTATTCCAACCTGCCCCCTGTCTCAATCTGTACATAAGATAAACCGGTCAAAAGGCAAGGCTTTTGACCGGATGGGTTAAGCTTATGGCAACAATGGTTTAAATTCATCCACGATCTCCTGATGACCGTTATTTTCCTCGTAAGCTTCTTCTCGTTGGACGTTAAAGCGCTCCATGATGGGCAAGTCGCTGACTGAGAACAGGAAGGCATCTTTTTCGGCTACATGTTCATGCCAAGCATAGTTGGGAACGACGAAGATATCGCCTTCAGACCAGTCAAAGCGTACCCCGTTAATGACGGTATAGCCGGAGCCTTTAAACACTTGGTAAACCACTGAATGCGTATGTCGGTGAGCTTTGGAATGGAATCCCGCTGGCAGTTTTTGCATCCAAGCCGCAATGGTGGGGTTAGCCTGTTTTCCAGTGGAGGGGTTAATATATTCTACTGCGTAACCATCATAGGGATCTGGTTCAAAGCGGCTTAAGCCCTCGATTGCGGCTACCGTTTGCTTCCATTTATACTGTCCCAACGGTGCAATGGAAGGAACCCGGTCGCTAATGGGTCTCACCATGCCTCCTTCATAGCGCTGAGCAGAATAGTTATCAGGCACTTTAGGCTGTTCAAGCCCATCTTCATAATGTTCAAAGAAGGTGCCTCCAATGGAGTACATGGTGGGGATATCTAAAGCATCCAGCCAGATCATGGGCTTGTCACCAGGATGGCCATGGCCATGCCATAAGGTCTGGGGCGTAATTAAGAAATCCCCTTCTTCCATAAAGATGCGCTGTCCCTGAACAATGGTGTAGGCTCCCTCGCCCTTAATGACAAAGCGCAAAGCATTTTGGCTATGACGGTGGGAAGGCGCCTCTTCACCAGGCAACAGAAGCTGTACGGCTACATACAAGGTTTGAGTGGTGGAGGCCCAACCCCATGGCTCCCGGTAAGTGAGGCCTGGGTTTTGCATATAGATGGCCCGCCGCTCGCCTCCCCGTTCAGGGGTAAAAATTTTACTGGCTTCCATCAGCTTTTTTTCCAGTGTTTCCCATTTCCACAAGTAAGGAACGGCTTGTGGCGTGGGATGTTTTTTCATCAAATCAGGAATGGCATGCCACAGTGGACCTAAATTATACTTTTCAATTTCCTTCGTGAAATCCATAACCTCTTTGCTTTGAAAAAAATCCAGGCTTTCAGCCATTGATCTTCACCCCTTTAGTAAATGTGTTATGGATAATCTGTCCAATCCATTATGGGTATATGGGTCATTTATGAATGACGTTCCTTATATTGCCCCATGACACGCTGGATCTGTTTAACGTGGATATCCATATGCTCCACTAAGAAGTGTTCCACTAAAAAGCGCATGGGTTTTACGCCAAATTTAGGATTGCGGTGAGGCGCTTCAATGTTTAAATCTTCTTCCTTCAGTTTAGAAAACGTTTCCTTCACCCGGCTCTGGGTCTTCTCCACTCTGGAGATGATGTCGGCCACGTCAGTCTGGTCCGCAGCGGCTACGGCCGCTAAACGTTTTTCATCTTGAAGCCCTCTTCCCCATTCACCAGGGTTGGCCACTACTCTTTCCAACTCGTCCAGCCAATAGTAAACGGCTTCTTCCACGTGGCACAATGTTTCCATAATGGACCACTCTTCAGCACTGGGCTTCCAACGAATCTGCTCTTCCGGCAGATCTTTTACCAGTTCGACCATTTTGCTGATGGATTGCAAAATGCTCTCCTCATACTGTTTAATCTGACTCATGGCACACCCTCCTTCTATTGATGACGCATGCGTCTGCATGCGCAAACTACCATAAGAATTGTTTCCCTATTCGCGACCTACAGCACGCACCCGGTTTTCCAGAGTGCCAATTTTATCCACTTCAACGGTGACCACATCACCATCTTGTAAGAAAACTTTGGGATCGCGAGCGAATCCAACGCCTCCTGGGGTACCTGTCAGCACCACGTCGCCAGGTTCCAAAGTTAAAATTTCAGATAAGAATGCCACCATGCGATTCACATTAAAGACCAAGTTCTTGGTGTTGGAACGCTGACGTTCTTCTCCATTTACTTTTAATGAAATTTCCAGTTGATGCGGATCAGGAATATCCTCTTTGGTGACCAACCAAGGCCCTAAGGGCAAGCTGCCATCCAACGTTTTACCTTGCAGCCATTCCACCGTTCTCATTTGTAAATCACGGGCGGAAATATCGTTGGCAATAGTGTAACCTGCCACATAATCTAGAGCTTCTTCTTCACTCACATAGCGTGCTTTCTTACCCATGACAAAGGCGAATTCTGCTTCATAATCCAACTGCTGGGTGATGGGATGCAAAGGAATATCATCTTCCGGGCCGATAATGGTATTGTTAAATTTGGCGAAAAGAACGGGCACTTCAGGAATTTGCCGGCCCATCTCCAAAATATGTTCCCGATAGTTGTGGCCCACACACAAAATTTTATTGGGTTTTAAAACAGGGGCTTCCAGTTTGACGGACGACCGGCTGAAAATCACCCGGTTAACGGGCAGTTTATCCCGGTTGGCCAAAACATAATCGACGGCCTCTTTAGCCAAGGCTAAGCTTTCATCCCCGCCTTGTAATAAAGCCACATTATCAGCAGGAACTAAAGCTTCAGCCCGCTCCTCCACCCGGGTTTTGCCCGTCGCTTTGAGATGAAGCTGGTAGGCTCTGTTGAGGTCAATCACTTCATCACCAACCACGCAGCCTCCCCTAACTTCATCTTCATAGCGGTAACTAACCAGTTTCATTATGTACAGCACCTCCACTTAAATTCTTTGTTTGGAAATAGGATGCCAATTCCGTGTCCATATTATTTGGGGAAGCGGATGGTCGTTCATCCGCTTTTTATCTTTATAGTGAACTAATGCACTATTTGTAAACATGATAACCGATCCCGCCCCGTGGTGTCAACCGTACAAAATGGGACAAGATGGTGAACGTTGCATTGTTTAATTGCCCCTTTGTCTTTAATGAATACACTCAAACTACTCTGCCATCTCTTCCATCCAGCGTCTATACTCTTCAGGAATAGGTACCGCCTTGGGCTTGTCTCCTGAAAAATCGGTCCAAGCGCGCACTTCATAGCCTTCAGCCAAAAACCGCTCGCCATGCCAAAAACTGTGACTCACCTTAAATACTTTCTCTTTCACCTCAACAACCCGGCTTTTAATTTGCAGCTCATTTTCAAAAAATCCGGGGGATTTAAATTGGCAATGTGCTTCCACAATGGGGATGGCCACCTTTTCCTTGGCCGTCAATTCAGACTGGGGATAGCCCTTGGTCCGAAATAGATGGTGGGTGGCTTCATCCATCCATCTGAAAAAGTTAGGATAAAACACAATCCCTGCTGCGTCTGTATCACCAAATTGTACTATGCGATTGTAAACCACTTCTTTATCAGCCATAAGAAGTCCTCCTTCATAACGTGTTGAAGATGTTTAGCTATTGATTTGTTTAACTATCGATTATGCTTCCCAACACCTTCTAATCATGGAAACAAATGTTCCGATGGATGCTTACAGAAATGGAGATACAGGGTCTGACCAAAGGCTTTCGCCTTCCCGCTCCACCAGCTGTTTCATTTCCTGGATGGTCCAGGCTTCTTGCCGGGATGTAACGGTGCGCTTGGGCTCGGCATATTTCCAAAAGGAAAGCTCTTGGCCAGCGATCCCTAAGCATTGACCGGTAATACCCTCAGCCTCATCAGATATGAGGAAAGCAACAACAGGAGCCACCTGCTCCGGCTTTCTGGAGCGCAGGGTATTGTACATCTCCTCCCCGACCACTTTGATCAATACCTCTTTAGGAATGGATTGGGACATTTCTGTCCACGCGGCCGGAATGAGGGCATTGACCATAATATTGTACCGGGCCAACTCCTTACTCCACGTTAATGTCATGGCCAACAGTCCACCTTTAGCTGCAGCATAGTTGGTTTGACCCACATTGCCTGCCACGGCCGAAGCGGCGATAAGATTGATAATGCGCCCCGCTTTTCGTTCAGTCATATGGGGAAGCACAGCTTGAGCACAGTTAAACGGCCCTTTTAGATTGGTGGCAATCACCTCATCAAACTCGTCTTCACTCATTTTGGCCAGCAGACGATCCCGGGTAATGGAGGCGTTGTTCACCAGCGCATCCACCTGGCCAAATTTTTTCAGGGCGTGATCCACAATGTGTTGGGCACCAGAACGGGTGGCCACCGTTTCCACGATCCCACTGGCTCGATCACCAAACGCCTTAAGCCTGCTTAAGGCGTTTTCGATGCGCTCCGGAACGTTATCGGCCAACACCACTTGAGCCCCATGTTCCAAGCAGTATTGGGCGATGGCAAAACCGATGCCGCGTCCGGCTCCAGTCACTATAGCCACTTTGCCCTCCAAAATACCCAATACATCCACTCCTTTCCAGAATCTAATCTATTGATTGGTTAAACATGACACTTCCCCATCTATATAATAAAATAGATGAAAAGGAAAGGTAAAACATATTTCCTACGAATAGAGGTTGTACCAGTGCATAAACCACTCAAAGCACAGGCAGAATTTGTCCCCCATCATAAAACATTAATGATTTTGGGTATTATTTTTGTCGCCATCAATTTACGGCCAGCCATCACCGCTGCTGGCCCCCTGATCGGCACCATTCAAGCTGATCTGCAAATAAGCAGCAGTGCCGCAGGGCTGCTGACCACCCTTCCCCTCCTGGCTTTTGCTTTTTTATCTCCCCTTGCTCCCAGCCTGGGTCATAAACAGGGGAATGAGCGCATCATCCTGGCTGGTCTATTGGTGCTGTTTGTCGGCATCGTGTTGCGCTCGTTTGGATTGGTGCCAGGACTGTTTTTGGGCACAGCCCTGATCGGTGCTGGCATCGCCGTATGTAACGTGCTGCTCCCCGCTTTAATCAAACAAAACTATCCAGCTCAAGTCGGCTTGTTAACCGGCCTTTACTCCACAACAATGGCCGCATCCGCCGGGCTTGCAGCCGGCTTAAGCGCCCCCCTGGCCTTTCAATTTAACTTGGGCTGGTCTTACTCCCTTTTGGTTTGGGGCGCCTGCGCTTTGGCGGCTCTATTCATCTGGCTGCCTCAAGTTAACTTACGGCCCACTTCCCAAGCTCAAAAGGTGGAGGCTGTATCCAATCCTGCGTTATGGCGGTCCGGCTTGGCCTGGCTGGTCACTTTTTATATGGGCAGCCAATCACTCCTTTTCTATTGTATCATCACCTGGCTGCCAGAAATCCTGGTCAGCAAAGGAATGGCCATCTCCACAGCTGGCTGGATGTTGGCCTACATGCAGTTTGTGGGCCTCCCGGCGACGTTTATTGCCCCTGTGTTGGCCAATCGCTTTAAGCATCAAAAATGGTTGGCCTCCTCCACCGGTGTACTTGTTTTGGTTGGGATTGCCGGTCTATGGCTGGATGCTTCCTTAAAGCTGGTTTTACTGTGGATGCTACTAATCGCCATTGGCTCCGGTGCAGCGCTGAGTCTTGCTCTCACCTTAATCGGGCTGCGCAGCCAAAACCCTCAACAAGCTTCCCATCTTTCCGGAATGGCCCAATCGGTTGGTTACCTTTTTGCCGCGATCGGACCCGTATTGTTGGGAGCGCTGTATGACCTGACCCAATCTTGGACGCCAGCCATCCTCTTTTTGATGGCCACAGCAATGATTATTAGCCTAACCGGCCTAGGGGCTGGGCGCAATCAATATGTTCTTCAGCACGAAAAACAGGCTAGTTAGGGGCAATATACCCTAAACTAGCCTGTTTTATCACGGTGAGCTATAAAGTCTTCATCTCTCGAATCACCTCATCAGTGGTTGAAATCTGACAAAAAACAGAAGCCAATGTGGTTAAAGTGACCCTTTGAAACTCCTCCGCCTTAACGGGCCCCCACCCCAGATCAGGCTTGTCATTGGCAGCTGTCGCATCGCTTAAAAAATCACTTTATACTGTCGCTCTACGGCTTGGCGAGCCGTCGTATCACAGCAGACATTGGTTACTGTCCCACAGATGATTAATGTATCAATTCCGTTAGCCCGCAAAATTTCATCCAGATCCGTTCCAGTAAATCCGCCAAAATGGGGCTTGTTGACGATAAGCTCCCCCTCTCGAGGAGCCAGATCATCTACGATAGCAGCTGGCCTTGAACCATCGATTAAAACTTGATCCACACCGGGCAGCATCTCCTTTAAGCGATTGGACAGATTTCCCATTTGCCTCACCACGTGACGCAAATAGATAATCAATAGCCCTTTTTCCCGCGCTGTGCTGACCAACTGTTTAATCTTCTCTTTCACGGGTTTTGTTTGCTCGTTATAGAAGGCGCCGGTCGGTTCGCAAAACGCATTTTGCATATCAATAACAAGTAGAGCCGTTTTGCCAGACATAATAGGATAGTGTACTTTCACGATAAATTCCTCCTTGAGCAATGTTTGGCAACATATAAAAAAATAAGAACGCCACCGGTCACTCCCCACCTGAAACTGAACGGCCACGAGGAGTTAACCGATGGCTTACAGATGGTTATAAAAATTGTATCATAATCTAGGGGTACACGCTCTCAGGTAGACTCGTTTCTCTCGATTCTACTGGGCAGGTTTTTGAGCAGGAATCTTGATTTGCTCGTAAGTTTCTAGTACCTCTAGGATCAGGCCATCGTCCCCTTCCGTGGTTTGAACAATGTAAAAGTTTTGAACTGGATCATGGGTCTCCGGATCGATGGTGAGGGGCCCTCGCGGGCTGTCAATCGTGATCCCCTTGATGGCTTCTTTAAGTACATCAGGGTCCAGGCTGTCGGTTTCAGCCACAACTTTATCAATTAATTGACCGGCATCATATCCGGCAACGCTAGACTGAGTGGGCAGCTTGTTATACTTCTCCATGTATCGCTTGACGAAGTCAACATTTTTCTCATTATCCAGCCACGGACTATACGGCGTAGAGGAAAGAATGCCCAGCGCTCCTTCCCCCACGGCTCGAAACACTGAGGGCTCGGAGAACGTAAATGCGGAAATGGCCGGCAACTTTTGATTCAGACCAGCATCGTTAAATTGGGTGAGAAACCGAACCGAATCGGAACCCACCATAAAACAGAAGACCAAGTCAGCGTCAACCTCCGCCATCTGATTAATCATGGAAGCATAATCATTAGCTCCTTGCGGAGGGCGGAATGTTTCTACTATTTCGCCTCCATTGGCTTCAAAGGCAGCCTGGAACGATTCTAGCGCCTCATCTCCGCCTGGATAATCTGAAGCGATCACAATCGCTTTCTTCCCTAAATGTTCCGCACTATACTCCGCCGCTGTTGTCCCGCCTTGCCAGTTGGAGAAAAGAAGGCGGTACACATATTCACTCTTCTGATCCCAGGCAATATCATTACCGGCAGAAATTGGTACCAGCATAATTTTGTTATATTTCTCTATTTCATCCCTGAGGGCGTACAAGACGGCACTGGAGTCACCAGCGATTACAAAGTCAGCCTCTTGATCCATCACCACTTGCCTAAATTTTCGAATGGAAACCTGTGGATTTCCTTCTCCATCCTCATCGATAATTTCAACCTCTCGACCAGCTAATTGACCCCCTTTTTCATCCAAATACAGTTCTAATCCCCGGCGCACATCTTCCCCTAATTCAGCAAAGGGACCTGTTTTGGCAAGTACATAACCAATTTTAATGGTCTCGTTACTCGTTTCAGCCTCCTGGTTGGCTGGCGGGGAAGTTTCTTCTTCTGTTTGGGTCTGGTCTGGCTGCGTACCAGTTTCTGTGGTTCCGCCACTGCTGCAGGCCACAAGAAGCAGCATCAAAAGCAGGGAACAATAGATCATCAACTTTTTCATGCAGCATCCCCCTTATTTTAATATTCTGTACAATCTATCTTTTACTATAATACCTATGACAGAAAATGTAAACTCTATTAATTTAACAGCGAACATTCTGATAATTTATCATCCTGAACTTTTAATAAAAAAATCTATATAAAAAATCCTCCCCGCTCTAAAAGTTTTTAAAGAGGGGGAGGATTCACCTTCTTTTAATTGTAGTGCAGTTCATATAACTTTAAGGCAAGCATTAAATTAAAAATCTCTTCCGCATCTGAGAGATCCACTTCCAAAATGGAGGCGATCCGATCCAAACGATATTGCAGGGTGCTGCGATGAATAAACAGTTGTTCAGCTGTCTTTTTAATATTGCCGTTATTTTCCAAATAAACTTTTAAGGTGTGGATCAAGTTGACTCCCTTACTTCCCTCTTGTTTGATGAGCGGAGCCAGGTAGCGATCAATAAATAGTTTCGTGGTGGGAGAATCATTTTGATAAAGAACGGTATAAGAGCCCAATTGATTAAAAAAGGCATAGCCAATCGTCCTAAAGCGCTTACGAACCACCTGTACCGCCTGTACGGCCTGTTTAAACGATTTAGGATAATCCTCCAAAGAAGCGGTTGGATCGCCTATTCCCAGAAATACCTTCGCCACCGGTTTTTCCTGCTGGACGGTCTGCGTCAAACGACGGTACAATCGATGCCAATACCGTTCAGGATACGGCTCCTGGACCGGAGACATAATGACCAGATGATGATTTTTCCGGGTAAAAATCAGTTCCTTGTAATCTATGGACAGATATGCCTTTATTTTGTCCCATAGAAACGTCTTTTCAGCTTCCAGGTTGAGCATATTGGTGGCTTCCTCTTCTTGACCCAACTCAAGGTCTACCACAGCCACTTCGTGAGGCTCGGTCACATTCCAATTTAACAGGCGGGAATAGTGTAGGAGCGTTTGTTCATCAACATGGGCCGTATCTAAAAAGTGGGTAATAAAATTATCTTTTAGCTGATCATACGTATCCATCACAATCTTATGCTTAATAAACTGGATGGCACAAATATTTAAAGCATAATCCAAGATAACCCGCAAATCGGCCTTTAGGCGTTGTTCTGGACTGCGAATGATCAGATAGCCCAATAGCTCCCCTCCCCCCCGTACAGGCCAAACACCGCTATACACTCGAGGTTGCTCGTCTACAGAGTGGGGCTGAGGGATCCATAGCTCTCTATTTTTAATCTGATTGATTTCCTGTTCATATTGTCTGATCTGAGCCTGAATCTGATTGGCCTGCTCCTGATCAAGGCCAGCATAGGCAATTTGCCTTAAAAATTGGTCGACCAGAAGAACAGGTTTATTTAAAATCTCATGGACTGTGGCTGTAATGGTTTCAAACCCTTCTCCTTCCACCGTCTGTTTAACCAATCTTCGGTGATGATCCAGAAAGGTGCGCAGCCGATTTTGCTCCTCCAGTTGCAGTGTATAGAGCCGGGCGTTTTCAATCAAAGCGGAAACATGGGTGGCTAAAAAGCGTAGCAGCTCCAGATCGTCTTCTGTGATCACTTCTCCAACCTGTTTTTGAACGGTAAGGACTCCAATGGTTTTTAAGTTAACCACCAATGGCACAACGGTTTCATTGCCACCCGTCCGCTCTATGAGGGGAAAATAGCTGGAAATACTGTTATTTCCCTCCACGGGTATGATTTCAGGTAAATCAGGCTGTCCGTAAGCGGGCGGTTGAAACACAAATTGATTGGCCTCCTCATCAAAGAGATAGATAGCTGCCGCCCTGGCATGAGTGCCTCGTCCCGCTTGTCCTGCAATTTTTTCAATGAGTTGGCTTAAGGACGAGCCGTCAAAGGTGCTTTCTCTTAGCCATTCAATCCCTTTTATCTTTGCTTTTTCTCTTTCTTTTTTTATGGCTAAATTAAGGGCAACGGCCACATCTTTACCAAACTCAATAAAATTTTGCTCCAGCTCCATAATAATGGGAACAAACTGGCGAAAACCAATCACACAAAATCCCAAGCTGCGCTGCTCATCATATAAGGGAACGGTAAACCACGTGGAGAGGTCCTGTTCTAACAAGGCCACAATAAACGGACATTCTTCCTCCAATTTTAAAAATTCCCTTTGCCACCACCTGGGACGAGTTAAAAGATCCGGAGAGGCTATGTCCACAGACATGGTTAACTGCTCTTTGATCCCAGGCTTGGCCCCCATCCATCGTTTAGGAACGAGAGTTCCCTTTTCTT
The DNA here is from genome assembly GCA_937927935.1 of uncultured Bacillaceae bacterium. Lineage (GTDB taxonomy): Bacteria > Bacillota > Bacilli > Caldalkalibacillales > Caldalkalibacillaceae > CALFAC01. The sequence continues at coordinate 24,158 of CALFAC010000103.1, forward strand.
TCAATATAATGACAATAAAGTCGCAAGTGAGCTCTTGGCCTAAAGATTCTAATAAATAGGATAATGTTTCCTCCAACGTATCAAAACGGACCAGGCGCCGACTGGTTTGACGAAGATGTGCTTCCAGCTTGGAGACCCACTGCTGTTTTTTCTCAGTAGCCATAACATCAGCTCCATTTTAGATACGTGCCTGATCGTGGAGATCTTGAGCAATGGCAGGCAATTGCTTAAATAGATGAGCAAACTCCTCCACTCGGTCGGAGTGATCAGCAAAAGCTACGCTAATCTGCTGTAAAGCTTCATTCATTTCTTCAATCGCTGACTGCATCTGGGCCAGCTGCGCCCTCACTTTTTCCACCGATTGCTTACTGTGCTCAGCTAACTTTCTAATTTCCTGAGCCACCACCGTAAAGCCCCGTCCATGCTCCCCTGCTCGGGTGGCCTCAATGGCCGCATTTAGGCCGAGCAGGTTGGTGCGGGTACTTATCTCAATGATCAGACTTAAAATGGAATTAATGTTGTTCATACTATTGGTAAACTGTTCCGACTGAGCCGCTAATTGACGCAACTGTTGATGTGTAGCTTGGCTTCCGGAAGCGATCTCCTTAAACATGGCATTGGTCTCCTGCACCATGCCGTTTAACTGTTCCGCATGACGCTTTAACGTTTCGATCTTGTGGGTAGGGGTTAAAACCGTTAATACGCCGATCTTTTCATCCCCTTCGTATATAGGAGTGGCCACTCCAATGTAGGGGACTCCAAAAACTTCAGCCCCCTTTTCCTCTCTCACCGTTTGTCCCGTCACCAATGCCTTATAGCTAACGGTGTTTTTCACCTTCTCTAGGGGCGTTCCCACTTTAAGCATTTTTCCTTTTAATACATCTCCGTCCACTTGAGCCACCAGCTTTTCCGTATCAAAGAGAGCAATGGTGACCTCTTCCGGAAAACAGGACTGAATCACCCCCAACATGTCAGCTAAAACTTTAATTTTAGCAGACATTATACCCCCTCCTTCCACCTACAGGCAACAGTCAAACAGCTACACACCCAAATATTGTTGTTTGATTTGTTCATTCTGAAGGAGTTCCTCCGGTGTCCCACTCCAAACAATCCGGCCTTTGTTCATGATCAAAACTTGATCGGCCGCCCTTGTGGCCAGTTCAATGTTTTGTTCCACCATGAGGATCGATAACCCCGACTCCTTCAGCTTAAGCACAACATCACCAATTTGGTCAATAATCACAGGGGCCAATCCCTCTGAGGGCTCATCCATCAAGAGAAACTCCGGATTGGTAAGCAGGGCTCGGCCGATAGCCAGCATCTGCTGCTGCCCTCCCGACAGCTCGTTACCCCAGTTGTTTTCCCGTTCTTTTAAAATGGGGAACATGTCGTAAATGGTGTCCAGATCATAGTGGATCTTTCCATTGGAACTGGCGGGAGGTCGTTGGGACATGATCAAATTCTCTTTTACCGTCAGGGATGGGAAAATGCGCCTTCCCTGAGGGACAAGACCGATGCCCAGCCTGGAGACTTTCCATACACTAAGATTGTGTATGGTTTTCCCTTTGAAATAGATTTTTCCTTCTTTAGGGGGAGTCAGGCCGGCAATGGAATGAATAGTGGTGGTTTTGCCTGCTCCATTTCGACCTAGCAAGGCATAGCATTTTCCTTCAGGGACCGTAAAGGAGACCCCTTGCAAAATGTGACTGGTCCCATAATAGGTATGCACATTTTCCAACTTAAGCATCTTTAAGCGCCCCCCCTCCAAAGTAGATTTCAGTCACCTGAGCGTTCCCTTTCACTTCCTCAGGGGTTCCGCTGGCAAACACTTGTCCATGGTGAAGCACGGTGATTCGATCGGCAATGGCAAAGACCACATCCATATCATGTTCCACCACCAAAAGAGCCACGGACCGCGGGAGTCGGCGGATAAACTGAATCGTCTGTTGTGTCTCAGCCGGTGACATGCCTGAGGTGGGTTCATCCAAAAGCAATAGGCGCGGCTTTAAAGCTAAGGCCAGCAATATTTCCAACAGCCTTTGTTCCCCATAGGAGAGTTGATTAACCAGCAGGTCTTTCCGGTCCAGTAGGCCCCATTCGTCCAGCAGTTGATGGGCTTCTTCAAACACGTCGGAATAACTTTCCAGGGGCCTAAACATGTTATGACGGTATCCTTTACGGGATAAAACAGCTAAAGCCACATTTTTTTCCACCGTTAACTCCAGAAAGAGATTATTTTTCTGAAAGGTGCGGGAAAGACCATGTTTGGCCCGCTGATAGGGAGGTAAGCTAGTGAGATCATGACCATCCATCACCACTTGTCCAGCGTCTATAGGTAAAACGCCGGTGATACAGTTAAACAACGTCGTCTTCCCTGCTCCGTTGGGGCCGATGATGACGTGTCGTTCCTCTGGTTGAACGTCCAGATCCACCTGTTTAAGAATTTCCAGTTTGCCAAAAGATTTGCTGACTCCTTTAACCGTAAGCAGGCTCATGTGATCCCCCCGCTTTCACTCTGGTTAATCTCTTTCTTCGCTGAGCGCTTGTGGCCAGGTTTGATGCGCTCCCAAATCGCCATCACCAGATGGATAAGACCCCCTCGGCCTACTATAACGAAAAAGATAAAGATGATTCCCATGATCAACATCCAACGTTCAGTGTAGGTACTCATGTAATTTTGCAATAGGACGAAAAAGCCGGCACCTACAGCAGGGCCCAACAAGGTGCCCATTCCCCCTACGATGACCATCACCAGAACTTGACCGGAAAACAACCATGCCACCAGTTCGGGACTGACAAAAACGTTGTAATAGGCATAAATGGCTCCGGCCACACCGGCAACTGCGCCGGAAAAGGTATAGGCCACCAGTTTGTAAGCATCGGCATTGTAGCCCAACATCTTCATACGGGATTCGTTTTCCATCACCCCTTTGATGGTTTGACCCAAAGGAGAATGGACAAATAGACGCAAGATAAAGTAGACCAACACAAACAGAACAGCCGTAACATAGTAAATGTGTACGGGATCAAGCAGGTTTCCCCAGCCAAAGTTAAGCACCGGAGAGACGGAACGGCCGTCGGCGCCACCTGTGATCGGTTTCAGCTGCCAAATGAGGGCGTATAAAAGCTGGCCGAAAGCCAAGGTAATCATCAAAAAGTAAAATTGAGAGACGCGAATAAAGAAATAACCGGAAATAAAAGCGATTAAGGCTGACAAAAGAATGGCACAGATGAGCAGTACATAGGTGTTCCCCACATAATCGCCTAAAATGGCCACCGTATATGCCCCAATGCCAAAAAAGGCGGCATGTCCCAATGAAACCAATCCGGCATACCCCATGATGAGGCCTAAACTCATGGCAAAGACGGCCATAATGTAAATTTCGGTGGTCAGAAAAATTCCGTAAGACGATAGGAAAAGGGGCAAAATTAAGGTGATAACAAGGAGAAGCAAGGCATAGAGTGCTGTTTTCTTCACGTGATTTCACCCCTTCCAAACAGACCGCTGGGTTTAATCATCAACACTAAAATCATCACCAAGAAGATGAGAAACATGGATAAAGCCGGGAACCAGATATTGCCAATGGTTTCAATTAAACCAACCATGATGGCCGCCACAAAGGAGCCTTTCCACGATCCCAAGCCCCCAATCACTACGACGATGAGGGAGGTAACTAAGACAGAAAAATCAAGTCCGGGATACATGCCTAACACGGGTCCACCCAGCACACCACCTAAAGCGGCAATCACCGCCCCGAAGACGAAAACGCCGGTAAACACAGCGCGGACATTTATCCCTAGGGCGCTCACCATCTCCCGATCATCCACTCCGGCCCGGACAATGGCTCCAATACGGGTTTTACTTTCCATGTACCACAAGATGATGGCGATAATAATCCCTACTACAACGATAAAGAGCCGATAGGCCGGAAAGGAGACGGTGCCTAGGTCGATGGAAAAATTGAAGAGAGTAGGGGTGTTAATACGGTAGAGGGAGGTTCCCCAGATCCATTTCATCACATCGGCCATCACAAAGGCCAACCCAAAGGTGAGCAAAGCTTGTTCCAACGGTTTGCCATAGGCTCGTGTTAGAAGCACCCGTTCAATAATGGCCCCGATTACGCCAGAGATGATCAAAGATAAAATGAGGGCTGTCCAGAAGTTAAGTCCAGTCCCAATAAAGGAATAGGCCATATAAGCTCCCAGAACAAACATGGAACCGTGGGCCAGATTGACCACGTTCATGACGCCAAGAATAATGGATAAACCAACCGCAATCAGAAAATAAAGCATGCCAAAGGTTAAACCGGTTAAAATTTGTGCTGCAGCTAAGGATAAGGACACCGTTTTCCCTCCTTTAGAATCATTGCCGCTATATCCATAGGCCTATATTAAATAGGGAAAACAGGCAGGGGTTTCCCCCTGCCTACTTTATTGTGCAGGACGTTCTGCAGGAACTTGAACCTGTTCAAATGTTTCCTCAATTTCAAGGACGATGCGGTCTTCTCCTTGAACGTTACGCGTAATGTAGAAGTTCTGGATCGGATCATGAGTGTTAGGATCAATGGTGATGGGTCCCCGTGGGCTGTTCAGTTGTAACCCTTTAAGAACCTCTTTGGCTTGCTCAGGATCGCTTGTGCCCACTTCTTCCAATACTTTTTCAATGGCTTGAGCGATGTCATAGCCAGCTGCACTTTGGTTGGTGGGCAGTTCATTATATTTTGCTTCATAAGCTTCAACAAAGCCAGGGTTCACATCGTTTTCCAACCAGGGACTATAAGGCGTAGCGCACAAGGCTTGCAAAGCCGCTTCACCAGCTGCATCCACCACGGTGATTTCTCCAAATGAGAAGGGCGAAATCAATTCAAAGCGCTCTTTCATGCCCATATCCGTAAACTGATTTAAGAATCGTACGGAGTCGGAACCGACTAAGAAGGCATAAACGACATCGGCATCAATTTGAGACATTTGGTTAATGTAGGATGCATAGTCGGTTGCTCCCATAGGGGGTCTAAATTCTTCTACAATTTGGCCCCCATTGGCTTCATAGGCAGCCTTAAAGGAATCATACGCTTCTTCTCCACCGGGATAATCAGCGGTAATGGTAATCGCTTTTTTACCAATGGAGTTGGCTGCATATTCTCCAGCCGTATGGCCACCTTGCCAGTTAGAAAATCCCAAACGGAAAATATATTCACTCTTTTGTTCCCAGGAAATATCCAATCCAGCGGAAATCGGTACAAACATGATTCGAGGATCTTTTTCTATTTCATCCCGCAGTGCATAGAGCACAGCGCTAGAGTCTCCAGCAATGATAAAATCGGCATCATTGTTCAACGCAACCTGTCTATATTTCCGAAGTGATACCTGTGGATCTCCCTCCCCATCTTCCACCACAACGTTGACTTCCCGTCCGGCCAGCTTGCCATCATTTTGTTCTAAATAAAGCTCAAAGCCTTGGATTACTTCTCGTCCTAGTTCAGCAAAAGGGCCGGTTCTAGCTATCACAATGCCTACGGTTATGGGATCAGTGCTTTCTTCTGTTTCCGATTCTTCAGGTGAGGTGGCTTCTTCTTGGGACTGGTTGGGTGTACCCTCACTTTCTGAACCTCCATTACCCCCACAAGCTGCCAAAACCACAAAAACAAGCGATAGGAGCAAGAGTAGGAGTTTTCTCATTTTTTTACATCCCCCTTTAAATAAAGAAATATTTATATCTATCTAATGGAGGCGAAAGTGTCGCCTCCATTGGATAGCGGAACGATCCGTTATTTAACGTCCTTTAAATTGGGGCTTTCTCTTTTCGATAAAGGCTTGCATGCCTTCCTTGCGGTCTTCACTGGCAAATGTGGTGGTAAAGCAAGCAAACTCTAAGTCGAGGGCCGCTTCCAGATCCAGGTGTGCACCGGAGTTAACGGCCATCTTTAACATGCGCATGGCCAAAGGCGGCTTTTCAGCCAACTTTTTAGCCAGCTCTTTAGCTGCATTTAGCAGTTCTTCCAGTGGAACGACCTGGTTTACCAGTCCCATGGCCAAGGCATCCTCCGCCTTTATAGTTTCTCCTAAGAAAAGCAATTCCTTTGCTTTAGCCTGGCCGACCAAGCGTTGTAAGCGCTGTGTTCCACCTCCACCGGGAATGATGGCCAAATTAATTTCTGGAAGGCCCAGTTTGGCGTTTTCTGAACAGATGCGGAAATCACAGGTGAGGGCCAGTTCCAAACCTCCCCCTAAAGCTAAACCGTTGATCGCGGCAATGGTTGGTTTGTCCAAATTGGCGATTTTGGAAAATGCTTGACGGGAAATTTTGTTCATATTAATGATTTCACTGTCGTCGAGACGAGCCATCTCTTTAATATCGGCTCCTGCCGCCAAAGCTTTATCGCCTTTTCCGGTTATGATCAGTACCCGTGTTTCTTCATCTTGGGCCACTTTATCCATGGCATCTGACAATTCGGCAAACAATTCGCTGCTTAAAGGGTTATAAGGTGGTCGATTGAGATAGATGGTGGTAATTTGATCTTCCTTTTCCACCAAAATGGTGTTGTATTGTTGAGTAACATTTTGTTCAGCCAACGAGATTCACGCTCCTTTGCTTGGTATCACTGAGGTTTGTATCTAATGGAAAACCCTTACTTATCGTAATCGTACCAACCGGCACCTGTTTTCTTACCTAACCGTCCCGCCCTAATCAGCTGTTTAAGGGATTGGGGAGGTGCAAAGCGATTATCATTCAGCTCTTTATGCAGGTAGTCCATCACGTAATAGCCAATATCGACGCCGGCAAAATCTTGCAAGGTGAAGGGGCCCATCGGGTAATTTAAACCTAGCGTAACCGCTTTATCAATATCTTCCGGTGTGGCCACCCCTTCTTCCACCAGACGCATCGCTTCAATAAACTGGGCGGTCATCACCCGGTTAACGATAAAGCCTGGGGTATCTTTTTTAACCTCTACCGGCTCCTTGCCCAGAGCTTTGGCAAACTCAAATAAAGTTTGAATGGTTTCATCAGAGGTATAGTAGCCCCGGATCACTTCCACCAGTTTCATCACCTGTGGTGGGTTGAAGAAGTGCATGCCAGCCACTTGTTTGGGCCGCTTCGTTTGGTTGGCCAGCTCGGTGATTGACATGGAGGATGTATTGGTGGTTAAAAGGGCATCAGCTGGCAAGATTTCATCGAGTCGCTGAAACACCTCTTTTTTTACATCCAGTTTTTCAACAACCGCCTCAATGACCACGTCTGCTTCTGCCATCGCATTTAAATCGGTTTTTAAGTTGATTCGACTTAAAATTTGCTCCTTCTCTTCCGCCGTCATCTTGCCCCGTTCAATGCGGCTGTCCATCAGTTTGGACAAGCTGGCCACCGCATTATCCAAAATTTCCTGGCTTAAATCATACAACATCACTTCAAAGCCTGAACTGGCGGCCAGATGGGCGATTCCCCGACCCATGGTTCCTGCGCCGACAACACCTACTTTTTTAATGTTCATTTCTTCAACCTCCTGTTAGCTATCTTTCAGATTGTGCAGAAAATTGTTCCTGAAGCTTCTGTTTTTGAATCTTTCCACTTGGCGTCATGGGGAAATCTTCAACAAAGAAATATTTGGCAGGCACTTTATAAGGTGTTAAATATTGTTTTAAATAAGTTTTCAAATCTTCTTCATTAATATTGCTTCCCTCTTTAAGCTTGATGGCGGCACATACTTGTTCGCCATGCACGGGATCGGGAATGCCGAACACCGCCGCATTGACCACGCTGGGATGTTTTAGGAGGCAGTTTTCCACTTCAATGGGGTAAACATTAAATCCTCCCCGGATAATCATCTCTTTTTTACGACCGACAAAATGAAGATTGCCGTTATCATCCAACTTGCCTAAGTCACCGGTGTAAAACCAGCCTTCCTCATCAAGCACTTTCCGTGTCTCTTCCGGATTGTTCAAATAGCCTTTCATCACTCCGTGGCTGCGGACGGCAATCTCTCCCACTTCATTGGCAGGCAGCGGGTTGCGCTCGTCATCAACAATCCGAATTTCCACACCTTTAAGGGGTGTCCCTAATGTTTTAAACACTTCCGGATCTCGATTGCCTACCGGAGTATTGGTCAGAGAGTTGGCTTCTGAGATGCCATAGCCAATGCAGAAGTCCATCCCCATCTTTTCAATGACGGCCATGGCTGTCTCCGGTGAGCAAGGCGCTCCGCCCGTGATGCCGATGCGCAAGGAAGATAAATCGTATTTATCAAAATCAGGATGGTTAAGCTCCAAAATGTACATTGTAGCCACGCCATGATGCACCGTCACTTTTTCCTGCTCGATTAAGGCTAATGCCTCACCCGGTTTAAACGCATCCATCAGCACAAATTTGGCCTCACTTAAAATGGCGGCAAACAGGTTAACCAGCATGCCAAAAATGTGGTAGATGGGCGCAGCGATTAAAAAGACATCGGATGAACGACCTTGCATAAACTCCGTCATATTTATGGTTGAGCGAACAATATTGGTGTGGGAGAGCATCACCCCTTTAGGCACGCCGGTGGTGCCAGAGGTATAGAGAACGCAAAACAGGTCTTCATCCGGATCAACTTGGGCTGGTTCCACCACGATCCCCTTGGTTCCGGTGGCTAAAAAGCGTTGCATATCGAGATGGCCTTCCCGTTCAAAACGGACGGTGACCACCTGCGGCACATGGCGGGTAATCAAGTCCCAACCCACATTGTTAACCAATTCTTCATTGGTAAACAAAATGCTTAAATCTGAATTATTTATAATAAATTCAACTTCAGTTAGGCGATATTTTGGGTTAAAGGGAACAAGGGTCGCCCCTATTTTAGAGGCAGCAAAAAAGAGTAACACAGTTTCATGCCAGTTGGGCAGGCAGACTCCCACCCGGTCATTCGGTTTAATGCCTGCTTTAAGAAGCGCATCTGCCAGCTGATTCACCTCTTCCTGCAGCTGGCGATAAGTCAACCGTCTTTTACGATCATAAACAGCCTCACGATCCAGTTGTGCAGGACTAATCTTTTCTAATAGGTCAAAAACCGTCCGAACATGTTCTGCCTGAGCCACGTATTCCCCTCCTCTTAACTTAAGCACTACGGCAGCTTTTGCCCCAAGGGGGCCATCACTTTAAGTTCTTATTCGTTAGCTTTAAATTAGCTCATCCGTTCCCAAAGGGCTGCAATGCCTTGGCCGCCACCAATGCAGAGGGAAGCCACTCCATACCGCTCTTTCCTGCGCTGCAGTTCATGAACGAGGGTAAGGGAAAGTCTAGCCCCTGAAGCAGCTAAAGGATGACCTAAAGCAACGGCCCCTCCGTTCACATTGCCAATTTCCGGATCAAAACCCAACTCTTTTTGACAAGCCAAATATTGGGCAGAAAACGCTTCGTTGATCTCAATCAAGGCAAGATCTTTCAACTCCAACTTCGCTTTTTCTAAAGCTTGCTTAATGGCTGGAACAGGGCCAATACCCATAATTTTGGGTTCACAGCCGCTAACGCCCCAAGTGACCAGTCGGGCCATTGGTTTTAAACCATGTTTTTCTGCGTATTCAAGGGAGGTGATGATCATTGCTGCGGCCCCATCATTAATTCCGCTAGCATTGCCTGCTGTCACCACACCATTTTCCCTAAACCTTGGTTTTAATTTGGCCAAATCTTCCAAACTTGTTTGTCTGGGATGCTCATCCACATCCACCACTTTCTCTTGTTTGTTAATCTTTACAGTGATGGGAACAATCTCTTCCTGTAAATAGCCTTTTTCAATGGCCTTGAGGGCACGCCGATGGCTTTCGTAAGCGTGGGCGTCCACTTCTTCTCTGGACAGGTTGTACTGCTCAGCTAAATTTTCCGCAGTGTCAGCCATATAGACGCCGCCGTAAGGATCGTATAATGCCTCCCATAAATAATCTTTGGCCTGGATGGTTTCAAAAAGAGGTGTTCCCCAACGGGCCCCGCGAATCACATGGGGAATCTGGCTCATGCTTTCCCCGCCGCCCACGGCGACCACATCCGCTTCTCCCGTTTGTATCAGACGGGCACCTTGAACAATGGCTTCCACACCTGAACCGCACACGCGGTTAACGGTTAAGGCGGGCACATGTTTGGGAATTCCCGACTTAAGTCCTACCATCCGAGCAAAAAGAATGGCATCGGGACTGGTCTGCAACACATTGCCAAAAATAACATGATCGATCGCTTCAGCACTCACTTTGGAACGAACCATCGCCTCTTTTAAGGCGTACACCGTCAGATCGATGGCCGATATGTCCCGAAATGATCCCCCAAACTTCGTAAATGCTGTACGAGCACCAGCGATTAACACTACATCCCTTTTGTTCATAATCTCATCCTTTCGTCGTTATCCACGCTGCCTACAAAACCAACACCAAATAACGAGATGCCGAAACTCTAAATTGGCAATTGACCGAAAATAGAAAGATTAATTGCATGTGTAAGGTTACCTACTTCTTAATATAATGACTATAATCCAAAAAGAAAACCCTCATTTTGCATGAAAATGTTGCTAATTAACCGTTATTTTGTAGGAATTTACTTTTTACCAAGGAGTAGGAAATAATTTCTATTCTGAATTTGCACTGTTTTAATTGAATTTGTTTTAGCCAGCTCTTTTAACAATTGATGTAAGGATTGCGCTGTAGACAAGGATCGAGCCGCTATTTTTGAGCGCATCGCTTTAATCTCCTGCTCCCCTTTTAACATGTAGCGTAGGAGCAACTCCTCATCAGATACACCCGGTCCACCAATTTGTTGCCGGATGGTCTCCACCGAAACATCTTCATCCGATTTTTCCAGTTCAGCTTTTAACTCTTTGGCTCGAGGTAAACTGAGGAAACGATCTTTTAAGTTGGGATCCATCCACATATAGCCGGAATCTTCTCCGTAGGCACCATCAGCAAAAAGAATTAACTCATCAATCACTGCTTTATACCGCTCCCCTGTGGCCACATTAAGAGCCGCTTGGTCACCACAAATTGGGAGTAAGGCGTAATCATAATGGGGTAACCCAACTCTTTCCGCACTTGAACCGATTCATCTAAAACATCTTGCAAGCGATCCTCAAGGTTTAGCTCTTTCAACTGATGCTTTAAGTTGGAAATCACACCACCTGGAATCTGATAAATGTACTGCGAATATCTTTTTAAAAGGATGGGAATTTACTGGCACTTCAATCACTTTAAAACCGGCTTGGTCCATCTCTTCTGCCACTGCTGCCATCATACCCGGCCGCATACCCATGGCCCATAAACTTTGGGAACCATCACGAAAGGTGGTATCCACAAAGTGAACCTCTTTCCCCAAGGGGCTCATCACTAAACACCTCCAATGATGAAACGTTTTAAAAAAATTTGACAATTAACGGTTTAAAAATTCCCTTGGCCGGTTGTAAACTGGCCAAGGGAACATCTATAAAACTTAAAATAATCATTTCCTCTTTTACTTTAATATTTAGTTCCGACAATTTCAACAGGGCCTGTTTTAGGTCCATAGGGAGCATCATCAAGCCACTTGGCAAATTTTTGCCATTCTTCCGATTTGCCCAAGACATGATTGAGGGCAATTCCGGCTGCATCCCGGTTCCAGCGACCTGCCTGTAAACGTTGGTCTGCATAATGGCGGACGATCTCTTTTGCTTTTTCGCGGTCAGGCGCTTCCAAAGCTTCTTTAAATGCTTTAACGGCGGCGATAGCATCTGGTACACCGGAGTTTAATCCCCGAGCACCAAAGGGAGCAAAGAGGTGAGCCGCTTCACCTGTCAAGACAATGCGAGCATGTTCATCGGTATAAGTTTTGGCCACCACTTGCAAGAATTGATAGGTGGATACCCAGGTAATGCGGTCCGCATATTTAGCTGGCATCACTTTGGGCAACCATTTGCGCACGCCTTCCTCTGTTCCAAACTCTTCCAGATCGTCATCTTCATACAGCTGTAAGTCGATCCGCCAACCGCCTTTGAAAGGCACCAACAGCACATGACGTTCATCCACATTGGGATGGTAATAATGGAAGACGCGTTCCAGAGGAAGCGGATCGATTTCATCTTCAGCCACATCCACTACGATAAAGGCGTTGCGGGAACGGGTTCCTTCCATCTCAATGCCAACCGTTTTGCGCACTGTGGAACGGGAACCGTCAGCTGCAACAAGGTATTCACAAGTCCACACGTCACCATTTTCAATATGAACCTCAACGCCAGTTTCACTGGTTTTCACTTCTTTAACCGGTGTGGACCAGAAAATCTCTACGCCTGCTTCTTGGCAAGCCTCAAAAGCAATCCGCTCAAATACATCTTGAGGCAGACTGGTAAAGGGAGGCAAAGTTTTATTGTCAAATTTATACAACTCATATTCCTTGCGGTAAACTTCCTTACCATGGAAAAATGTGCGCTTCATGGGCCACACTACGCCATATTCTGCCATTTTTAAACCTAAACCAGGGCAAATTTGCTCCAAGAACTCCAAGGTAGCCTTATGAATGTAGATGGCCCGGCTTCCGGGGCGCTGTCTCCCTTCATGCTCAGCTTCTAAGATCGTGGCGTTTAAACCGTAATGTTTGCAGGCTAAGGCTGCCACAAGCCCTACAGGACCTGCCCCAACCACTAAAACAGGACGATGTTTGTCATTGGCCATTTGTTTTTCCTCCTTAGTCAGCAAATTTTATTTATATAAAAGTGTATTACACAATATTGAAGAAGATAAGAAAAAATGTTATACAATCTCTTCCACTGTCCCCAACCAACCTTTAACCAAAACCACCCCCTTAACGGCTACACGCATTATTCCTCATCTTCGGGCGTAACCAAACAGCTGTAGAAATACTTTTCCGCTTTAGGTGTTAAAAACTGATGAAATTGCTGAAAAAAACGATCGGCCCTTTCACCAATCCAGTCGCTGGGTAACAATTCTTGAGGCAACTTGGGATCGATAAAGAGGAATTTGCGAAATTGGTGAACCAATTGAATGCGCCCCTTAAACGCTTCCGGATCGGTCAACTTGCCGCTCACTTCAAGTTGGTAAAGTTTCTCATACATGGGTTCAAACTGATCTAAAAAGGACTGATAAGCCTGGTCAATGTAGGCTAAATCCCAAGCTTTATGCACCAGTTCCCTGTTGGACTGGGGCCCCTCGTAGCGGGCCGTATATACATCCACATAGTGGTGTAGTTGGTGTTCTTCTATGATTTCCATCACTTGAGAATACAAGTTGTGGGGACTGATCCAAACATTGTTGCCCAGATAGCCAAAGCCTGTCCAAGTCAGTTCTTTACGCAGCTGGTCTTTAATATCCTTCATCGTTTCGGGTATGGTATACATAACGATACGCCATTGGCCATCCCATTGGGTTTCTTTTTGGTGATAAACCCGCCGAAGGCCTTCCGCAATTCGCTTTTGCCCCTTTTCCGTTAGGCGGTAAAAGCTTTTTTGACCAATTTTCCTTGATTCAACCCACCCCTGTTGGGACATGCGGGATAAGGTGACGCGAACGGCCCCTTCAGAAATGCCAAATTGACCTAAGCATTGGATCAGGGTACCCACCCAAACTTCCATTCCCAAGTGACGTAAATGTTCACCCAAAATGGTAAATATCGCAGAACTTGGCCTCATGAACCACCCTCATTTATATTACACATTTTTTATAAATCGTTGCTCAACTGTAATATAACCTAATTAAAGAAACCTGTCAACACATTTTTTATTTAGCCTTCCCTTTAAGTCAGAGCTGAAAAAGTTTTGATCTGAAAAAATGGGCAAATACCCTTTCAGAAAAAAATCCAAGCCTTTTATTTCTGTAACGCATATTGTGTATCATCCAATTCTATTGACAAGGGAGGGCTACCAAATGAGGGAAGTTCCTGTTAGCGGTTATTTGTATCATGATCATTCTGGTCACGGTACTCATACGCATCACATATACATGACTCACTGGGATCGACAGCCTGTTCACACTCATCATTTCCAAGGAGTCACCTCTTTTGATGTGGGTCACAATCACCGTTATGTGGGTACAACTGAGCCGGCACCTAGCGGGGTTCCCCATCGTCACC
>CALFAC010000104.1 GCA_937927935.1 uncultured Bacillaceae bacterium
ACGAGATTCCGTCTTGTGACTGGAGTTCAGACGTGTGCTCTTCCGATCTCCTTTACCCTGACCAGTTGCCCGTGCTCCACGTTAAAATGAGCCGCATCTTCCGGTGTCATATGAATATGATTTTGGGCAATAATCAGACCTTCAGGAAGATATAAACTTCCTTTTGGGCCGATAATGGTGACCGGGGAGGACCCTTCGATGTGGCCCGACAGGCGTAAGGGCGGATTTAAGCCCAATTTGATGGCATCCGTACGGCTCACTTCCACCTGAGTCAGCTCCCGGGCAGGCCCCAGAACGCGTACCCGCTCTATGCTCCCCTTAGGTCCAGCGATGATCACCGTTTCCTCCGCTGCAAATTGACCGGGCTGGGACAAGTCGCTGCGATGGGTTAATTGATAGCCTGACCCAAACAAGAATTCCACATGTTCTTGGGAAAGGTGAACATGGCGGGCCGAGACGGCAATGGGGATCAGCTTGGGTTGGCTGCGATCCTGATATTGTGAAACAACCTGTTCCACCACTTTCTGGATGTTCTCCTGATCCATGGTATCCCTTCTTTCTCACTCCCCTTATTCGGCAGGTCCTTTGGGTAAGATGCTCTCAAGTTCGTTATGCGGCCGGGGAATTACATGGACGGACAGCAGCTCACCCACGCGCTGGGCCGCTTCTGCCCCCGCTTCGGTGGCCGCCTTGACGGCACCCACATCCCCCCTGACCATAACAGTCACCAGGCCGCCGCCCACATGCACTTTGCCCACCAAGTGGACGTTGGCCGCTTTGACCATCGCGTCAGCCGCTTCAATAGAAGCCACCAACCCTTTTGTTTCAATCATGCCTAACGCTGCATATTCTCTTGACATTGCTCATTCCTCCTCTTCATTCTTAAGCTTTTATTTTGGATAAGACGTCATTCACCAACTGGGTCACCAGTTCCTGATCCACATAACCGATTTTGCCTTCCTCCTTCAGCACCTTCTCAACGACTTTCCTCACCTCTTCCTGCTCTTTGAAAACCTTACCCCCAACAGCAGCCACTCTATTTTGATTCTTGGCACTGCCTGGTGGAGGGATGTCCAGATCACGGTAGCCATAGGCTAGTCTTTTCTTGTTCAGCAGATGATGGACCGTTATATTATCTGAAGTGATATTCCCTCCAAAGGTGCCACACCCCAAAGTAAAGGAAGGATCCAGGTGCGTGGTGGCCCCCACCGCTCCCAGTGCGGCTGGAGAATTAACCACCAGACGGGAGACGGGAATCGCTTCAAGAAACCGGCGGGCGATGGAATCGTCCCGTGTATGCAAAGCCAATGTATGTCCCTTGCCGCCCAGAGCCAAGAGTTTGATGGCTTTATCAATGGCTTCCTGCCAGTCTTTAACCGTATAAAAGGCAAATAAAGGCGATAATTTTTCAATGGAAAAGGGAAAATCCTGGCCGATCTCCTTCTCATCAGCAATGAGTAAACGGGTGTTCGCCGGAACTCTGATGCCGGCCATCTCCGCAATTTTTTGGGCGCTCTTGCCTACGATTTTGGGATTCAGTTGGCCGGGAACAGGTGAAATGATCTGTTCCACCTTTTTCTTTTCCTGCTCATTTAAGAAATAGGCCCCCTGCTTTTTAAACTGTTGAACCACCAGGTGGCGCACCTGTTGATCAACGATGACCGCCTGCTCTGAAGCGCAAATGGTCCCGTTATCAAACGTTTTACTGTCGACAATGTGTCGAACCGCCTGGGGAATATCGGCTGACTTTTCAATGTAAACGGGCACATTGCCAGGGCCCACGCCGTAGGCCGGTTTCCCCGAGCTGTAGGCAGCCCTCACCAGCCCGCTGCCTCCCGTGGCCAGGATCAGATGGACATCGGGATGTTTCAAAAGCCCCTCTGTGGCCTCCATGGTGGGTTGGCTGATCCAGCCAATCAGTCCATCTGGGGCTCCCGCTGCTTTGGCGGCTTCTAAGCAAACTTTGGCCGCTTCCACCGTACATTTGGCGGCATGGGGATGGGGGCTAAATACGATGGCGTTGCGCGCCTTTACGGCGATTAAACTTTTAAAAATGGCCGTTGAGGTGGGATTGGTCGTAGGCACAATCCCGGCAATCACACCAAAGGGTGAAGCCACTTCGATGATTTGCTTTTCCTTATCTTCATGGACGATGCCGACCGTCCGCACCCCTTTGATCGACTCATAAACATCCTTGGCGGCCACTTGATTTTTGATCACCTTATGTTCAACCACACCCAGCCCCGTCTCTTCCACCGCCATTTGAGCCAGTTCATGCGCTTTTTGATAGGCCGCTTCAGCCATGGCCTCCACAATGCGGTCCACCTCTTCCTGACTGTAGGTGGCAAACCGCTCTTGGGCCTCCTTGGCTCGCGCCACCGCTCTACGCATTTCCTGCACCGACTGCAAATCTTTATCCAACGTGGTGGCTGAAATCAACGCTAAACCTCCTTTACAAGCCATTCTGCCGAGAGAAGGAAACCACATTGATTCACAACATCACAGCACTCCTGGTAAACCAAGCTTCTAACGAAATGGAACAAATGAAGTGAACGTCAAAGTTAATAACTAATGGGATTTCGAGCGATGCCGACCACGGCTTCCCTAAAGGCATCCGCCGCTGCCCGGCAGGCCGACTGGGATCCCGTCAATAATCCCCCTCCGTAGTTGGTTTCCGATGGCGGCCCAAAGAAGCTCACCAGTTTAACGTTGGCTGCTTTTAGTGCCGCATCCAAACCAAACATCGATTCTAACGGGGGCGCAATCAGATAGGCCAACGGTTCCCCCTCAGCAATCCCAGCCTGTTTCGATAGAAATCTTCCTGTGCGGGCAATCACGTGGGCATACAGAGTATGAGAGCCATCCTCATCCAGCGCTTCAAAAAAAGCTTCATGGTTAATGATGTGTTGGGCTGCTTCCAAACCACTAATCACCTCATCCGGGGTCGGACCGGCCAATATGCCGATAAATTCCCCTGATAAGGGGCCGGAAGCATGGGCCGCTCCGGCATAAAAAGATTTGGCATACACCACTTCCACTTCCGCCCGTTTAGTGGCTTCATCCACCGCCGTATAACCGATGTCATCAATGGTGGTGGTGAGCAATCCCAAACTGCGCTGATCCCGTTTTAACTTAAACTGTTTAACCAAATGTTGATCCACATTGGGAATGACCCGTATGGCCAACACGTCCGCTTTGACCCGCTTTAAGTGCACGGCCCTCCCCCCTTAATGCTCCTTTTGAACCAAGGCAACACCGCTGGCTTGATAGGTGAGTATTTTTTGAACCACTTGTCCCAGATAAGCTCCCGCTTCCACAGGGGGAATCCCCCCTTTATGAATATTGGAGACCACCATGCGGTCCGCTTCCACCGTTCCTCTGCGGGGTTTGTAGCATAGGTAGGCACTTAATGATTCGGCGCTGACCAATCCCGGTCGCTCACCAATCAATAAAACCACCACTTCAGGCTGAAGCACCTCTCCCACGTCATCCATCACCGCTACCCTTCCCCGTTCAATAAAGAAGGGAGTGCCCTGCTTCAGGCCCAGCTGCTGCAAAGACTGAACCAAGGAGAGATAGGTATCTTCAAAGTTTTTAATTACCGCTTCAGCACTCAAACCGTCGGAAACAATAATCTGCACTTGCGGTTGAAAGAGGCAGCGTTCCCGAAGAACCCGCTTCGCTTCCTCACTCAGCCTGCGCCCCAAGTCTGGGCGGCGGATATACTCATCTTTGCTTCTGGCCATGGTTTTGACGGTAAACAAATTGTGTTTTTCAAGCAGTTCAGGAAGCACTTCGCCGTAGACAGCATCCACTGCGGCGGCATGATCCAGTCTAAAACGCAACCATGTTTCCGTTTTGGGTCTGGGACCGGCCCGTCCCACGCCAATGCGAGCCGGTGTTGACGCCCGGAGGGCTACCAGTGCGTCGGCATGCTGGGGCTGATCCACTCCCGGCTTTGTTTCAAGGGGAGGCAAGATATCCTCCACCCTTGGCTCTCCTGTATTATCCGAACCTACGTCTCTAAAACTCCACCTCTCCTCATTCCTTTCAGCACCATTGATGATGTGGGGCCGGTCTGACAGATGATCCCAGATTTTAACCATCTTGTGATCTGAGGAAGACGCAGTCGGCCCTGCTGAAGCTGTAGAGGGTGACTGCCCAGGATGATGCTCCAGCTTCTCCAAAACCAAGCGGGTGATGTGGGCAATTAAAGCGCTGTCCATGCTTTCACCCCCTTTTGGCAAAAATGGAAGGATCTCCCGCTCTGGCTGTTAGACGGCCGTTTTCCATAATTCCCATGCTTTCCAACCATGCTTCAAATTGGGGCGCTGGCTTCCGGTCCAATGTTTCTCGCAAAGTGGCAATATCGTGATAGCTTAAGGATTGATAGTTTAACATGCAGTCATCCCCCAGCGGGGTGGCGATCACAAAATTGACGCCGGCTGAAGCCAGTAGCATCCCCAAATTTTCTATATCATTCTGATCCGCTTTAATATGGTTGGTGTAGCAGACGTCAACGCCCATGGAAAGGCCGTGCAGTTTGCCCATGAAATGATCTTCCAATCCGGCTCTAATCACCTGCTTGGCATCATAGAGATACTCCGGGCCAATAAACCCCACCACGGTGTTGATAATGAATGGCTGGTAGCGCCTGGCAAAGCCGTAGTTCCTGGCTTCCAAAGTTAATTGATCCACGCCATGATGGGCTTCCGCCGATAGCTCTGAGCCCTGTCCCGTTTCAAAATAGAGGCGCTGCGGCCCTGTGCTGGTGCCCAGCTCTCCTATCATGGCCTTCGCTTCATCCAGCAAGGCGGCCGTAATGCCAAAAGAGCGGTTGGCGGCTTCCGTTCCGGCAATGCTTTGAAATACCATGTCAGCTGGTGCGCCCTGCTCAATCGCTTTCATCTGGGTGGTGACATGGGCTAGCACGCAATTTTGGGCTGGAATCTCCCAGTCCCGGATAAACTGGTGGGTGGCCTCCAGGATCCGCTTCACACTTTCTACCGAATCATCCACCGGGTTGATGCCAATAACGGCATCCCCCACCCCATAGGAGAGGCCTTCCGAGAGCGAGGCGATAATGCCCTCCACCCGATCCGTGGGATGGTTTGGCTGCAAGCGGGAGGCTAAGCGACCCTTTTGGCCGATGGCGATGTTACATTCACTGATCACTTCTATCTTGTTGGCGGCATACACCAGATCCATATTGGACATCAGTTTGGTGACGGCCGCTATCATCTCACTGGACAAGCCCCGGCCGATGCGTAACAATTCATCACTGCCGTTTTTTTCATCCAGAATGTATTCCCTTAAACGGGCCACTGACCAATTTTTTATCTCCCGAAAAACGTCCTCATCGATGCTTTCCTCAATGATTCTGGACACCTCATCTTCCTCGGGAGGAATGAGGGGATGGTTGCGAATCTCCTCCAGGGTGATCTCGCTCAACACCTGTTTGGCCGCAATCCTTTCCTGAACCGTTTCCGCGCACAATCCAGCTAGGCGATCCCCCGATTTCTCTTCATTGGCCTTGGCAAATACCTCTTTTAAATTTTTAAATTGATAGGTTTGGCCTAGCAGTCTCGTCTTTAAAATCATCCTCGTCACCCCTTACCCTCTGTACCTCAGGAATGAAAGGCCAACGTTTTCACCACCACGGGGACGACCCCTGACGCTAACTGGTGCCCGATATCCACGTAATCACCATGTTCCACATTGATTTGATCAATGCAGACGACGCCCCTTTGTTCTTGAATCATCTTCAGGGTTTGACCCACCACCTTGGCAAAGTCATTTTCCACAATGATAATGATGGGGTCCGCTTGATTGGGTTGAAGACGATAAGCTTCCACCACCCACTGGGCCAGATCATGAACTTGGCTGAAGCTTAACAGGGGCAGCCGGGCCAGATATAGGGCAAAGTTTTGACCTTCCCGGTTGGGATCATAGATTTGGATGGCCCTTTTGACCGCTTCCCTAATGGTCTCTTCCCCCTCATTAAGCTGAGCCAAATCCACATGGTAGACCGGAATGTTTTTTTGGGGAAGCGCACTTTCATCCACCTGAATGGTGGCTCCGCTAATCTCGGTGGTCTGGGTTCCCGCCCCAAGCACAGTGGCTCTCACCGTCTCGGTGGGGGTCACCCATTCCCACTTTTTCAGTTGCCTGCTGCTGGCAATTTCTTCAGCCAATATGCTGCCCATATCGCCGTATGGGGTGGAATTGGAATCCAGCTCTTTGCGGTAAATGCACTCGCTGACACCACCGGAAAACATGATGGCCTCCACGTCCACCTGCCAATCGGGAGGATGGCCCAGGAGCAAGGGGCGGTCCTGTTCTTCCACTCTTCCTTCCAACACGTTGGCCAAGGTGGATACCATTGCCCTCGCCACTTGCCGGATGCGCTCTTGGGAAAACCTGTCTCCTCTGGCCAACGGCCAGCCATGCTGTTGGGCTAGCCTAACCACAGGCGGGGAGAGATGGGTAATCACTCCTTCTTCAAACCGGATTAAACGGCCGCCGATATGAAGGGTGCAGGTGCCACACAATTTTTTTCCTTTATAGACGGCAATGTTGGCGGTGCCTCCCCCAATATCAATATTGGCCACCACCTTACCGGTTCGCAGCGCATATTGATAGGCGCCTGAACCTTTGGCGGCAATAATGCCTTCCAAATCGGGTCCGGCAGTGGCCACCACAAATTGACCAGCCTTTTCTGACAATAGGTGCAAAAGTTCCTGTGCATTATGCTTGGTGGCCGTCTCCCCTGTGATTATCACCGCTCCGGTCCGAATCTCTTCCGGCTTAAGACCGGCCTTTTGATATTCCTGTTCCACGATGGAGAGCACCGCATCCATGTCGATCACCGTGTCGCTCTTTAAGGGAGTACGGTAAATGGGGCTTTTGTAGATAATCTCCTTATCCACGATCTCAATGCGAGGCACATGAGTGGCCCCGGCCGTGTTGACCAGGGTGAGCCGACTAAAGATCATTTTGGTGGTGCTGGTGCCAATATCGATGCCGGCACTGAGCAGCACTTCCCCATCCGGTTGTTGGTTCATGTTTCGGCACTCCTTTTAACCAAAAAAGGCCTTAAATAACCAGTTGATCTGGTTATTTAAGGCCTCATTGCCCATGCCATATTCATTTGATTGCCTCTATTTTAAATCTTTTTTGATGTTTTGTAAAGGTGGTTCAGGGTGAAAAAGCAAACCGGGGTACGCGCTATTTTGAACGTACTGCTGCATCGCTTCATAGGAGCGGCACTGAATCAACTCCTCCAACTCGGCGATGCCCACACCTTCCTTGGCCGAGGTTTGAATGATAGGCCCCTTCACCAAGGCGCTTTTCAACTGACGGAGAGCCCGCTCAACGTCGGCTTGGGGCGCGTCGATTTTGGACACCACACCGATGCACAGCTTCGGGATCCCGGAGGAAAAACCGGGCGGAAAAATGGTTTTAGGATTGGTGGCATCCTGCAAAAAAAGAACATGGGTCACTTCCATCATGGTGACCATGATGGTTTTATAAAACATGGGGTTTTCAGTATATTCGCCGGGCGTGTCCACAATCCAATCTTTAAATGTTAGTGCCTGGGTTTTTGACGCTTTCTCCGTCCGCTTTAAAAGAGCATGGGTGAGCGTCGATTTGCCGGCATCCACCGCTCCAATGATCATCACCCTGCTGCGCCGCATAGTGTACCTCCACCTTTACGATCTGGTGATGGCCGCTGGCGTATAGCCCAGTTCACCTGCCAAAAATTGATTGATATGAATCAAGGCCGTTTCCACCTCAGAGACGTTGCCCACCAAAACCAAACTGCCGGTAAACCGATCCAGAAAGCCAATGGAGACATGGGCTTTCTTTGTGGCTAAATCACCGGCAATGATCACCGTCTCACTCGGGGTTAAGGTTAAAATGCCGATGGCCCCTTCTTCAGCCAAGCCCAGCTTGTCGTACAGATCCTGATCGGGGTTGGCTATTAAGTGGCTTAAGGTCACCTGTTTGCCTGGAACAAACTCTTGTATGAATCGTTTCTTTTCTTCCGCCATGGTCCACCTCCACACCCAGTCTGTCTAACTTCAATCCTCTACTCGCCGTATTTAGCCACTATCTGTTTGGCCAACCGGACCATGGGGACCTGTTTTTTCATGCTCACCGTTCTTAAGAGGGCATAAGCCTTATTTTCCGTTAACTGTTTCTTCTCCATCAGGATGCCTTTCGCTTTCTCAATCACCTTGCGGTTATCTAGCTGCTGTTTCACCTGTTCGATCTGTTTGGCATACTGCCGTAAGCGCTGGGCCTGGGCCAGGGCAATTTCCACAGCGGGAAAGAGGGTGACTTCCGAGATGGGTTTAATGATATAACCGACGATATTGCTCTCTTTGGCCTTCTCTACAAACTCTTTCTGACTGTAGGCGGTCAAGATCAAGATGGGCAGATTGAGGGAGCGAGAAATAATTTGACTCGCTTTTAACCCGTTAAGTTGGGGCATTTTGATGTCCATAATGACCAGATCAGGTTTTAAGTGGTAGGCCAATTCAATCGCCTTTTCACCGTCGGCCGCTTCCCCCACCACCTGGTAGCCATGCTCCTCCAGCATCTCTTTCAAATCCATTCTTAAGATGGCCTGGTCTTCAGCAATGAGGATTCTTGAGCTCATTATTTTTCATCCCCCGCCAATGGAAATTGGATGGTGACGGTCGTGCCTTGATCTTTGGTTTCGATGGTATAGTGACCGGATAGATCATATTGAACCAGCAAGTGAACAATTTCCAAACCGAGTGAAGGCTGTTCTTCATCATAGCCAATGCCATCATCCCGGACAATCACCGTTAAAATATCGTGTTCCTCTTTGACACCAATATAAATTTGACCGGTCTCCCGATCGGGAAAAGCATGTTTGATGCTGTTTTGAATCAGTTCGTGCACGATGAGAGCAAGGGAGATGGCTCGATTGGAGGGCAAGAGCACCCGGTCTCCCTCCACCGTTAGGTTAAGCTGACACTCGCCATGCATCTGATTAATCACCAAATTGCTGGCGATGGTGTTTAGGAGGGAGAGACACTCCACCTCATCTGATGTGGAATCGGACAGCACGTTGTGCACGGTGGCGATGCTTAAGATCCGGTCCACAATTTCCTTGAAATAAGGAATGCTCGCTTCCGGCACCCCGCGCTTCATCTGCAGACGGATCAAACTGGCAATGGTTTGCAGACTGTTCTTGACCCGATGATGGATCTCTTTGATTACCGCCGATTTCACAATCAGTTGCCGTTCTTTCTCTCTTAAATCGCTGATGTCTCGAACCAAAATCAAATAGGCGATCAGTTCTTGATCCTTTTTGGATTTTAAGCTTTTTACTTCATACACCTTTTGGTTCAGCTTCACTTCTTCAAACAATATATCATCGGGGTGGTTAAGAATGGAGGCCGCCCAGGGAAACAGCATAGAAAAAGAATGATCGATGATTTCTCCTTCGCCATGCAGTTCTTCCGCCATATGCATGGCCAAGGTATTGGCATAAACCACCTTCCCCTGTACATCCACCAGGAAAACGGCTTCCTGGATCAGGTCGGTGATGAGGGAGTTTGGCTCAGTGAGGCCAATCAAGGTTTGACTTAACTGCTCCGTTGTTTTGGACAAAAATTTCAACTGTTTTTCACTGTTGGCCTGTTCACTAATATCCTGCTCCATGATGAGGGTCCCAATGGTCTGTCCCAATTTGTTTCTTATGGGAACAACACTCTGTTTGACAAGTTTCCCTTCCTGCGTAATGGCTCTTTTGCGAAATACGGGCTTGCCTCGCTGATGGACCAGATAGACGGCCGGCTCGTAGGAGTTGTAGGCAATTTTACCCACCACAGGATTGGTATATAACGAAGGGGCGGTGGTTGGGACCGCTTCCGCCACCACGATGGCATGCTTTTGATCCCTGAGCGGACAATCGATAAAAATGTTGGCCTGGGCCAAGTCAGCCATCTGCTGCAAATTTTTGGCCTGCTCGCAAATGATCTCAATATCTTCATCCGTTAAGTTGGTGTATGTTTTACACAGCTCTCTGATATATTGCTCCTCATTGTATAGGGTTGTTGCAGTACTTCCGTAGTTCATATAGCCATCCCCCCATAATGAACAAAAAAAGGCGCACAACTCCCACAGTTGTTAGCGCCGTCGCTACACATTTATTCACTTTAAATACTTTAAGTAGTTTATATCATATTGATAATTTTTTGTCAATAAATCGTCAAAAATTTGGCTATATGAAAACTACGGGTCCATTTAACCTGCCACTTGCCAACCTTCTTAGGCTGTTATTCCTTCCTTGGCCAAGTGCTCTTTTTTCTGGGTGGGCTCTAAATATTCGTCGGGACCAATAATGCCCAGTTCGCGATCTTTCTTTTCCAGTTCCAACGCTTTGGGCACACTCAGCCAATAGGCTAAAGCAATCCCTAAAGCACCCGCACAAATTTTTCCGATTAAGACGGCCAGGATCAGATTGGGCTGGAAGTTGGCGGTGTAGGATAAGTGATCGCCCAACAGAAAGGCGGCCGTAACACCAAAGGAGATGTTGATCACCTTATCTTTTGGCGGCATATCACGCACCAGTTTAAACATGGCTAAAATATTGGCAATGGTGGCGATCAAACCGGCGCTCCCCGCCTCGCTCAACCCAATTTTTCTTCCCACAGCCGTCAGCGGCCGCGACAGATAGGTACGGATCAAATAAACCATGGGGAAGGCACCGGCCAACATAATGGCGATGTTCCCTGCATTTTCCAGTGCCCGAAACCGATCTTCTTCATCGGCCATAATGGGATCAAATCCCCAAGAACCAAATAGATTGGAGAACAATCCGGTAAAGATCTCCACAATGGAAAAGACCAGTACGATTTTGATGCCGGCATCCAGAAGTCGACCAAAGATTAAAAAGCCTTTGATCATCTTGTCCGCCATGAAGTATAGCCCCAGCGCCAGCAGGACCACAAAGATGATGAGCGGCATCAAGTTGATAAAGATTTGAGCATAGCTAATGGTCATCTCATAGGTTGATTCAGCCTGGGTGTCTATCACGTTTCTCACTTTAACATCGGTTAAGACGATGATAAACGTGGAGATTAAAGCTCCGATGGGAATGGTGAGCAAGCCGGACATGATCCCCAAGGCCATATATTTACGATCCCGCTGATCCAACATGGGCAATCCCAAGGGGATGGAGAAAACGATGGTGGCCCCAGCCATGAAACCTACAATCATGGCCATGATCCAACCCTCGTACGACTTCTTTAACACATCCGCCAGCTGATAACCTCCCATGTCGGTGGCCAGTATGGTTGTGGCCGCAATGGCCGTATCGGCCCCAATAAAATTAAAAATCGGACCAAGCACCATCTCGATAAATTGGGAAATAAAAGGGATTGAGGCCATAATTCCCGCAGAGTTGGCAAAAATAGGACCTACCGTATAAATTCCTTCCATAAACTCTTTACCCAAGCCTGACTCACTATTACGAATGGCTGCAAAAGCACCCAATACGGCACAGGCCATGATGATGTACACCACGATTTGACCGACCAATGCCATCGTATCACCTCCAATCAGAATGAATCACAAAAGGATTTACACCCTTTTCCTGCAAGCTTTTATCATCCCGCCCCATTTGGGTCCCCCGGGCGGTTTTTCTCGTCTACGTCTTTTCCTGCAACTCCTCCCCCCTCAATCTCTTCAGCAGTGGCGCCTCACGTGTTTAAAAACAAAAAAACCTCAGAAACAGCCTGACACTGTTCTGAGGCGCCATTGCCTAAACGTATTTACTTTTCCGAGCTAATATATCACAAACAAACAAATTTTGCAATACTCGTTCAATTAAA
>CALFAC010000105.1 GCA_937927935.1 uncultured Bacillaceae bacterium
AAGCCTGTGCTTTTTTGTGGCTCCTTTTAGCTTAAATCATAGGTGTTTGTCATCAATCTGTAGCTGCACCTAAAAAGGTGCAGCTTTTTTATGCCGGGCAGGACTTTTTGATTCTTTCCCAAAATTAGTAATAGAACAATTATAAAAGGGGATACGCAAAATGAGAGAATTATTGCTTGGCCTGGCTGTATGTGATGGGGTAGGATGGAAAACGATCTCCTTTTTGCTGACCAATGGATTAGACGAGAGCGGTTTTGACTTGACTCCTGCCCAATGGCAAAGGGAATTTGGTAAGCTTTCGCAGAAACAAGTGCAGGCATTGAGCGAGACCCTTAAAAGGGATAAAATGAGAGATTATCAAGCATATCTTAGACAAAAACGGATTAAATACCTTACCTACTTTGATTCCATGTACCCTCCTTTGCTAAAAGAAGTGTTCCAGCCTCCCTGGGTTTTATTTTTACGGGGAGACCGAAGCCTTTTAAATCACCCTTCTCTTGCCGTAGTGGGGACCAGAAAAGCCAGTTCATATGGAAAGATGGCGATTAAAACGCTTATCCCCAATTTAGTGGAGAAAGGGTTGTCCATTGTCAGTGGCATGGCCCTAGGCATTGATACATTGGCCCATGAAGCGGCTTTGGAGTCGGATGGGGGAACAGTGGCCATACTGGGTAGTGGCATTGATGTCATCTATCCTCGTCAAAACAGAGGGTTATATGAGCGGCTCCTTCGGAAAGGTTTGGTGGTTTCGGAATATCCACCTGAAACGCCTGCCCATCCCGGTTTTTTTCCTCAACGGAACCGCATTATTGCGGGCTTGAGTTACGGAGTTTTGGTGGTGGAGGCTGCTCACAAAAGCGGATCCCTGATCACCGCCCAGATTGCCTTGGAAAGCGGTCGGGAAGTGTTTGCCGTGCCCGGATCAATCTTCAGCGACCATTCAGTGGGGACCAACCGCTTAATTCAGCAGCAAGGGAGCAAATTGGTGCTCTCTGCTGAAGACATATGGGAGGAACTGGCCCCGCAGATTCCTCCGTTTCAGCTGGCCCGAAAAGATCAGGCGGGAGGAAAACATAGCCCCCCCTTGGAACATAAAGAAAAAATTATCTTGGAGTTAATGGAGAGCGAAAAGGTACATATTAATGAACTACACCGTCTATCTGGATGGCCTCTCGCTCAAATCAGCCAAATCTTGATCAAGCTGGAGATGAAAAAGTACATTGAAGCTTTACCTGGGTCTTATTATCAGCGGCTTAAGTCCCTGTAGTCACCAAAAGTTTTATTTACCAAAGGTTTGACAAGAAACTGGCAGTTGATTCATAATGAAAAAAGTTTGAACATAAAGGGGGAGACACCTTATGCCTGAAGCATTGGTCATCGTCGAATCTCCCGCTAAAGCTAAGACGATTGGAAAATATCTTGGTCGAGATTATATCGTTAAAGCCTCTATGGGACATGTGCGGGATTTGCCGCGCAGCCAAATGGGTGTTGATATAGAGAACGGATTTGAGCCAAAATATATCACCATTCGAGGTAAAGGAAAAATCTTAAAGGAATTAAGGGAAGCGGCTAAGAAGGCCAAAAATGTATATTTAGCGGCCGACCCTGACCGGGAAGGGGAGGCCATCGCCTGGCATTTGGCTCACAGTTTGGAGATTGATGCCAAGTCACGTTGCCGCGTTGTTTTTAATGAGATTACAGAAAAAGCCGTGACCGATGCATTTAAACAGCCTCGTCAAATTAACATGGACCTGGTGAATGCCCAGCAGGCTCGGCGCATTTTGGACCGGCTGGTGGGTTACAAAATCAGCCCGCTTTTATGGAAAAAAGTGAAGAAAGGTTTAAGTGCCGGCCGAGTCCAATCAGTGGCGGTCAAGTTGATTATTGACCGAGAGAAAGAGATCAAAGCCTTTGTGCCAGAAGAATACTGGAGCATCACAGCTCATTTCAAGAAAAACGGCGAAGGGTTTGAAGCTAAGTTTTACGGCTGGGACGGTGAAAAACAGACGTTATCCAACTCTGAAGAAGTGCAGCAAGTGCTTAAAAAAATAGATGCCACTGCCTTTGTGGTTAAATCCGTCCAAAAGAAGGAACGGAAGCGAAATCCGGTTCCTCCCTTTATCACCTCCACGTTGCAACAGGAGGCGGCCAGAAAGCTTAATTTTAAAGCGGCTAAAACGATGATGTTGGCCCAGCAGCTGTATGAAGGCATTGATTTGGGACCGGAAGGTTCCACCGGATTAATCACTTACATGCGTACAGATTCCACTCGGGTTTCTGAGACAGCCAAAGAGGAGGCGGCTCAGTATATCACCCAACATTTTGGCCAAGACTATTTGGGACAAAAACGGCGGACAGGTCCGGCCAACAGAAGGGCTCAGGATGCCCATGAAGCGATCCGTCCCACATCCATCTACCGGGATCCTCAATCGGTCAAACCTTATTTGTCCCGGGATCAGTACCGCTTATACCGATTAATCTGGGAACGGTTTTTAGCCAGTCAAATGGCTCCGGCGGTGATGGACACCATGACGGTGGATCTGGAGTCAGGAGGCATTCTTTTTAGAGCCACGGGATCAAAAATTAAATTTCCGGGCTTCATGAAGGTCTATATTGAGGGGCAGGATGATGAGACCAACGAAGAGGAGCGTTTTCTTCCTGAGTTAAC
The DNA here is from genome assembly GCA_937927935.1 of uncultured Bacillaceae bacterium. Lineage (GTDB taxonomy): Bacteria > Bacillota > Bacilli > Caldalkalibacillales > Caldalkalibacillaceae > CALFAC01. The sequence goes on from CALFAC010000105.1 coordinate 2,669, forward strand.
GGAAGGGGAACAGCTGGCAGCTGAAAAGCTTGATCCCAAACAGCATTTTACTCAGCCTCCGCCCCGCTATACCGAGGCTCGACTGGTTAAAACATTGGAGGAAAAAGGGATTGGCCGACCTTCAACCTATGCTCCCACGTTGGACACCATCCAGAAAAGGGGTTACGTTCGCCTGGAAGAGCGCCGCTTTGTCCCCACGGAGTTGGGCGAAGTGGTAAATGAACTGATGGAGGAATTTTTTCCGGAAATCTTAGATGTTGGCTTTACGGCTGATATGGAGCAGCAGCTCGATGAAATTGAAGAGGGAAAAGAAAACTGGCAGAAAATCTTGGATAATTTTTATGCCGGTTTTAAGGATCGACTTAAAGTGGCAGAAGAAAAGATGGAAAAAGTGACCATAGAGGATGAGGTATCCGAGGAAACATGTGACAAGTGTGGCCGTCCCATGGTCTTTAAATATGGTCGCTATGGTAAGTTTTTGGCTTGTTCCGGTTTTCCCGAATGTCACAATACCAAGCCGATCATCAAGGAAATTGGCGTCGTCTGTCCCCAGTGTAAAGAAGGGCAGGTTGTGGAGCGCAAAAGCAAGCGCAATCGTCTCTTTTACGGCTGCAGCCGGTATCCTCAGTGTGATTTTGTCTCTTGGGATAAACCCTTAAATCGCAGCTGCCCCAACTGTTCGGGGGTTTTAGTGGAAAAGCGGACGAAGAAAGAGACCAAAATTGAGTGCCTGCAATGTGATTATACGGAAGCCCAGTCTGTGGCACAGGTGAAGGGAGGATAACATGGGTCAGAGTGTAACCGTTATTGGTGCCGGGTTGGCAGGAAGTGAGGCCGCTTGGCAGATTGCCAAACGGGGCATACAAGTGGATTTATATGAGATGCGGCCGGTTAAAATGACACCGGCTCATCATACCTCTCAATTGGCAGAATTGGTTTGCAGCAACTCCTTTAGAGCCGATCAGCTTACCAATGCCGTGGGGGTCTTGAAAGAAGAGATGCGCCGGCTAGACTCGCTGATTATGAAAGCGGCTGATCAAAGCCGCGTCCCCGCGGGCGCTGCCTTGGCCGTCGATCGGGAACAATTTGCCGGCTACATCACCCAAACCATCGAGCAGCATCCTTTAATCCGGCTCCACCGACAGGAGCTTTCCCATTTGCCTGACGGTTTAACCGTTGTGGCCACGGGCCCCCTTACTTCAGAAGCCCTTTCCCAACACCTGCGGCAGTTGACAGGTGAAGAATATCTCTACTTTTATGATGCGGCGGCCCCCATCGTCACCAGGGAAAGCATCAATATGGATAAAGTGTTTGTCGCTTCCAGGTATAATAAGGGGGAGGCGGCATACCTCAACTGTGCCATGAACGAAGAGGAGTTTGAACGCTTTTATGAGGCCCTGATTGAAGCCGAAAGCGCACCTCTGAAAGAGTTTGAAAAGGAGATATACTTTGAAGGCTGTCTGCCCATTGAAGTGATGGCGAAGCGAGGAAAACAAACCTTGTTGTTCGGCCCCTTAAAACCGGTGGGGTTGATCGACCCTCGCACAGGAAAGCAGCCGTATGCCGTGGTCCAGCTGCGGCAAGATAACAGTGCCGCCACCTTGTACAATCTCGTGGGCTTTCAAACCCATTTAAAATGGGGGGAACAAAAGCGGGTTGTTCGATTGATACCGGGCTTGGAAAATGCTGAAATTGTTCGCTATGGCGTCATGCACCGCAACACCTTCATTAACTCCCCCAAATTATTAAGACCGACGTATCAATTTAGGGAACGGGACAACCTCTTTTTTGCCGGCCAGATGACCGGTGTGGAAGGGTATGTTGAATCGGCAGCGAGTGGACTTGTGGCCGGGATTAATGCCAGCCGCCTGATTAAAGGCGAACCACCCCTTGTCTTTCCCCGAGAGACCGCGATCGGCAGTTTGGCACACTATGTGACCAGCGCGGATCCCAATCATTTCCAACCCATGAACATCAATTTTGGGCTCTTTGCTCCTCCTCAAGAACGGATCAAAAATAAACAAGCCAGGCAACAATACCTGGCAGAACGGGCCTTGAGTACAATTCAGAATCTTTTACAAAATTGTCACATTTAACTATTGATAACTGTAGCTCATCTGTGCTATGATTATTTTGCTTGAATGCAGCGGCCTTGGCGTGAGGTGGTTTGTTGAATCTGTATCAAAAATATCTTAAACAATTTCTCTCTTATTTGCTAGTGGAAAAAAATGCATCAGAACATACGCTCCGCAACTATAGACGGGATATAGAGGATTTTATGCAGTTTCTGAAAGAGCTTGAGGACGTGGATGGTCTTTCGGCGGTGTCCCACGTCCATATCCGCAGCTATCTGAGCCGCCTGCATCAAAAGCAATATGCCAGGCGTACAGTCTCGCGAAAAATTTCCAGTCTACGCAGTTTTTTTCGTTTTTTGGAAAGGGAAGGAATTTGCGAGGCAACCTCTGTCCAGTTGGTATCCACACCTAAGCTGGAGAAAAGATTGCCTCAATTTTTCTTTGGGCCGGAAATGGAACAGTTGTTCCGATCTGTCGATACCTCTACCCCTCTAGGGAAGCGTAACTTAGCGATTTTAGAATTGTTGTACGCGACGGGGATGCGAGTTAGCGAACTGGTGAGCCTTAATGTGGATTCGGTTGATCTTAACATTGGGGTTGTCCTTATTTTCGGCAAGGGGGCGAAGGAGCGTTATGTCCCCCTTGGTGGCTATGCCCAAGATGCTTTGTTAAACTATTTGAATCAAGCTCGCCCCTATTTGGTTAAGCAGGATGATCAGTCCGCCCTGTTTGTTAATTACCGGGGAGAACGGCTAACTGCTCGCAGCGTGCGCCGCATTTTAAACAAAATTATTAACCAATCGGCCCTCACCCAAAAAATAACGCCCCATAAGTTGCGCCATACCTTTGCCACCCATATGCTGGAAGGAGGAGCCGATCTTCGGACCGTTCAAGAGCTTCTAGGGCATGCCCAGATCTCATCAACCCAAATTTACACCCACATCTCCAATGAACATCTGCGAAAAATATATCACGAGTCCCATCCCCGCTCCAAATTATAGAAATTGCTTTTTACCCTCTAAAATATTAAAAGGGTTTTTTCTTAGGTGGATGGAGATAGAGTGCGCTTGGCATCTGCTCATGTTAAGGAGGGATATCGTGGAGTCCCGCTTTCATGCCACTACCATATTTGCCATTCGACATCAAGGGGAAGGGGCCATGACAGGGGATGGTCAAGTCACCTTTGGTAACGCCATGGTGATGAAGCATTCCGCTCGAAAAGTACGCCGTTTATATCACGGGCAAGTTGTGGCCGGTTTTGCAGGATCAGTGGCTGATGCACTCACATTGTTTGAGATGTTTGAAGGCAAACTAGAAGAATATAAAGGCAATTTGCAGCGAGCGGCGGTTGAGCTGGCCAAACAGTGGAGGCAAGATAAGATTTTGCGCCGTCTGGAGGCCATGATGATTGTTTTGGATAAAAACCACCTTTTGCTCATTTCCGGTAGCGGCGAGGTGATTGAGCCTGATGATGGCATCTTGGCCATCGGCTCAGGGGGGGCCTATGCTTTGGCAGCCGGCAGGGCTTTGAAGCGCCATGCTCCCCATTTATCGGCCAGGGAAATTGCTGAAGCGGCCTTAAAGATAGCCGGTGAGATTTGCGTTTACACCAATCAGCAACTTGTCACGGAAGAAGTGAAATAACCCCTTTAACCTATGACAGGTGGAGGTAATCCATGAGAGCCAACATGTTAACTCCGCGCCAAATTGTTGAAGAGCTGGACCGGTATATCATTGGTCAACAGCAAGCCAAAAAATCGGTGGCCATAGCGTTAAGAAACCGCTATCGCCGACGTCTGCTTCCCCCTGCTCTTCAAGATGAGATTATACCGAAAAACATATTGATGATCGGTCCCACCGGTGTGGGGAAAACGGAAATTGCCAGACGGCTGGCTAAACTGGCCAGGGCTCCCTTCGTCAAGGTGGAGGCCACCAAGTTTACGGAAGTGGGCTATGTGGGCCGAGACGTTGAATCGATGGTGAGGGACTTGGTCGAAACCGCCATCCGTTTGGTTAAAGAAGAAAAGATGAACAGCGTTAAAGATCGGGCTGAAAAACTGGCCAATGAACGGTTGGTGGAAATACTAGTTCCCCATCGCAAAAAAAAGCAGCGGGCGAAAAACCCCCTGGAAATGCTTTTTGGGGGAGACAGTGCTGGTGAAGAGCAGGATCAAAAGCAGGACGAAGAACAGCTCATCTCTGAAAGGCGGCAACAGGTTAGACAGCAGCTGTTACAAGGGAAGCTGGAAGACCAGATTGTTGAAATTGAGGTGGAAGATCAATCCCCCAACATGTTTGAGATCATTTCCGGCCAAGGCGTGGAACAAATGGGGATCAATATGCAAGATTTGTTCGGCCACTTAATGCCCAAACGAACGAAAAGACGTAAAGTGCCTGTCAAAGAGGCCCGCCGCATTTTAACCCAAATGGAAGCCAACAAGTTAATTGACATGGATGAAGTGCAGCAAGAAGCGATTCAGTTGGCTGAACAGGAAGGGATCATTTTTATTGATGAGATCGACAAAATAGCAGGCAAAGAAGGCGTGCATACTCCCGATGTCTCTCGTGAAGGTGTGCAGCGTGACATTCTGCCCATCGTTGAAGGGTCTACAGTGATGACCAAATACGGGCCTGTCAAAACCGACTATATTTTGTTCATCGCAGCGGGAGCTTTTCATATGGCCAAGCCGTCCGACTTAATTCCCGAACTGCAAGGGCGCTTCCCCATTCGGGTTGAGTTAAATGATCTGGAAGTGGAAGACTTTGTCAACATTCTTAAAGAACCGCAAAACGCCTTGATTAAGCAATATACCGCTCTGTTGGAAACAGAGGGCATCAAAGTGGAGTTTACGGACGAGGCCATTGTGGAAATCGCTAAAATTGCGGCTGAAGTCAACCGTAGAACCGATAACATTGGGGCTAGACGTCTGCACACCGTTTTGGAAAAATTATTGGAAGACTTATCTTTTGAAGCTCCCGATATTCATCTGGAGAAGGTAACGATTACCCCTGAATACGTCAGGGAAAAACTAAACAGCATTGCTCAAGATAAAGATTTATCTCAATATATTTTATGATAATCTAAGGAGGATCTATTAAATGGACTTACTAACTAAAACCAGAAGAATTAACAGCATGTTACAAAAAGTAGCTGGTCCCGTAAACTTTAAGGAAATGGCGGAAGTACTAAGCGAAGTGATTGGCGCCAACGTGTTTGTGGTGAGTCGCAAAGGCAAACTGCTGGGTTATGCCATTGCCCAGGAGATTGAAAACGAAAGAATGTCCAAAATGCTGGAAGAGCGCAAGTTTCCAGCTGAATACACTGAGGGTCTCCTCAGAATACAGGAAACCTCTGCCAACTTAGATATAGACAGCCCCTACACCGCCTTTCCCGTAGAAATGAAAGACGTGTTTAAAGATGCATTAACCACAGTGGTGCCAATTGTGGGTGGAGGAGAGCGCTTGGGCACCTTGGTATTAGGACGCGTTCATGGACGATTTGAAGATGATGACCTGATCCTTGCCGAATACGGAGCTACTGTTGTCGGGATGGAAATCTTAAATGAACGCTCCGAGGAAATTGAACAGGAAGCGCGCAGCAAAGCGATTGTACAGATGGCCATCAGCTCCCTGTCATACAGTGAATTGGAAGCTGTTGAGCATATTTTTGAAGAACTGGATGGTAAAGAGGGTCTTCTGGTGGCCAGTAAAATTGCAGACCGGGTGGGCATAACCCGCTCTGTTATTGTCAACGCTTTGCGCAAATTGGAAAGTGCCGGTGTGATTGAATCCCGCTCTTTAGGAATGAAAGGGACCTATATTAAAATATTAAACGACAAGCTGCTGGCAGAACTGGAGAAAATCAAAAATTCATAAGGAAAATAAGCCTGGGTACAAAGCGCAAGAAAGCCCTGTCCTTATACAAGGATGGGGCTTTTTTAGTAGGTGCAGAGAATGGATAAACAATCATTAATCGGAAGTACTATGGGTTTTATTGGTAGTACTTAAGTATGATTTTACTAAAAATACATCCTTTCAAAAAGGATTGAATAGTATTTTGTCGAATAATGATTCTAGGCTGTAAAACTTTGGCAACTCATCGCTAAAAATCGTTGAATAGGGGCGAAAGACATGGCTCTATTTTCCGGGGTATTTGGACTGCTTGAAAAGGCAATGGATGCTTCAACGCTTAGGCAAAAAGTTTTAGCCGGTAACATTGCCAATGTCGATACACCTCATTATAAACGGCAGGATGTTCAGTTTGAAACAATTTTACAGAAGGCGATGGCTGATCAAAGGAAGTTGAAAGCATACCGAACAGACCCGCGCCATATTCCATTTGGAGGCGTAAGGGAGATAGCTCCACAGATTGTAACCCAATCCACCACTTTGTTTAACCACAATGGCAACAATGTCGACCTTGATCTGGAAATGGCTGAATTGGCAAAAACCCAGATCAAATACCAGGCCTTGGTGGATCGGGCCAATGGACATTTTAAAAAATTAAACATGGTGATCAACGAAGGGAGATAAATAAATGGCTTTGTTTTCCAGTTTTAACATTAGCGCTTCCGCTTTGACGGCCAATCGCCTGCGCATGGACGTGGTCTCTGCCAATATAGCCAATGCCCAAACCACCCGGGCCCATTATGTGGATGGTGAGTGGCAGCCTTATCGGAGAAAAGTGGTCCAGCTGCAAGCCGAACAGCAAAGCCGCTTTGACCATATTTTGAAGCGCAAAAGACAGGAAGCAGCCGGTGGCGTGGTGGTTAGCGGTATCCGGTCGGATCCTTCTCCATTTAAATTGGTTTACGATCCGTATCATCCAGATGCCAATGAAGAGGGCTATGTTCAAATGCCTAATGTGGATCTGGTTAAAGAGATGGTTGACTTAATGTCGGCCAGCCGTTCTTACGAAGCCAATGTGACGGTTTTAAACAGTGTTAAGCAGATGTATCTTAAAGCACTAGAGATTGGAAAATAATAAGTCATTTTTACCATCATCTGGAGGGAGCCATAAGTGAACAACGTGTTAAGAGTTGAGGGGGTATCAAGTCCCATTCAAACGGTGTCCACCCATCATAACGCAGTGGAAAAACCGAAGCAAACCTTCGCTTCGTATTTAAAGCAAGCGATAGAAAAAGTGAATCAGAGTCAACTGGAAGCGGATCAATATACACACAAGCTGATCACGGGTGAGATCGATGATTTGCATCAGGTGATGTTGGCGGCTGAAAAAGCCAATTTAGAGCTTCAACTTGCTGTGCAAGTGAGGAATAAGGTGATTGAAGCGTATCAAGAGATTATGAGAATGCAGATGTAGGGTTTGGGTTTAGGATGAGGTGAATTATGAAGGAAAAATTACAACAGTATAAGGACCAGTTATTGGAAACCTGGAACCGATTTAGTCGGAAGCAAAAAGGGGTCATTCTGGGAACGTTTGTTGGGGTTATCTTACTATTAGCGGCAGTGGTTTACTGGGGGTCTCGTCCAGATTTTGTGCCGCTTTATACCAATCTATCTCAGGCTGAAGCGGGAGAGATTGCGGCTGCCATAGAATCCCGGGGAATACCGGTGGAAATTTCAGCTGACGGAAAAACCATCAGTGTTCCCCGAAAAGAGGCCAGCCGCTTAAAAGTGGATTTAGCCAGTGAAGGCATCCCCAAAAGCGGCAATATTACATATAGCATCTTTAGCGAGAATATGGGCTGGGGCACAACGGACCGCCAGCTGGATGTGGTTGAACGGGATGCCATGCAAAATGAACTGAAATATCTCATTGAACAGATTGAAGGGATCGAACAGGCAGATGTGATGATCACCCTGCCTAAGGAGAGCGTATGGCTCGCTGATACTGAGCAGACAGCAACGGCCTCAGTGGTTATCCATACGAAACATAATCTCGATCAAAGTCAAATTAACGGATTATACCACTTGATCAGCAAAAGTGTTCCTCAGCTTCCCGTTGAAAATATTTTCCTGATGAATCAGTACATGCAGCCCTTGGAAATGTCAGCTGAGGAGACAGCCGTCAACAATCTGGCCATTCATCAGCAACAGAGAGAGATTAAACGGAGTATCGAACAGGATATTCAGCGGGAATTGCAACGCATGTTAGGCTCCATGTTTGGGATGGACAAGGTTGTGGTCTCGGTTTTTGCCCATGTGGATTTTACCCAGGAAACGCGGGAAGAACAGTTGGTTGAACCCGTGACTGATGATGAGGGCATAGAGATTAGCATCGAGCGGATACAGGAAATTTATGAAGGACAGGGGCAACCTCCAGGCGGCATTGCCGGAACGGGAGAAACGGAGGTGGCGGGTTATCAAGGTTTGGTTGCCGGTGAAGATGCGGAATATGAGCGGATTGAAGAGCGGATCAACCGGGAGGTCAACCGCATCCACCGGCAGATTGTGACCAGCCCCTATCAGGTCACAGACTTGTCCATTAATGTGGGCTTGGATGAATCGATCGCTGTCCCAGAAGTTGAAACGGCAGTTCAGGATCTTTTGGGGGCCATCATCCAAACCTCGTTAGGTCAAACGGCAGCCGAATGGGATGAGAATCAGGTGAATGAGCGCATCACCGTCTTTACCCAATCCTTCCCTGCACAAGAGCCGGTAGGGGAATCGAGCGGGCTTCAGTGGCTCATCTATGCTTTAGCTGCTGCCTTGATCGTGGTGATTGTCATTCTGCTCATCATCTTGCTGCGGCGCAGAAAAGAGAAAGATGAGCTGGACGATTTAGCTCCGGCTTTGGAACAGCCAGAAAAAGATTTGCTTTCGGCCCTGGCTTTGGAAGACGATCAAACCTCGAAGCGGAAACAGATCGAGCAGTTGGCGAGAGAACGGCCTAAGGAATTTGTGGCCCTGTTAAAATCATGGATGGTGGAAGATTAGTGAGGTGTCCTTATGCAGGAGATTAGAAAGCTAAGCGGCAGGCAGAAAGCGGCTATTTTGCTGGTGGCGCTGGGGCCGGAGATTTCAGCTCAGGTTTTTAAACATTTGGATGAGGATGAGATTGAGCAATTAACACTGGAAATTGCCAACGTCCGTAAGGTGGAGCCGGAAACCAAAGAAAAAATTGTGGAAGAGTTTCACCAGATGTGTTTAGCCCAGGAATATATTAGCCAGGGTGGGATCAGTTACGCCAAGGAAGTGTTGGAAAAAGCATTGGGTCAGCAGAAGGCATATGAGATTATCAGCCGGCTGACGGCCACGTTGCAGGTGAGACCTTTTGACTTTGCCCGCAAATCGGATCCACAGCAAATTTTAAACTTTATTCAAAATGAGCATCCCCAGACCATTGCCCTTGTTCTCTCTTACCTGGAACCGACGCAAGCGGCCCAGATTTTATCCTGGTTGCCGCCTGAGCGTCAGTCGGAAGTGGCCCGCCGGATCGCCTTAATGGAAAGCACTTCCCCAGAAGTGATCAACCAGGTGGAACACATTTTGGAGCAGAAACTTTCTTCCACGGTGACAGACGATTACACCATGGCCGGCGGCATAGAGGCAGTCGTCCAAATTTTGAACGGGGTTGACCGGGGAACCGAACGGACCATTTTGGAAGAACTTGAAATTAGGGATCCGGAACTGGCTGAAGAGATCAAAAAGCGGATGTTTGTCTTTGAAGATATCGTTACCCTGGATAACCGTTCCATCCAGCGTGTTATCCGGCAGGTGGATCATGATGATTTGCTGCTCTCCTTAAAAGTGGCCAGTGAGGAAGTGAAAGAGGTTCTGTTTAGAAACATGTCGAAGCGCATGGCGGAAACCTTTAAGGAAGAAATGGAGATTATGGGCCCTGTGCGACTAAAAGATGTGGAAGAAGCCCAAACCCGGGTGGTGTCTGTAATCCGTCGCTTAGAGGAAGCAGGAGAAATTGTGATTGCCCGGGGAGGAGGGAACGATATCGTTGTCTAATCTGCTTAAGTTCCCCCCATCATCCGCTGGTGTACGCAAGCTGATCAGCCCGGAACTCGAACAGAAAAACGGGATCGTTAAGGAAGAAAGCAATGAGGCTGCTTTAGCGAGGCAAGCTCTTCAAAAGATTAATCGGGAGAAGGAACATATTCAGGCTGAGTTGGAGCAACTGAGGGCTGAACGGATGAGGCTGGCAGAAGAGCTTGACCAGATGAAAAAAGAGGCTCAAGCAGAGATTGAAGCTTGGCGGGAGATGGAAGAGAAAAAGCTGGAACAGTTGAAGCAAGAGGCCTTTAGCCAAGGTTACGATCAGGGGTTAAAGGAAGGTCGACAGGAAGGTTTAAACCAATACCGGAAAAAACTGAAAGAGGCTGAAGAGATTGTACAAACCGCCTATCAAGAACGGATGGAGATCCTAAGACAGGCTGAAGCCGATCTATTGCAGTTAAGCATCTCCATTGCACGCAAAGTGGTGGGAGGGGCGTTAACCGATCCAAAAATATGGCAACCCTATGTGGCCAATGGCCTTAAGCAGATCGTGGAACAGGATGAGGTAGTAATTTGTCTGCCGGCTCACCTTTATCCCCAGCTGCTCCCTTATTCGAAGGAATGGGCCCAATTGTTGGAAGGAAATCTTAAAGTGATTCCAGACAGTACCCTTAACCCCGATCAATGCCTGATCAAAACCCCGGATGGCACCTATGATTTAAGCCTTGATCAGCAGTTGGGAGCGATCAACAAACAGCTGATGGCCTGTTTTGAGGAGCGTATCATTCGTGATCAAGAAGCTGGAAGAGTATCTGGACGCAATTGAAACAAGTCAGCCCATAGTGAAGTATGGTCAGGTCAATAAAGTGGCCGGCTTAACGGTTGAATCCTTGGGGCCCGAAGCGCGCCTGGGCGAGGTGTGTCACATCTTTTCCCAACCAGGCACTTCCCCTGTTCAGGCAGAGGTGGTGGGCTTTAAAGATCGTCGCTTGATCTTAATGCCCCTTGGTTCCATGGAGGAGATCGGGCCTGGCTCCTATGTGGTAGCCACCGGTGAAGCGCTCCAAATTAAGGTGGGAGAACCCCTCCTTGGCCATGTTTTGGACGGGCTGGGCCGAGCTTTGGACGGTAAACCCTTGCCCCAGGGATTGGTGTCCTTTTCCACCTGGCAGCAACCACCCAATCCGTTGGACAGGCCTCCCATTGTTGAACCCCTTTCTGTTGGGATTCGGGCTATTGACGGATTGCTGACCGTCGGCAAGGGGCAGCGCGTGGGAATCTTTGCCGGTAGCGGTGTGGGTAAAAGCACCTTAATGGGCATGATTGCCCGTCATACCAGTGCCGATGTGAATGTGATCGCCCTGATTGGAGAGAGAGGCCGGGAGGTACGGGAATTTATTGAACGGGACTTGGGCGAGGAAGGGATGAAGCGGTCCGTCCTGGTGGTGGTCACTTCTGACCAGCCGGCTTTGCTCAGGATCAAAGGGGCCTATACGGCAACGGCCATTGCCGAGTATTTTCGCAGTCAAGGCAAAGATGTGATGTTGATGATGGATTCGGTCACCCGCTTTGCCATGGCACAACGGGAAGTGGGGTTGGCTGTGGGAGAGCCTCCCACCACGAAGGGATACCCGCCTAGCGTGTTTGCCCTTTTGCCCAAGCTTTTGGAACGCTCCGGCACTTCCCGGCAAGGTTCCATCACCGCATTTTACACCGTGCTGGTGGATGGAGATGATCTTAATGACCCAATAGCTGATGCGGTGCGCGGCATTTTAGATGGCCACATCGTTTTGGATCGAAAGTTAGCCCAACGGGGCCACTATCCGGCCATCAATGTTTTACAAAGCATCAGCCGCTTGATGAAGGAGATTGCACCTCAAGAGCAGCAACAAGCTGCCCTGCAGTTTATTCGCCTGTTAAGCACCTATGTGGAAGCAGAAGATTTGATCAATATCGGTGCTTATAAAAAAGGAAGCAACAGCGAAATCGACCGGGCTATGGCGATGTACCCGGCGCTCACCCGTTATTTGATGCAAGAGATAAATGAAAAAACCACCCTGTCCCAAAGCAGGGAAGAATTGATTCAGCTCTTTGGAAAGGAGTCGCCTTATGGCTCGTCCTAATCAGACCTGGCATAAGCTGCAAGATATAAGTAAATGGCAAAAGGAACAAGCTCAGCTTCAATTGGCCCAAGCCTTGGCCCGGCAGGAACAGATGGAACAAAAGCTGGATGAAACAAAACAGGCATTGGAAAAGTTGGACCGTGCTCTAACGGTTCAACAAGAAAAGGGGATCAGCGTGGCGGCCATCCGCCAAGCTGGTGAGTACGCCCACTTCTTATTCCGGCGTTTAGCAGAAAATAAACTAGCTTTGGCCAGAGCCAAACAACACGTTAGGATTAGCCAACAAACGGTGTTGCGCCATGTTCAGGAAGAAAAAAAATGGCAGCTATTAATTGATAAACAGACTAACCAGTTGCGGATGGAAGAGCGACGGCGGGAATTGAGTGAGATGGATGAGGCGGCGGTCCGCCTATACCAACGATCACACCGGCTAGGGAGTGAACAACTTGAGAGAACATAAGAAGAGCCGGTTGGGAAAATGGAAGTGGTTACTCTATGCCTTGGCCCTGGCCGTTATAGTGGCTGGTGCTGGCTTGGGGATTCTGATTTATGCCCTTGGCTACAGTTCGGATGAGATTCAATCAATCTTGGAAGAAGTGCCCGTTCTCTCATGGTTCCTGCCCGATGCTGAACTGAAACTGGCTAGAGAGCGGATCACCCAGTTGGAATCACGCCTGGAAGAGGCTCAATCATTACTGGCTGAACAAAAAATGATGATTGAAATGATGGAGGAAGACTTAAATCAGAAGGATGAAGAGATTGCCCAATTAACCCAGCAAAATGTAGAGCTTTCAGCTCAGCTGGAAGAACAGCTTTTTGAACAGAAAGCGCGGGGCGAACATTTACAAGAGCTAGCCAAATTGTATGCCTCCATGTCAGCTTCCCGTGCAGCCGGTATTTTGGAGCATTTATCTTTATCGGAAACCGCCCTAATCTTAAGGGAAATGAACGCAGATCAAAAGTCTCGAATCATGGCACGCATGGAACCCCAGTACGCTGCCAACCTCACATTGGTGCTAAAAGAGATGGAGCAGGTGTCCAATCCCGACTCGGCTTTATCACAAGAACGATTAATGAACCTGTTGGATTCCATGAACATTTCGTCTGACAATGCCGAAGGCAAACTCTCCATAACCCATTTGGCAGCCACGTTTGAACAGATGAATCCCAGTGAGGCCGCCCAAATTTTATCCGGCATGGAGGAAAAGCGCACCCAATTTAATCTGGGAAGGGCTATTCTAGCCTCAATGGAAGATGGTTTCCGGGCTCGGGTGCTGGGTGCCATGAATCCTGAAACGGCGCAAGCTTACATTGAAGCATTAGCTCAGTAAAAAACCGATGAGCCACTAAGGGGAGGAGGTGAGCATATGGCGATGGTTAATCTGGCTGTAATGCCCCAGTTGGGCGGAGGGATGAAACCCGTCTCAAAAGGACAGCGTTCTACTCAGGAACATTCTTCTCCGTTTCTACAGCTGCTTCAACACCTGTCTCAAGTGGATCAGGGGAACCAGCATACCGTTGAACACGGTCAATCCAATCTGGAAAATGAAGAAAACGATTTTATCTCGGAAGAAAAACTGAAAGAGCTCTTCGATCTTCTGGGAAACGCTTTAGCGGAGAGCGTTAGTACTGATCCTGAGTCCCCTTTGGCCAAGCTTCTGCTCTTTGCACAGGAGGAAGGGGATTGGGCAACGCTGTTGAACGCTCTGCTTGAGAAACCGGGATTGGAGCAAGTAGAACAGCTGCTAAAAGAGGAAAAGGAATACCCTCTTCTGGTACATGCGCTTGCTGATCTAGCCACTACCAGTGAAAATGCTCCTCTGGCGGACCAGCTTCAAAGATTGCTAGCCGTTTTACATGAATCGAATGGATCCAAACAGCCCATAGATACGTTTGAGTCAGGGGAAAAGTTTCAGCTGGATAAGGATAGTCTGTTATCTGCCTTAGTGCATGTAACAGGGGTACGTTCACAATCTTCTGGTCCAACAGAGGATCGGTTGAGTCAAACGTCTCTTAACAATGGAACGAATGCAGTACCGTTTGTGACACCACATCATCACGATGGGGTGAACCATTGGAGAGAGGGACCATCCACGACTCAGACGATACATGGCGTATTGCCATACAACCAAGGTTTACAAGGAGAAGGTGTGGCCAACTCCGAAACGGTATGGAAAGGCGCTTTAAATAAGGCCGCTCATTCGCAGGCTGTAGCGGATGAGAGCCCGTGGATTCAGGGGCCTGCCTCCATGACTGCTAGCCCGTTAGAAGCTGAAGGGAAGGCCAGTTCCTTTGTGGTACGTTACCACCATCTGGTTCAGGATTTGCAAAATATTTTACGAATGCACATTAGCCATAACAAACCGGGGGTGTTGCAGCAGATCAAAGTGAAGATCCACCCCCAACATTTGGGAGAGATAGATATCCAGTTAACCTCTCAGGAAGGCAAATGGACGATTCAGCTTCTCACCCCAAGCCGATTGGCTCTGGAAGCTTTGGACCGTCATCTCTACCAGCTGCAAGCCATGCTTTATCAACAGGGGGTGCAGGTGGAACGCATTGAGGTAGCCCAAGAGCCCACCAGTTCCCACATGTTGCACACCGGCCAAAATGATGCCGAACATCACACTGGCGAACAAAACGGTAAGAATCGATCGGCCCATGGCCGTGGGTCCACTCAGGATCCTTTGGATCAGGAGGAACGGTACACCTTCTATAAACAGGATGAGCAGGTGACAGTGGATTATACAGTATAAGTGGATGATACAGATAAACGGTTCACCTTCAGGTAAAGGAGTGGAATGAATGCCCATCACCTCAGGTGTTCAGGCCCAGTCTAAAGTGACCCATCCTTATTATGCTGGAGTGCCCACTCAAGAGGAGAAAAATGTACTGGGGCGAGATGCTTTTCTAAAAATCCTGGTGGCACAGCTCAAATACCAGGATCCCCTCAATCCCATGGATGACCGGGACTTTATCGCTCAAACCGCCCAGTTTAGCACCTTGGACCAGATGATCAGTTTAAATGAAACTTTTGCCTATTTCGCCCAGTTTCAGTTTGAACAAGCCTTAAGCCAGCATGCCCACATGATCGGAAAACACGTCCAATGGTCATACATTACGGACGATGATGTGGAACTGAGCGGAGAAGGGAAAGTGACAGCCGTCTTCTTCCGTAACGGCGAACTGTTGGCTGAGCTGGATAACGGCGAGGAAGTTCCCGTGTGGGCCATCCATCGGATAGAAAATAATGCACCCTAATATCGATTTGATCCTTTCTATCTCCACCAAATGATAGAGAAAACGAGATTACCAGGAACAGAGGAAAGAAAAGAATACGAGCTTAATAGAAAGGGGAAATGATTGGATGCTACGTGCCATGTACTCCGGAGTATCCGGTTTAAGAGGGTTCCAAACCAAACTGGACGTGATCGGCAACAACATTGCCAACGTTAACACCATTGGCTTTAAAAAAGGCCGCATCATCTTTCAAGATGTATTAAGCCAAAACATTGCCGGAGCAACGGCACCTGATGCAGCCAATAACCGGGGAGGCGTCAACCCCCGTCAGGTTGGTTTGGGGGTACAAATCGGGGCCATTGATACCATTCATACCCCTGGTTCACCAATGTCAACAGGTGTGTTAACTGATTTATCTATCGCGGGGGATGGTTTTTTTGTGGTGGTTCCTCCTGGTATGGATCCAGATGAAGGATATTTCTATTTGACACGGGCAGGTAACTTTACGCTTGATGCTGAAAATCAGCTGGTTACGTCAGATGGTTATTTGGTATTAGGAATACGCATAAATGATGATGGTGTGCCAGTTAATGAGAGTGGTGATGAAGTCACTGATTTATCGGAAGCATATACAACTATCCGAATAGACTCTGGGGATCCTGAAAATAAATTTGTTTCGTATGATATTACTCGGGATGGTAAAGTAATTGGTTACTATGAGGATGGGACGTCGAAACCAATTGCTGCATTAGCTATAAGTGTAGTTAACAATCCGGGAGGTTTAAGAAAAATTGGTGGATCATTTTATGAATTGACAGCAAATGCGGTTCCCAATGGATCTTTTGTACCTGATTCTCAAGATGATAATCATAACATAGGTACAATTAGCACCTTGGGAGTAACATCTGAAATCATCTCCGGCCAGTTGGAAATGTCCAACGTTGATTTGGCTGAGGAGTTTACGGAGATGATCATTGCTCAGCGGGGATTCCAGGCCAATACCAGAATTATTACCACTTCTGACGAAATTTTACAGGAACTGGTTAACATGAAGCGTTAAAATAAAAGTATAGATCTTTTGTTCTATTAAATCACTATTCTATTAAATGACGGATTCCCTGGTAGTACATTTCATAGGTTATTAGATGTAGGAGGCGCGCTAAATAGCGCAGATTAGCATGATAAAAGTGACGAGATTAAATAGAGAGCCGTTTTACCTTAATGCTCTATTAATTGAACAGGTTGACTCAACGCCGGATACTGTGATCAGGCTGGTATCCGGCCGTAAATTGATTGTTTTGGAAAGTGCCGATGAGGTGAGCCAAAAAATAGCTGATTTTTATCGTCAGATCGGTTTGGCTCAGGCGCTGGCCAAGGGGATGAAGCACTTATCTGAAGAAGCTGATGCGGAATAAGTGTAAAGGGAGGTTTATCCCTTGTCTGAAGTTCTATCGCAAAAAGAGATTGATGAACTTTTAAGCGCCCTTTCTTCCGGTGAGATGGATGTCGATCAGCTGAAATCGGAAGAACAGAAGGTAAAAGTGTACGATTTTAAACGGGCGCTTCGCTTTTCCAAGGATCAGATCAGGGGGTTAAGCCGGGTTTATGAAAATTATTCCCGCTTGTTAACCACCTATTTTTCTGCCACATTGCGCACTTTTGTTCAAATTTCAGTGGAATCGGTAGACCAGTTGCCCTATGAAGAATTTATCCGCTCCATCCCCTCGGTGAGCATTATTAATGTGTTTCATGCAGAACCGCTGGAAGGTCGGCTGGTGATGGAGATCAACCCCAACATTGCCTATGCTATGCTGGATCGCCTGCTGGGGGGGCTTGGTCAAGATGGCGGCAATGTGGGTAACCTGACTGAAATTGAGGCCACCGTAATGGAAGGCATGTTTGTCAGTGCCTTGCAGCGGCTGCCGGAAGCGTTTAAATCGATTATCGATCTTCAAATTCATTATGAAATGATGGAGACCAACCCCCAATTTTTACAAATTGTCTCCCCCAATGAAACGGTAGCCGTTATTTCTTTAAACGCCAAAATTGGTGAAATCAGCGGGATGATCAATTTTTGCCTGCCTCATATTGTTTTGGAACCGATTATCCCCCGCTTAACGGCCCAGCATTGGTTTTCCACACAAAAGAAGTCGCCCAAGCAAGTGGAGACGGAGCATCTAGAAAAGAAGGTAAGAAAGACATCTCTGCCATTAATAGTTGAACTGGGAACCTCCCAATTGCGTGTCAGGGAGTTTTTAGATTTGCGGGTGGGAGATGTGATTCGACTGGATCAAACGGTTGACGAGCCCTTACATATGAAGGTGGGCCCAAAAGTGAAATTTAAAGTGCAACCCGGCTCCTACCGAGGGAAAAAGGCGGTTCGCATCACGGAAATCATCAGGGAGGTGGAAGAGGATGAGTGACGATAAACTGTCCCAGGAAGAGATCGATGCCTTGTTAAAACAGAGTGTTGCACAGGATGAGGATGGAGACGTAAATCAAAACGGTGAGGGGACCCAAGATAATGTAAACCAGTTCTTATCGGAGATTGAAAAGGATACCATCGGAGAGATCGGCAATATTTCCTTTGGAAACGCCTCCACGGTACTGTCCACATTGCTTAATCAAAAGGTGGACATAACCACACCCCATGTCACCATCCTGAAAAAAGAACACTTGATTAAAGAATTTCCCAAACCCCATATTGCCATCCATGTTAAATATACAGATGGCTTTGAAGGGCTAAATCTTTTGGTTATCAAAATGGATGATGCCAAAATTATCGCTGATCTGATGCTGGGAGGCGATGGAACCAATCCCGATCCGGAATTGACCGATATGCATTTAAGCGCGGTCCAGGAAGCCATGAATCAAATGATGGGTTCGGCTGCCACGTCGCTTTCCACCATTTTCAGCCGGAGAGTGGATATTTCTCCCCCGGGAATTGATATTTTCGACTTGCTTAACTCGGAGTATGATCATCCAGTCATTAAAGAAGATATTTTGTTAAAGGTTTCATTCAAAATGAGAATTGGGCAGCTGATTGATTCAGAAATTATGCAGCTGATGCCCATTCCGTTCGGTAAAGAGATGGTGGCCGCCTTATTAAATCAAGAGGGGACAGAGACAACGGCACCCTCTTCCCAACCTGAGCCTGATCTTTCACCAGAAGGACCGCTGTCTCAGACGTCTGCGTCTGCCCCTGCTCAAACCGGAGGTGCTGAAAAGATGTCTGATCAGCCCGGGCCGAACATACCCTCCCGCTCTGCCGCTCCTGAACAGCAGAGCTACAGTCCTGACCCAGGGACTCAGTACCAAGAGCGAGTAGCTCCTCCACCTAATGCAAGCAGCCGGGTGATGAGCAAAGAAACTCCTGTGGTGGAACAGGTGGAGTTTGCTGAATTTGATCAGCCTGCTGGAACTCAGCAGAATGTGCCGGAAAACTTGCAGTTGCTTATGGATATTCCTCTGCAGGTTACGGTGGAGTTAGGTAGAACCAAGCGGACCGTTCAGGAAATCTTGGAGCTTACTCCAGGCTCTATTGTGGAACTGGACAAACTGGCCGGGGAACCGGTTGATATATTGGTCAACAACAAGTTGATTGCCAAAGGTGAAGTGGTGGTGATCGAAGAAAACTTCGGAGTTCGCGTCACCGATATTTTAAGTCAATGGGACCGTTTACAGAAACTATAGCAGTCATTAAGAATCGATAGACTAGGATAAAGGATCGGGGAGAAAAAGGAGGACTTGTGTGATGGCTAGGATTCTTGTTGTTGATGATGCAGCTTTTATGCGCATGATGATCAAGGATATTTTAACAAAGAACGGGTATGAAGTGGTTGGCGAGGCTGCCGATGGTCAGCAGGCGGTACAGCAGTATCAGGAATTGAAACCGGACCTGGTCACATTGGACATTACGATGCCAGAGATGGATGGCATTACCGCCCTGAAAAAGATTAGAGAGATAGATCCGACTGCCAAAGTGATCATGTGTTCCGCCATGGGACAGCAGGCCATGGTGATTGATGCCATTCAGGCCGGAGCCAAGGATTTTATTGTTAAGCCGTTCCAGGCAGACCGGGTATTGGAAGCGATTAAAAAAGTGTTGGGATAGCGCCATGAACATCAAGCGTCCATTGGCTGCTGTTATCCTAAAAGCTTTATTGATCAGCGCTCTGTTTTTGGTCATCGATGAGCCGGCTGCTGCTCAGGTGAACGGAACTGGAGAGTCCATCAGTTGGCCAGACCAAAGTAAATCCTTTGCCTATATGATCGTTCAGCTCATTTTTTATACCGGTCTGATCATTGGGCTTATCGTGTTGTTGGCCCGCTTTTTAGCGAAACGACAGCAGCAGTGGGGTGAACAGGCCACCATCCAGCATTTGGGGGGCACGCCTCTCGGACCCAATAAATCGGTACAGCTCCTCAAGCTGGGGGACAAAGTATACGTGCTAGGGGTTGCTGAACAGATCACACTGTTGGATGTGATTGATGACCCTGAGGAAGTAAAGCAGCTGGAGCAACGTCGGGAGGGTTTTGAAGCCGACGCGTTTAAAGGCAGATGGTCCGCTTTGTTTAGCCGCTTTACAGGCGGAACAAGGAATGAAGTGGACCAGGTTAAGACGGGCAAAAAGGGTGTTTCGACTGACCAGCAGGTCGATTTTACGAAGGTGCTGGAGCAGAGCTTAAAGGGGCAACAAGAGAAGCAAAAGCTTTACTCCAGCATGCTTTCAGCGGAAAACAGCACCGGTGAGCCAAAAGATGAAAACCACGGCCAGGAAAGATAAAAGGATTGAGCGAAAGAAATGGACATTGTACTATTCCAGACCACAGGAACGATTATACCTGCCTTTGATATTCAGGTGGGCAGCTCCACTGATCCCCAAGATGTAGCCGTATCCTTACAAATTTTAGCGTTGTTAACCGTCTTGTCGCTGGCGCCTGCCATTCTGATCATGATGACCTGCTTTACCCGCATTGTGGTGGTGCTTTCCTTTGTGCGCATGTCGCTGGCCACCCAAACCATGCCGCCCAATCAGGTGTTAATTGGACTGGCGCTGTTTCTTACGTTTTTTGTGATGGCTCCTGTATTTTCTGACATAAACGAAGAGGCGCTTCAGCCTTATCTTGATCGAGAATTGAGCCAGGAAGAGGCATTGGAACGGGCGGCGGTGCCCATCAAGGAGTTTATGGCCAAGCATATTCGTCAAAAAGATTTAAACCTCTTTTTGTCCTACGCTGATCTAGACACACCGGAATCAGTCCAGGATATACCGCTGACGGCCCTGATACCAGCTTTTGCCATCAGTGAGTTGAAAACGGCTTTTCAAATCGGCTTTTTAATCTTTATTCCGTTTCTGATTATCGACATGATCGTGGCCAGTACATTAATGTCGATGGGCATGATGATGCTGCCTCCGGTCATCATCTCTCTACCTTTTAAAATACTGCTGTTTGTGTTGGTGGATGGCTGGTACTTGGTGGTGGAATCGTTGCTCTTAAGTTACCGGTGAGGAGTGTTAGGATGACCCCAGACGTTGTTTTAGATTTGGCCCAAAACAGTGTATTTACCATATTGATGGTGGCCGGTCCCTTGCTCATTGTGGCCCTGGGGGTAGGCCTTTTGGTCAGCATCTTTCAGGCCACCACTCAGATTCAGGAGCAGACACTGGCTTTTATTCCTAAAATCATTGCCGTCTTTGTCTCCTTGGTGATTTTTGGGCCCTGGATGCTGTCCGTCCTGCTCGATTTTACCCAACAGTTGTGGCAAAACTTACATCGGATTATAGGATGAACGAAACATGCCCTTGGAATGGATAAACCACTTGCCAGTCTTTTTATTGCTTTTGGTCCGAATCAGCGCCTTTTTTGTGGCCGCACCCTTTTTTTCCATGAACGGCTTGCCCCACCGTTTCAAAATTGGCCTGGCGGCTTTTATGGCTTTTATCACGGTTCCGGCTATGGAGCTGGACCAACCCATTCCTCTTGACTTGCATTTTATCGTCTATGTGCTTAAAGAAGCGCTGGTAGGCTTGGCCCTGGGGTTTGTGGCCGCGTTGATCACCTATACCGTACAGGTGGCTGGGGCCTTTATCGATTTTCAGATGGGCTTTTTGATCGCCAACCTGGTTGATCCCCAAACAGGGGCCCAGGTGCCCATTATCGGCAACCTGAAGTTTTTTTTAACTTTGCTGTTTCTGTTATCCATCGATGCCCATCACCTGTTAATTGAAGGGATCTTGCGCAGCTATCAAGTGGTGCCCGTTGACCAGTATTTCATTTCGATAGGTTCCGGCCCTGTGGCCTATTTCATAACCACTGTGTTTGTCCAGATGTTTGTTTCCGCTTTACAGCTTGCCTTGCCCATTGTGGGATCCCTCTTTTTGGTGGATGTCTCTTTGGGGATATTGGCCCGGACCGTTCCCCAAATTAATGTGTTTATCGTAGGTTTACCGTTAAAAATTTTTACCGGATTTCTGCTCATTTTAATCACCCTGCCAGGCTTCTTTTATCTGTTAAACGGGCTGGCCGGACGGATGGTGGATACAATGGGGCAATTATTGCGTTTATTAGGGTGACCTAGATGGA
Organism: uncultured Bacillaceae bacterium; assembly: GCA_937927935.1. Taxonomy (GTDB): domain Bacteria; phylum Bacillota; class Bacilli; order Caldalkalibacillales; family Caldalkalibacillaceae; genus CALFAC01. The sequence continues at coordinate 24,606 of CALFAC010000105.1, forward strand.
ACGGCTCAAAATTCCTCTACAATTTTTTGCAGAAGATGCCCAGGAAAAAACAGAACCAGCCACACCACGCAAGCGGGAAGAAGTGCGTAAAAAGGGGCAAGTGGCAAAAAGCTCTGAGGTATCCACTGCCCTCATTCTGCTATTGGTCTTTATACTGCTTTATTTTGTTGGGGAGTGGATGGTGACCCGTTTTGAAAACCTTTACATAAAAAGTTTGAGCCAGTACATCCATCAGGAGCTTAGCCCTGTTTTTATCCATGATCTTTTCCGCTCCCTCACCCTGGAAGCGTTTGTGATTGCTGCCCCCGTGATGGCCATGGCGCTGGTGGCCGGTTTAGCAGGCAACTTTATCCAGATTGGATTTCTCTTTACAACGGAACAGCTCAAATTTAAATTGGAGCGCATTGACCCCATCAAAGGTTTCAAACGAATATTCTCTATACGCTCATTAGTGGAGCTCCTGAAAGCCATTTTTAAAGTTGTGCTGATTGGCACTGTCGTCATCATCTTGCTGATGTTACATCGGGAGCAGCTGTTCCAGTTGGCCCAGGTCCCTTTGAGACAATCCCTCGCTGTGATCGCCAAATATACCTTTCAAGTGGGGCTTGGGGTGGCTGTGGCGCTCTTGTTTTTGTCCCTCTTAGATTATCTCTATCAGCGCTATGAATTTGAAAAAAACATTCGTATGTCTAAGCAAGAATTGAAAGAGGAGCATAAGCGAACCGAAGGGGATCCGCTCATCCGTTCCAAAATTAAAGAGCGCCAGCGCCAAATGGCGATGCGGCGCATGATGCAGCAAGTGCCACTGGCTGACGTGATCATCACCAACCCCATTCACTATGCTGTGGCGTTAAAATACGATCCCAAAGAGATGAGCGCTCCACAGGTGATAGCCAAAGGAAGCGGGTATGTTGCACTAAAAATAAAAGAAATTGCCGAGGAACATCACGTTCCCTTGGTGGAGAATAAACCTTTAGCCCGGGCCCTTTATGATCAGGTGGAGATCGGGGAGGAAATACCTGAACACCTGTTTGAGGTGGTGGCTGAGGTGCTGGCCTATGTGTACCGGTTGAAAGGGAAAGTGTAGGGAGGAGGAGATTGTTTGATTGCACGAGATTACGCCATTTTGATTGCGGTAATAACCATCATCATGATGATGGTGATTCCTCTTCCAACCTGGGCACTGGATGTGCTGATCATTGTCAACATGGCCCTAGCGTTAACCATTATCCTGGTTTCCATGAATACCGTTGATCCGCTTCAGCTCTCAGTATTTCCATCCCTGTTGCTGCTGACCACCTTGTTTCGACTGGGGCTGAACGTTTCCACCACCCGTTCCATCTTAACCAAGGCGGATGCCGGCTCGGTGATTGATACTTTTGGCCATTTTGTGGTCGGTAGCAACATGATTGTTGGTTTACTCGTGTTTATCATTTTGGTGGTCATTCAATTTATTGTCATTACCAAAGGAACGGAACGGGTGGCTGAAGTAGCGGCCCGCTTCACCCTGGATGCCATGCCCGGCAAACAGATGAGCATCGATGCCGATTTAAATGCCGGCTTAATTAATGAGCAAGAGGCTCGAGCACGGCGGGAAAAGATTGAAAAAGAGGCTGATTTTTACGGTGCGATGGATGGGGCCGCCAAGTTTGTCAAGGGGGATGCCATCGCTTCCATCATCATTATTTTCGTTAACATTGTCGGCGGACTGCTTACAGGGTCAATGATGATGGGCATGTCCTTAGGGGAAGCGGCTACCACCTTTACCATGCTCACCATAGGAGACGGCTTGGTGAGTCAGATTCCCGCTTTGTTATTATCCACGTCAGCCGGAATTGTGGTGACCCGGGTGGCGTCCGATGGCAATTTAAGTCAGGATTTTACCCGGCAAGTTTTTACATATCCCAAACTCCTCTATGTGGTGGCCGGCACCATTGCTGCATTGGGAATTATCACACCCATCAGCATGTGGCTCACCCTGTCTATTGCCGGATTGCTGGCCTTTGGTGGGTATAGGTTAAGTCAGATGGAGCAGAAGGTGGAGGATGAGGAGCAGGAGGAACTGGAAGAGCCCTTAACGGAAATGAGGGGACCGGAAAGTGTTCTTCCCCTGCTGCAAGTGGATCCCATCGAATTTGAATTTGGCTACAGCTTGATCCCTTTAGCTGATGCCAATCAGGGCGGGGATTTGCTGGACCGGGTGATTATGATCCGCCGCCAGATCGCCTTGGAACTTGGTTTCGTTGTCCCAGTGATCCGCATCCGGGACAATATTCAGCTAAGACCAAATGAATATGTGATTAAGATTAAAGGATCCAAGGTGGCTCAAGGTGAGCTCCTGTTGGATCATTATCTGGCCATGAGCTCAGGAGTCGGCGATGATACCATCACTGGCATTGAAACGGTGGAACCGGCCTTTGGCCTACCCGCTTTATGGATCAGTGAGGAGCAGAAGGATCAAGCCCTGGCGGCGGGCTACACCGTGGTGGATCCGCCTTCCGTTGTCTCCACCCATTTGACTGAAGTAATCAAGCGGTATGCCCATGAGCTGTTGGGACGGCAAGAGGTTAAAACTTTGATAGAAAATGTGAAAGAGACAGCCCCTGCTGTGGTGGAAGAATTGATTCCTGATCTGCTCACCATTGGGGAAGTGCAAAAGGTGCTCTGTAACCTATTGCGCGAACAAGTATCTATCCGCAACTTAACCGTGATCCTGGAAAGTTTGGCTGACCATGCCACCCACACCAAAGATACCAATCTTCTGACTGAATATGTCCGGCAAAGTTTAGCCAGACAGATTACGCAACAGTATGTGACCGATGAACGCCTCAAGGTGATTACGGCAGGCGCATCAGTGGAGAAGCGCATCGCTGATGCCATCCAGCGCACGGAACAAGGCACCTATTTAGCGTTAGATCCAGAATCATCTCAAAAAATTTATGAAGCGGTACTGGAGCAAGTCAAGCGGGTGCAACAGTCAGGCGTTCAGCCCATTGTGTTAACTTCGCCAGCGATCCGCATGTACTTGCGTCAGCTGTTGGGCCGATATCTGCCCGATTTGCCTGTCTTGTCCTACAATGAGCTGGAACCTGATATTGAAGTGCAAAGTGTGGGAGTGGTGAACATTTCATGAGGATAAAAAAATATGTGGTGCACTCTCTACCGGAAGCATTGCAGGAAATCAGACAAGATTTGGGTCATGATGCCGTTATTTTAGAGACGCGAAAAGTGAAAAAAAGGGGGATTTGGGGTTGGCTTAGCCGCAAAGAGATGATTGAAGTGCTTGCCGCTCAGGATCATCAGCGAAAAAAAGTCACCCCTCTAGCCTCCACACACTCAGCAAGGAACGGTTCTCTCAACATGCGTCACATACAGGCAAGCGCAAGCTCCCTTTCCAAATCGACAGCCCCAACTGATTCAGTGGCGTGGATCGGAAAAGAATTGGATGAGCTTAAACAGCTGATGATTGACTTGGCTGGAAGCGATGAGACCCGCTTTCCGCCTGAACTGCATGCCATCGATCAAATGTTAAAACAACAAGGCATTTTAAACTCCATTCGGGTTGAATTGATGCAAAAGCTGGTAAGCAGTCGCAAAGAGGCCAGCGATCTGGCCATAGAACAACTGGCGCAGCACATCCTCTATGAATACATCAGTCGCCTTCCTTTCAAAACGGAACCATTGCCCCGCTTTATTTGTTTGGTGGGGCCCACTGGGGTGGGTAAAACCACAACGGTGGCAAAGCTGGCCGCTGACTTGATGTTAAATAAGAAGAAAAAAATCGGATTGATCACATCAGATACCTATCGGATTGCAGCGGTCGATCAGCTTAAAACATATGCCCAAATCTTAAATGTACCTCTGGAAGTGGTTTACTCCCCAAAAGACTTAAAAGAAGCTTTAAACCGTCTCAGCCATTGTGACCATATTTTAATGGATACGGCTGGCCGCAACTATTTGGAAGGGTTTTATTTGGGTGAACTAAAGCAATTGTTGTCGGCTGAAAGTCAGGTGGAAACGTTTTTGGTGATCAGCATGACCAGCAAATATGATGACGCCAAGGCAATAGTAGACAAATTTTTGTCGATTCCAGCCAACCGTTTGATCCTCACCAAGCTGGATGAAACCCAATCATGCGGCTTAGCTATCAATCTGCTCAGTGAATACCAGCTGCCCCTGGCTTATGTGACAACTGGCCAAGATGTGCCGGATGATATTGTGGAGCCCGACCCCAGTTGGTTGGCCAGTGTTCTGGCGGGAAGGGAGAATGTGTATGGAAGATCAAGCTGAGAAGCTGAGGCGGAAGGTGCTCACTTTAAACAGTAAAGATCGCGCCCGGCTGATCGCCGTCACCAGTGGTAAAGGGGGAGTGGGCAAATCAAACTTTGCCCTAAATTTCGCCTTAAGCTTAATAGAACAGGGCAAGCGCACCTTGCTCCTCGATCTTGATCTTGGTTTTGCCAACATTGATGTTTTGCTTGGCTTTTCTCCTCGCTACACCATTCTGGATATGCTTAATGAAAATTTATCCCTGACTCAGATCGTGGAGGAAGGGCCTTACGGTTTATTGCTTATATCTGGGGCTTCAGACCTAGATCAATTGATCCATCTTCCTGAAGAGCGTCTGAAGCGCATGCTGGCCGATTTGGAAACATTAGATCAAAATGTTGATTTCATTATTTTAGATACGGGAGCAGGCTTGTTAGCGGATACGTTACCGCTCATTTTATCTTGCGATGAGATTTTTTTAGTCACCACTCCTGAGCCCACAGCCATAGCCGATGCTTATGCCGTTTTGAAAATGTTAAGCAGACATCGGTCCGATTTAGCTGTCAAACTGGTGGTGAACCGCTGCAGTTATGCTCTGGAAGGGTTAACGACTGCTCAGCGCATTCAAACTGCTGCCAGTCAATTTTTGGATCAAAACATCCACTATTTGGGCTACCTGTGGCTTGATCAAGCTGTTCAGAAAGCCGTGATACGGCAAGAACCCTTTATCCATTCCTACCCGAACAGCAAAGTCTCCCAGGCGATGCGCTTGATAACGGCCCATTATTTAAACCGCCCTTCGGCTGAACAGAAGGGGGACGCAGGTGGACTTAGCAATCTGTTTAAGCGCTTACTGACGTCCTGGAAAAGAAATATAGGATAGCCCGGCAGCTGGAAGGAGGGTTTATCATCACCACAAACCCCTTAAACTTTCTGGTTCTGGTCGGTTCTTCCACCGGTGGACCCAAAGCCCTACAAACGCTGTTTGAAAATCTTCCCTACAGGTCAGATACCGCATTGCTAGTGGTTCAGCATATGCCCCAGGGGTTTACCCACTCTTTGGCAAAGCGGCTTGATTCCCTTGTCCCCTACAGCATTAAGGAAGGAGAGCATGATGAGCCGATTCGCGGGGGCACAGCGTACATCGCTCCAGGTGGCCAGCACATGGTGATCAAGCGAAAGGGGAAAAGCCTTTACATTGGATTAAATACGGATCCACCGCGCAGGGGACATCGCCCTGCCGTCGATGTCTTGCTGGAATCGGCGCTTGCTGTTGAGAAGGAAAAGTTGATCTTTTGCATACTGACCGGAATGGGAAAGGACGGCTCCGTCGGTTTGAAACAGTTAAAAAGTGTCCATCCCGTTTATACCATTGCTCAAGATGAAGCATCCTGTGTGGTTTATGGAATGCCAAAGGCCGTCGTTGAAGCGGGTTTGGCTGATCGGGTGGTGCCAATCGGTCAGATGGCTGACGCTATCGTTGAAGGGATTAAGATGATGGGGGGCTAGCATGATGGATATGAATCAATATTTGGATGTGTTTATCGATGAATCAAATCAGCATTTGACGGCTATCAATGATCATTTACTTGCTTTGGAGAAAGAGCCGGACAATCTTAACTTGGTTCATGAAATATTCCGTTCAGCTCATACCTTAAAAGGGATGTCAGCCACCATGGGCTTTGAAGAGGTGGCCGATTTAACCCATCAGATGGAAAATGTGTTGGATCAGGTTCGCAACCATCAGCTGGCTGTAACGGTACCTTTGCTTGATGTTTTATTTACCTGTGTGGATGCTTTGGAAAAATTGATCGAAGCGGCCATCGAGGGGCATGAAGCGGATGTTGATGTGAATCAGGTGATCAGCGCTTTAAATCAAGCGGCAGGAAAAGAGACGGCTGGCGAGCCATCCCCGGAAAATCAGTCTGAATTGACCTCAAACGGGGTGATGCAAGCCCTGGATGAATACGCACTAACCGTTATTGCTCAATCCCAGGAAGCGGGATTTAATCTGTATTATCTTAAAGTGACCCTTGATTCTAACTGTTTGCTTAAAGCGGCCAGGGCCTATATGGTTTTCCGCCTATTAGAAGAAGAAGGAGAGGTGATTCAGTCTTACCCCTCTGTCCAAGAGATTGAGGAAGAGCAGTTTGATCGCACGTTTGAAGTGATCTATATCAGCAGACAGGAAGCAGAACCATTAAAAGAGTCCGTTTTAAAAATCGCTGAAATTGAACAGGTTGAACTGCAACCCCTTTCTTATGATGAGTTAAAACGCGTTGAGAAAAATGATGAGGGGCGTGCTAGCCAGCAAAAAGGAGAAAAGCGTGAGACTACTCAACAAAAGGAACAACAGCAGGCTTCCTCTGGCGGGCGAACCGGCATGCAGAGGGCCACTAAAACGATTCGGGTTAATATTGATCGCCTCGACAAACTGATGAATCTCTTTAGTGAGTTGGTGATCGACCGGGGCCGACTGGATCAGATCGCCCGGGCCTTAAACCATCAGGAGCTATTGGAAACCGTAGAACATATGAGCCGGATTAGTAGTGATCTTCAAGATTTAATCTTAACCATGCGTATGGTGCCTGTTGAGCAGGTGTTTAATCGGTTTCCTAAGATGGTGCGCAGTGTGGCCCGGGAGCTTGGCAAAGAAGTAGAGCTGGTGATGAGCGGTGCGGAGACGGAACTGGATCGTACGGTGATCGATGAGATTGGTGATCCGTTGGTCCACCTGATTAGAAATGCGATTGACCACGGTCTGGAGACCACCGAGGAAAGAGTGAAGGCCGGAAAAGCGGCCCAAGGGCGGGTGGAATTAAAAGCTTATCACAGCGGTAATCATGTTTTTATTGAGATTAAGGATGATGGTAGAGGGATTAACCGGGACAAGGTGATTGCCAAGGCGATTGAGCGGGGACTGGTGGGCGAGGATCAAGCGGCCAGCCTCACTGATCAGGATGTGTATAACCTGCTGTTTGCTTCTGGGTTTAGCACTGCCAATAACGTATCAGACTTATCAGGACGTGGTGTGGGGCTTGATGTGGTCAAAAATAAAATAGAATCGTTAGGTGGTCAGGTTAATGTGGACTCAGAACCGGGCCAGGGTACCACCTTTAGCATTCAACTGCCCCTCACCCTGTCTATTATTACGGCGTTACTGGTGAAGGTGGGAGACGAAACGTATGCTATTCCCCTCACTTCCATCATTGAAGCCATTTTGGTGGATAAAAGTGAAATCAGAACGGTGCATGGTCAAAAGGTGCTTGATTTTAGAGGACGGGTCCTGCCGCTTATCTGGCTTAAATCGGTCTTTCATGTAGATCAGGACAACGAGGAGGGGAATTTACTGCCGGTGGTGGTGGTCCGTAAGGGTGACAAAATGGCGGGATTGGTTGTGGATCAGTTGTTTGGGCAGCAGGATATTGTGCTTAAATCGATGGGGCGCTATCTTAGTCAGATCTTTGGCATTTCAGGTGCAACCATTTTAGGGGACGGCAAGGTGGCATTAATCATTGATTGTAATGCACTAATCAAGTAGGGGGTACTGCGGCCATGAAGAAAATGGTTGTCTTTCAACTGGGGGCGGAAGAATATTGTCTTGATGTGGACTATGTGAAGTCTATCGAGCGTCTCTTGCCCATCACCCGGGTTCCCAATGTGGCGCCTTTTGTTAAAGGGGTGATTAATTTAAGGGGCGTTGTGACACCGGTAATTGATCTTAAGTTGCGATTGGAATTGCCTGAAGAGGAGATCACTGAACAGGCTCGCATGATTATTGTTGAAGCGGATGACGTTGAGGTCGGATTGATTGTGGATGCGGCCAATGATGTGCTGGATGTTGACGAGAAGGATATTGAACCTCCCCCCGAAGTGGTTGGACATGCCTCCAAGGAGTATATAGCCGGCGTTGTCCAACATGAAAAACGTCTGCTCATCATTTTGGATGTGCTGAAGGTGTTAAGTCGGGAAGCGCTCGACTATGAACCGGCGGTTGGGATGGAACAATGACCTGGCTGAAGTTTAATCCGCTTCATATGGACGTTTTGAAGGAGATTGGCAACATTGGGGCTGGACACGCAGCTTCATCATTATCTCAAATATTGGGTCAGCCAGTCCACATGCAAATCCCAGAAGTGCGCATCGTCTCCTTCGATGAGTTGGCAGAATTGGCTGGTGGTGCTGAACAGGTTGTTGTGGCCACTTGCCTCTATTTCAGAGGAGATGTGGAAGGCTACATGTTCTTCCTCCTTGAGGAAAGATCGGCCTGGCAGCTGGCCCAGTTTGTCTATCAACAACCGATAACCGCAAAGGGGCCTGCCACTGAACAGGATAGGGAGCTGTATTTGTCAGCTGTTCAGGAAATAGGCAATATCGTCTGCAGTTCTTACCTCTCGGCTTTGGCTGATTTTACCATGCTGAAAATATCTCCGTCTGTCCCGGAGCTGGCCATTGACATGGCGGGAGCCATCATCAGTTACGGCCTTTTGGAAGCGGGTAAAGTGGGGGATCGGGCCCTGGTGATTGAGACTTGCTTTGTCGACTCAAATCATAATGAAATACCGGTGGATGGTCACTTTTTGCTCCTTCCTCATCCTGATTCATATTCAATTATCTTTGCTGCCCTGGGAGTTAGCGGTCATGGAAAGTGTTCTGGTTAAAGTAGGCATGGCCGATTTGCAAGTGGCTCAATCACCTGACCGTCTAAGAACCACTGGACTAGGTTCTTGCGTCGGTGTCGCTCTTTATGATCCCATCGCCAAAATAGGTGGTATGGCTCACGTCATGCTTCCCAATCAAGCGTTATCCCGTGGAGATACGAACCGGGCTAAATATGCTGACACAGCCATCCCCCTGCTGATTGACAAAATGGAGAAAATGGGAGCTGAACCGAGAAGAATGGTGGCTAAACTGGCTGGAGGCGCTCAAATGTTTAAGTTTCAATCGGCCCATAACTTAAGCATCGGCCGACGCAATGTAGAGGCGTGTCACCAGCAGCTACGTCAAGCCAACATTCCTGTAGTAGCGGAAGATACAGGTGGAAATTTTGGCCGAACCATTGAGCTTGATACCGTGACGGGCATTTTGTATGTCCGCTCAGTTAATGCCGGGTCCAAAAAATTGTGAGGGGAGACTGGGGGTGTACGCAGATGATTCCAATGCCGTCTAAAAAATCCAATGAGGAATTGGAGTGCTGGAAGCGGTGGAAAGACGGGCGTGACCCTGATGCCGGCAATTATTTGGTTTCCAGATATCTTCATCTGGTGGAATACGCTGCTGGTCGACTCATGGCCACATTGCCCGAAATGATTACCAAGGATGAATTGATGAGCTTGGGCATGGAAGGGCTGTTGGATGCCATCAATAAATTTGAACCGGAACGGGGCCTTAAATTTGAAACGTATGCCTCCTTAAGAATTAGAGGCGCCATGATTGACGGTTTGCGTAAAACTGACGTTTTATCCCGTTCGCTAAGGGATAAAGCGCGAAAAATTGAGGAGGCTTATCTCGCCCTGGAACAGGAAAAACTGCGTTCAGTCAGCGATGAGGAAGTATGCGCCTATTTGGGAATCAGCGTTGATGAACTGCGCCAAATCCTACTCGATGTCTCCCTCTCATCCATGATTTCCATCAATGAAACGATACGAGATGAGGAAAATCAAACCACTTTGCGCTGGTCTGTTTTAGAAAATCCTGATGCGGAAAATCCGGAAAAGCATCTGGACGAAATGGAGATTAAAGCGATCTTGGCGGAAGCCATAGATAAATTGCCGGAAAAGGAAAAATGGGTCGTTTCTATGGTTTATTTTGAAGAACTTACCCTGACCGAAATATCCAAAGTGTTAAATTTAACCACCTCCCGCATCTCCCAGCTCCATTCCAAGGCCTTGTCCCGTTTAAAAAATGCATTGGCCAAGGAGAAACAGCTGCTGCAACACTATTAAAACTAGCCCCTGATTAACTGGAGCGATAAAGAGAGAGCTTGAACGACCTTTGCTTTAATATAATGATGAAGGTGGGAGCGTGTTGTCGTATTGGGTATGGATATGGATACTGATCAGCTTGTTATTGCATATTATCACCATCTTCGGTTTGCTTATCGTTTATCAACGTCTTCAAGGGCTTCATTCCCAAGAGTCGCCCGCTGAACATCAGCTGCAAAAGCAGCTTCAATCTTATCTGCAGCAAATTGAGCGGGAAAATGAAGCTTACTATCGAAAAATGGTTCAGTTCATTAATGAAAGGGAACAAAACTGGATGGCAAAACTCAAGTCCAACCAACCAGCTTCCTCCCCTTCTTTTTCATCCCCCACAAACCAGGAAAACGCCTTTGACAAAGAGCAGGCCATAAAGGAGGAAGAAGTCCCTTCCCCCCAACCGGCCCTTAAACAGCATACCCCCGAAGAGGTAGAACAGGTACTTGCCTTACTCAAACAAGGCTATTCGCACCAGGAGATTGCCCGTCGACTCCAGCGCGGGGTAGGGGAGATTCAGTTAATGGTTAATCTATATGCAAACCCTTCTGATTAGTAATTGCACATTGGGGGTTTGTATGTTATAGTTATCGTTGGCAAAAAAACACACGGCAACCAATTTGGATGGGGGTGCTTGGGTTTACCAAGTGTCATCTAAAGATGCGGTTGCCGGAGGAATAACCCAGAGGAGGATAAACAAATGGCGATTATTTCAATGAAACAGTTGCTTGAAGCAGGGGTTCATTTCGGACATCAAACCCGGCGTTGGAACCCCAAAATGGCCCGTTATATTTTTACGGAACGAAACGGGATTTACATTATTGACTTGCAGAAGACCGCTAAAAAAGTGGAGGAAGCATACCGCTTCGTCCGAGACCTAGCGGCTGAAGGCGGAAAAATTTTGTTTGTGGGCACCAAAAAACAAGCTCAAGAGTCAATTAAAGAAGAAGCAGAACGCTGCAATATGTTTTATGTCAATACCCGTTGGCTGGGCGGCACATTGACCAACTTTAGCACGATTCGGAAGAGGATTGAACGTTTGCATGAGTTGGAGCAGATGGAAACCGATGGCACCTTTGATGTGCTGCCTAAAAAAGAAGTGATTTTGCTGCGCAAAGAGAAAGAACGGTTAGAAAAGTTTTTAGGCGGCATTAAAGAGATGAAGGAGCTGCCTGATGCCGTCTTTATCGTTGATCCCCGCAAAGAACGCATCGCCATCGCGGAAGCCCGCAAGTTGAAGATTCCCATCGTGGCGATCGTGGATACCAACTGCGATCCTGATGAAGTGGACTACGTCATCCCCGGTAACGACGATGCCATCCGGGCCGTTAAGCTTTTGTCTAGTAAAATAGCCGATGCCGTTTTAGAAGGGCAACAAGGGGAACAAACATCCGTCTCCTAATGAGGGTTTAATGACTACTTGCTTGGGTAATGCTTTAGGTAGAATGACCTTAGGATAAGTGTGCTATTTATTTTGACCGGTGTAAGGAGGATGTCAAATGGCTGTAACGGCAGCAATGGTAAAAGAGCTGCGCGAAAAGACCGGTGCAGGCATGATGGACTGCAAAAAGGCGCTGACCGAAACCAACGGTGACATGGAGAAAGCGATCGAATATTTACGGGAGAAAGGTTTGGCCAAAGCGGCCAAAAAAGCAGACCGGGTGGCAGCTGAAGGATTGACCAATGTGGCGGTGAGTGGCAATACGGCCGTCATTTTAGAAATGAACTGTGAAACAGACTTTGTGGCTAAAAATGAACTGTTTCAAAACTTTGTGGCTGAAACGGCTCAATTTTTGTTAAAGCACCGTCCCAAGAGTGTGGAAGAAGCTTTGGCCCTCAAAATTGAAGGGGACGAAACATTTGAAGTCCGCCTGCACGGTATGATTTCAAAAATAGGGGAGAATATTAGGCTGCGCCGCTTTGAAATTGTTGAAAAGGGAGACAATGATGCCTTTGGGGCCTACATTCATATGGGCGGTAGCATCAGTGTCTTAACCTTATTAGAAAATACCACCAATGAAGAGCTGGCCAAAGATGTGGCCATGCACATTGCGGCCCTAAATCCCAGCTATATTTCCCGTCAAGATGTATCTCAAGAGGTGCTTGATAAGGAACGGGAAATTTTAAAACAACAAGCATTAAATGAAGGTAAACCAGAACATATTGTGGAAAAAATGGTGGAAGGCCGTTTAGGTAAGTTTTATCAAGAGGTTTGTCTCTTGGAACAAGAGTTTGTTAAAAACCCAGATTTAACGGTGGCAAAGCTTCTTGAACAAGAGGGTAAAGATGTGGCGGTGAAATCCTTCATTCGCTTTCAACTTGGTGAGGGTGTAGAGAAAAAAGAATCCAACTTTGCTGAAGAAGTTATGTCCCAGGTCAAAAAATAAAGTGCCTTGCCGTATACGTATAATTGGATAGGGAACACCCAGTGTTCCCTCTTTTTAAGATAAGACTTCAATCAGATTGAACTGGACTTTTTCAGAAAAGAGGGAAGCCCTGATGCAACCAAAGTACAAACGGGTCATCCTGAAATTAAGCGGAGAAGCTTTGGCAGGAGATCAAGGATTTGGTATTGATCCAGCAGTGATTCAATCCATTGCCAGACAGATCAAAGAAGTGGTTCAACTGGGTGTTGAATTAGCCATCGTGGTTGGTGGAGGAAATATATGGCGAGGGATGGCTGGAAGCGCCAAGGGAATGGACAGGGCTACAGCTGATTATATGGGGATGTTGGCTACAGTGATCAACTCTTTGGCCTTACAAGATGCTTTGGAAGCAGAAGGGGTCCAAACCCGGGTGCAAACCTCCATTGAAATGAGGCAGGTGGCTGAACCATACATACGGCGTAGGGCCATTCGTCATTTAGAGAAAAAGAGGGTTGTAATTTTTGCAGGCGGAACTGGCAACCCCTATTTTTCTACCGATACAACAGCCGCATTGCGGGCGGCTGAAATAGAAGCCGAAGTGATTCTTATGGCCAAAAATAAAGTGGACGGTATCTACAGCGCTGACCCTACAGTCGATCCCACGGCCAAAAAATATGATTATCTCTCCTATTTAGATGTGATTAAAGAAGGTTTAGCGGTGATGGATTCCACCGCATCGTCCTTATGTATGGATAATAATATTCCGTTAATCGTATTTTCCATTGCTGAAGAAGGCAATATTATGCGGGCAGTTTGTGGGGAAGATATCGGGACAATCGTTAGGGGGAGTTCCTAATGGTGAGTGAGTTGCTGAACGACGGACGCGACCGCATGTCAAAAGCTGTTAATCAGCTTAAAGGGGAGCTAGCCACGTTGCGCGCTGGACGGGCCACCCCATCGCTACTGGATAAAGTGATGGTCGATTATTATGGGACACCAACGCCGGTCAATCAATTGGCCAACATCAGTGCACCTGAACCCAGGCTGTTGGTGATACAGCCTTGGGATAAGGGAGCTTTAGAGGCCATCGAAAAGGCGATCCTCAAATCTGAATTGGGATTAACACCCACCAATGATGGGCAGATTATCCGCATTGCCGTTCCTCCATTAACGGAAGAAAGACGCCAAGAGTTGGTTAAAATGGTTAAGAAATATGGGGAAGAAGCTAAAGTGGCCATACGTAATGTGCGACGGGATATTAATGACGCCATAAAAAAGTTGGAAAAAGATGGCGAAGTGTCTAAAGATGAAGCCCGCCGTCATCAAGAAGATGTGCAAAAAACGACCGATCAATTTATCAAGCAAGTAGACGAGATCATTGCCAATAAAGAGAAGGAAATTATGGAAGTGTAAGGGGAAGATGGACAATCACCCTCCCAGTGAGGGTGATTTTGTTCATCACCAGTTGGAGGATTTGCTATGTTATCCAAGCTAAGTTATTTAAAGAAACAGAACAATCCCCCCGGTGAAGGGGAGACGCCCCGTCACGTCGCCATCATCATGGATGGTAACGGTCGTTGGGCTAAGGAGCGCGGCTTACCCCGAGTAGCCGGCCATCGCGCTGGAATGAAAGTGATTAAAGAGATCACCAAAACAGCCGATGAAATGGGGATTAAAATATTAACGTTGTACGCTTTTTCAACCGAAAATTGGAAACGGCCCCGAGAAGAAGTGGACTATCTGATGCGCCTCCCGCAGGAATATTTGGCCTTAGAACTAGATGAATTGTGTTCCCGCAATGTACAGCTTCGGCTCCTCGGGTCAGAAGAGGGTCTCCCTGCCCCCACGCTCAAGGCTATTAAGGAAGCCATCAAGCGGACGCAATCCAACTCCGGACTGATTCTAAATTTTGCCTTAAATTATGGGAGTCGCCATGAAATTGTTCAGATGGTCAAAAAGTTGGCTCACAAAGTGGTGAATGGAGAGATAGGCATCAATGATATTGATGAAAAAATGGTATGTCAAGCTTTGCAAACGGGAGATCTGCCTGATCCTGACCTGCTAATCAGGACGAAGGAAATCCGTTTGAGTAACTTTATGTTGTGGCAACTTGCCTATACCGAACTGTTTTTCGTCGATGTATTTTGGCCAGATTTTACAAGCGAACATTTTAAGTTGGCCATTCAGGATTATCAACGGAGAGTCCGTCGGTATGGGGCCATCTAACAGTCGGCACAGGGTCTATATTCGATGGATTAGTTAGGTCAGGTTGGGAGGGTATTTTCATTGAGGCAGAGGGTCATCACTGCAACCATTGGGGGCAGCATATTTGTACTAATAACGATTGCAGGAGGCTGGTTGCTTTCCCTGCTTTTAGTTGTTTTGTCGGCGATTGCCTATCATGAATTGCTACGCATGGCTAAAATTCCCCTCAAGTCCCTATCTTCAACAGTTGGTGCACTGTTTCTTATCGCTCTACTGCTCACTTCACTGCCTGCCTCAGATCATATTTCAGCATGGATTCCATTATCGCTGGATACACTGATGGTCTTATTTATTATTCTCTTTTTAATTTTGACGGTGTTAACTAAAAATCGTTTATCACTTGCTGAAATTAGCCTTTTTTTCATTGCCGTTTTCTACGTTGGGCTTGGTTTTGCCCAGTTTGGCACCATCCGTGAGACAGAAGGTCTGACGTTCATTTTTTTTATTCTCTTAACAATTTGGATTACAGACAGTGGCGCTTATATTATTGGTAAATCTAGAGGAAAAACGAAATTGTGGCCCAGCATCAGCCCCAAAAAGACGGTGGAAGGGATGTTGGGTGGTCTAGCGGCTGCTTTGGTCGCTAGCCTGGTTTTTCAAGGGATTACCGGGTATTTTGCTCATTTAGGACATGCTTTATTTAACGCGTGTTGGGTCTCACTAGCCGGTCAATTAGGGGATTTGATCGAATCAGGAATTAAACGTTATTATGGTGTAAAAGATTCAGGTACTCTTTTGCCTGGTCACGGAGGCATATTGGATCGTTTTGATGCCCTTATTTTCGTCTGTGTGCTCTTCTTTTTTAAGCCTTAGCTTTTACGAAAGGCATTTGTTGCCAGGCGGTTTAATCCTTGCTATAGTGTGAAACAGAGGTAGAACAGGAGCATCGGTTATGAAGCATATTGCCGTATTAGGTTCCACCGGTTCAATCGGGCGACAGACGTTAGAGGTGATTAAAGCCTATCCCGACCGATTTAAATTGACGGCGATGGCAGCAGGGCGTAACGTGGATTTAATTGTCCAACAGGCCAACCAATTTAAACCGGAGCTGATTTCAGTTTTCTCAAAAGAAATTGCTGAACAGATCCGCTTAGATATACCCAGCTCCACGAAGGTGGTTTATGGATTAGATGGATTGGAAGAGGTCTGCACGCATCCCAAAGTGCATACTGTAGTAACAGCGGTTGTGGGTAGCGTTGGTCTTAAACCCACTTTGGCTGCCATCAAAGCCGGAAAGCAGATTGCCCTGGCCAATAAAGAGACATTGGTCACAGCGGGAAACATTGTGATGGATCTGGCCCGGCGCTTTAACGTATCCATCATCCCTGTGGACAGTGAACATTCAGCCATATTTCAGTGTTTGCAAGGGGAAAAGAGAGCATCTGTGGAAAAAATAGTACTGACAGCTTCTGGCGGCAGCTTCAGAGATCGACCTCGAGCTGAGTTAAGCAAGGTGACGGTTGCTGAGGCTTTAAAACATCCCAATTGGTCCATGGGGCCAAAAGTGACGATTGATTCAGCCACCATGATGAATAAAGGTTTAGAGGTGATCGAAGCGCATTGGCTGTTTAACTTATCCTATAACCAGATTGATGTCCTTATCCACGATGAAAGCATTGTCCATTCCATGGTTGTTTTTCAGGATAGCGCAGTTTTGGCCCAGTTAGGTACGCCTGATATGAAAGTGCCCATCCAGTACGCCTTGACCTATCCCGACCGCTATCCTGTAAAGACCAAACCGCTTGATCTTAGTCAGATTGGCCGTCTCCACTTTAGAAAAGTGGACCTGGAGCGTTATCCTTGCCTTAGACTGGCCATGGAAGCGGGCCGGGTAGGGGGAACCATGCCAGCCGTTCTTAATGCAGCCAATGAAGTGGCCGTTGATCTCTTTTTGAGTTCAAGAATTGGTTTTTTAGAGATCGAAGAGGTGATTGAGCAAACAATGCTGGCTCATGATCCTATTGCTCATCCTACCTTAGAAGAGATTGAAGCAGCGGACCAGTGGGCAAGAGAGGCGGCTAAATCGCTGGAAAGAAGGTGTTAAGATGCAAACGGTGATCAGCATCATATTAGTGATCGGAGTGCTGATCTTTGTTCATGAATTGGGACACCTCATTGTGGCCAAGCGATCAGGTATTTTATGTCGGGAGTTTGCCATTGGGTTTGGACCTAAGCTGTTTTCAGTCCGCAAAGGGGAGACTTTATATACCATTCGCCTGCTGCCCCTCGGCGGTTATGTTCGCATGGCTGGGGAAGACCCGGAAATGATTCAGATTAAGACGGGGCATGATGTGCTACTCCAATTTGATTCCTTAGACCAAGTTTCAAAAATCATTTTAAACAAATCGAATCGACAACAGGAAAATTGGCTGATTGAGGGCGAACCTTTAAATGTACAGCGCATCGATTTGGACCATGATTTATTTATTGAAGGATATAATGCTGCGGATGAACTGGTGCGTTATCCGATCAGCAGAAAAGCTGTCATTGTTCAGGGAAACCAGGAGCTGTTAATTGCTCCTTATGACCGGCAATTTAATAGTAAAAGCATTGGCAAGCGAGCTGCCACCATTTTTGCCGGACCCTTGGCCAACTTTCTGCTGGCTTTGATCATTTTTATTGGTTTGGCCTTAAGTCTAGGCGTCCCTAGTGATCAACCTATTGTAGGCGATGTGCTACCAGGTTCCGCTGCGGAAGAGGCTGGCCTAATGCCCGGTGACCGTATAGTTGCTGTTGATCAGAAAGTGATGGATAATTGGAATGAACTGGTACAAACCATTATGATAAACCCCGGGCGGGAATTGACGCTGCACGTTGAACGGGGAGACAGTCAGCTTGAACTGGTGGTCACCCCAGATAGTCGTGAAGATAACATGCGTTCAGGAGAAAAAATTGGGTTTATCGGGGTTCACCAACATTTTGAACATTCCATCTTAGGATCGTTTGTGTATGGCTTTCGCTTAATGCTGGAGGTGTCCACCTTAATTTTTACCAGCATCGGCATGTTAATCACTGGGGCACTAGGCTTAGATGCGTTAGCTGGGCCCGTGGGGATTTTTGATTTTACTAGTCAGGCAGCAGCTGCTGGTTTGCCCATGCTGATGCAGTGGACAGCCGCTTTAAGCGTTAACTTGGCCATTTTAAATTTGTTACCCATTCCTGCCTTGGATGGCGGGCGTCTGCTCTTTCTATTGATTGAAGCGGTGCGGGGACGACCCCTTGATCCTCAAAAAGAAGGTTTGGCTCATTTTATCGGTTTTGCCCTGTTAATGCTCTTGATCCTGGTGGTCACCTGGAACGATATTCAGCGGATATTCTTCAATCAATAAATGAGCAACAAAGAGAAACTGCTTCTCAAGCGGAAAATGACCAGCTAAAAAAAGTTTTAGGTAATCGTTTGGTAGAAATGGGAGAAAGGGGGATCTCGTTGAGACAGAAACAATACTTTATCCCAACGCTGAGGGATAATCCGGCCGATGCCGAGGTGGCTAGTCACCAGCTGATGCTTCGGGCAGGTCTGATCCGTCCCTTAGCTTCAGGATTATACACCTATCTGCCTTTAGCTCACAAGGTGTTGGCTAAAATACAACAGGTGATCCGGGAGGAAATGAATAAAGCAAGGGCTCAAGAAATCTTAATGCCTGCTTTGCAACCAGCAGAAATATGGCAGGAGACAGGGCGCTGGGAGGTGTATGGACCGGAGCTGATTCGTCTTCATGATCGCCATGAGCGTCCTTTCGCCCTGGGCCCCACCCATGAAGAAGTGGTCACGGGGCTGGTCAGGGATGAAATCAAATCGTATAAGCGGCTACCCCTCACCCTTTATCAAATTCAAACCAAATTTCGCGATGAACGGCGGCCCCGTTTTGGCGTGTTAAGAGCTAGGGAGTTTATAATGAAAGACGCCTATTCCTTTGATACATCTGAGGAGGGGCTGGATGCTAGCTATCAAGCCATGTACCAGGCCTACCAGGCCATTTTCACCCGACTGGGCTTAACCTTTAGAGCTGTGGAGGCCGATTCCGGGGCTATTGGGGGTACGGACACCCATGAATTTATGGTGTTGTCAGAGGTGGGGGAAGATACCCTCGTTTATTGTACCCAGTGTGATTATGCGGCCAATATTGAAAAAGCCGAGGTGAGGCGCCAGCAGTATGAGCAGGTGAAGGGAACAGAGGAGCCCATGATTGAAGTGGATACTCCCGGCCAATCCACCATTGAGCGCCTGGTTGAAGAATTGGGCATTGAGGCGAAACAAATTGTGAAAGCCATCGCTCTAGCGGCTGATGGACAAGCTGTTGTGGCTCTTGTGCGGGGCGATTATGAGCTTAATGAAGTAAAGGTGAAGCGGGCATTGGGAGCCGAGCAGGTGGAGTTTTTGGAGGAAGAGCGTATCCGCAAGGACTTAGGCTCAGAGCCAGGCTATATCGGTCCCATTGGTCTGAAAGATGTAAAGGTGATTGCCGACTATAGCATCATGGGCATGGAAAATGCTGTTATTGGCGCCAACAAGCGGGACAAGCATTATCTGCATGCCAAACTGGGACGAGATTTTACGGTGGAACAGTTTTACGATTTGCGTAACATAACGGAAGAAGACACCTGTCCCAATTGCGAACATCCTGTTCGTTTTGCCAAAGGGATCGAAGTGGGCCATGTTTTCAAATTGGGCACCAAATATAGCGAGGCAATGGGAGCTGTCTTTTTGGATGAGAACGGCCGAGAGAAGCCCATGATTATGGGCTGTTACGGAATCGGGGTGACCCGCTTGTTGGCGGCCATCATCGAGCAGCATCATGATCAAAATGGGATCATTTGGCCTAAAGCTGTATCCCCCTTTGATCTACATCTAATTACGGTGAATACCAAAGATCAAGATCAGGAAAGCGTGGCCGATACCCTTTATGAATCCCTGCTCCAGGCTGGTTATGATGTCTTATATGATGATCGTGCGGAACGGGCAGGAGTGAAGTTTGCCGATGCAGACTTAATTGGAATCCCCTTGCGCATCATTGTGGGCAACAAAGCGAAAGAAGGTTTGGTTGAAGTAAAATGGCGTAAAACGGGAGAAAGTGAATTGATCCCTAAAGAAGAGTTGGTGGATCGGCTGCCAAGTTTATTAGCCAAGAATTAAAAGGTCTCCTACCGCTGTATCGGGTGTAGCTTATCCTTGGGATCAAGGAGAACTGATCAGGGAGAGGGGGATCATTTTGAATAGTGCTGAGGCTGCCAAGCGGGAGAGGTTTTCAACCCTGTTGGATCGCATCCAAATGGAGCCTGACATTAAAGCAACTTTTTTTCAAGATGCCTATATAGAAAAACTGCAGCTTCATCCGGAAAAAAGGATGTGGGTCTTTTATTTGGTCTTTTCCAATCTATGTCCGCCCCATATCTTTCAATCACTGGTCAACCGCTTAAAGAATGCATTTTCTCAGGTGGCCCAGATCGACGTGATCGTCCGTTTTAAAGATGGTGTGGAGGCCAAAGCCATATTTGATCACTATTGGCCGCTGTTTATTGATCAGCATAAAGAGCATTTCAACGGTTTGTATCGACGCATGGAAACGACACCACCAACTTGGGAAAATGGTAGTCTTACAGTCTTTCTCTATAATGAAATAGAAGAATCCATCTTTCGGGATAAGGTAGAACCTGTGCTCCGTTCCTTTTACCGTCACTTTTCCCTTAAAATTAACCAGATTCACTATCATTTGGTGGACGATCAGGAGGAGTATAACCGCTTTATCCAGGACCGTCAGCAAGAGGATCTTGAGTTGGCCAAACAAGCGGTAGAAAGCATAGAACGAAGAGAACGGACGGTTACAAACGGAAAGCGGGGTCAAATGCATTCCAATGTGATCATCGGTTCTCCGTTTAGTGGTGAGGCTGTCCCACTGAAAGAGATCAGGGAAGAGGAAAACAACGTGGTCATTGAGGGACAGGTCTTTAATCTGGATCAGCGGGAGCTAAAAAGCGGACGCACTTTGCTCACCATTGATCTAACCGATTATACCGATTCCATTTCGGTAAAGGTCTTTTTAAAAGGGGAAGAAGAGAAGGAAGCGATTGCTGCCATCAAACCGGGCATGTGGCTAAAGGTAAGAGGCAATGTCCAGCTGGATGTTTATCAGCGGGAATTGGTATTGATGGCCGATGATATTGTAATCGTTGAAAAGGCAGGCAGACAGGACAAGGCCCCAGAAAAGCGGGTGGAACTTCATTTGCATACCAATATGTCGGCCATGGATGGCGTTACTTCGATCAGCGATTATATTCAGCAGGCGGCCGAATGGGGCCATCCAGCCATTGCCGTCACCGACCATGCCGTGGCCCAAGCTTTTCCGGAAGCTTACGCTGCCAGTAAGAAGCATGGCGTTAAAGTGCTGTACGGCATAGAGGCGTATCTGGTGGACGATGGTGTACCCATCGTTCATCAACCGGAAAAGCGTTCATTGGCTGACGATACGTATATTGTTTTTGATGTGGAAACAACAGGGTTATCCGCAACCTATGACCAAATCATTGAACTGGCGGCCGTAAAAATGAAAAATGGCCAAGTGGTGGACACTTTTTCCGAATTGGCCAATCCTCATCGACCTTTGAGTGAACAGATCGTGAAGTTGACCGGCATTACCGATGAGATGTTGGTGGATGCGCCGGAAATTGATGATGTTTTAAAACGGTTTTATGATTTTGTGGGTGACGGCACACTGGTGGCCCATAATGCCCGGTTTGATATGGGGTTTTTACAGGTGGGTTACAACAAATTAGGGCTGAAACTGGACCGACCCGTGATCGATACCTTGGAGTTGGCCCGTTTCCTCCATCCCTACTTGAAAAACCATCGCTTAAATACATTATGTAAGGAGTTTAATATCGAGCTGGTTAACCACCACCGAGCAACAGATGATGCAGAGGCGACAGCCCATCTGTTGTGGAAATTGATTTCAGATTGTCTTGAAAAAGGGATTACCCACCAGGATCAGCTTAATCCATCGATGGGTGAGCGGGATGTCTCCCGGCAACGCCCTTTTCACTGCACCTTGCTAGCCAAAACACAACAGGGTTTAAAAAATTTATACAAGCTGATTTCCCTGGCCCATATCAAATATTTCCATCGGGTGCCCCGCATTCCCCGCAGTGTGCTAGAAGAACATCGTGAAGGCCTTTTGGTAGGATCAGGCTGTGACAAAGGGGAAATTTTTGAGGGGATCATGCAAAAGTCGCCGGAAGAAGTGGAGGAAGCGGCTGCTTTTTATGATTACTTTGAGATCCAACCGCTGACCATCTACGACCACTTGATCGAGAAGGAGTTGGTCAGAGATCGGGAGCACGTTAAAGAACTATTAAGGCGTATTGTCGAGCTGGGTGAAAAGCTGAATAAACCGGTTGTGGCCACTGGAAACGTGCATTATCTTCATCCCCATGATGGCCAGTATCGTCAAATTTTGATTAGCACCCTGGGCAAAGCGACTCCCCTTGATCCGGATCGTCTGCCTGAAGTTCATTTCCGTACCACGGATGAAATGTTGGCGGAGTTTCAATTTTTAGGGGAAGAAAAAGCAAGGGAAGTGGTGATAGACAATCCGCAGCGCATCGCCGAACAGATCGACGAGCTCCTTCCCGTCCCAAAAGAGCTGTATACCCCTAAGATTGAAGGGGCAGATGAAGATATCCGCACTATGTGCTATGAACGGGCCAAAAAAATTTATGGAGATCCACTGCCTGATTTGGTGCAAGCGCGCCTTGAAAAAGAATTGAACAGCATCATTAGCAATGGATTTTCCGTCATCTACCTCATCTCACAAAAACTGGTTCAAAAATCCCTGGAAGACGGTTACCTCGTTGGCTCGCGAGGATCAGTGGGCTCTTCCTTTGTGGCTACCATGCTGGAAATTACGGAAGTGAATCCGCTTCCGCCTCATTATGTTTGCCCCCAGTGTCATTATTCCCAGTTCTTTGATGATGGTTCTGTGGGTTCTGGCTTTGACTTGCCTGATAAAGCATGTCCCCGCTGCAATCATCAATTGAAGAAGGATGGGCACGATATTCCTTTTGAGACCTTTTTAGGGTTTGAAGGGGATAAGGTACCTGATATTGACCTTAACTTCTCTGGTGAATATCAACCCATTGCCCATAAATACACTCAGGAACTATTTGGGGCCGATAAGGTATTCCGGGCCGGCACCATCGGAACGGTGGCAGATAAAACCGCTTATGGCTTCGTCAAAAAGTATGAGGAGCTGCAGGGGAAAACGTTTCGTCAAGCAGAGATTAACCGCCTGGCTCAAGGATGTACCGGCGTGAAGCGAACCACTGGTCAACATCCAGGGGGAATTATTGTTGTGCCGGAAGATAAAGAGATCTTTGATTTTACCCCCATCCAGTACCCCGCTGATGATGTCAATTCTGAATGGCGCACCACCCATTTCGATTTTCATTCCATCCATGATAACCTGCTTAAATTAGATATTCTAGGTCATGATGATCCCACTGTCATCCGGATGCTACAAGATCTGACTGGGGTGAATCCGAAGGAGATCCCCATAGATGATCCAGCGACCATGAAACTGTTTTGCAGCACAGAGCCGCTGGGAGTGACTGAAGAGCAGATCATGTCTAAAACGGGAACATTGGGGATTCCGGAGTTTGGCACCCGCTTTGTTCGACAGATGCTGGAAGATACCCGTCCCACCACGTTTGCTGAATTGGTGCGTATCTCCGGCCTTTCTCATGGCACTGATGTTTGGTTAAACAACGCGCAAGACTTGATCAGACAGAAAAAGGCGGTTTTGTCGGAAGTGATCTCCACTCGGGATGATATTATGGTGTATCTCATACACAAGGGTTTAAAGCATTCCCGAGCGTTTGAAATTATGGAACGGGTGCGCAAAGGAAAAGGATTGACGGATGAGGATATTGAAGAGATGAGGGCCCACCAAGTTCCTGAATGGTATATTGGATCCTGCCAAAAAATTAAATATATGTTTCCAAAAGCGCATGC
The DNA here is from genome assembly GCA_937927935.1 of uncultured Bacillaceae bacterium. Lineage (GTDB taxonomy): Bacteria > Bacillota > Bacilli > Caldalkalibacillales > Caldalkalibacillaceae > CALFAC01. Next base: position 48,485 of record CALFAC010000105.1, read on the forward strand.
CGTCGCCTACGTGTTGATGGCCGTTCGCATTGCTTACTTTAAAGTGCATTACCCTATAGAATTTTATGCCGCCACCTTTTCTGTGCGAGCCGATGATTTTGATCTTGAACAGGCCATCAAGGGGTCGTCTGCCATCCGGCGCCGCATTGAAGAGATTATGGAAAAAGGAAATCAAGCTACGCCCAAAGAGAAAGCGCTACTTACGGTTTTGGAACTTTGTTTGGAAATGGTGGAGCGAGGTTTCCGCTTTAAACAAGTGGATTTATACCGCTCGGAAGCCACCCGGTTTAAAGTGGATGGCGATGCGCTACTGCCTCCTTTTACCGCCATCCCTGGCATAGGCACCAATGCTGCTTTAAATTTGGTTAAAGCTCGCCAGGAAGGACCGTTTTTATCCAAAGAAGATTTACAAAGTCGCTCTAAACTTTCTAAAACGGTGGTTGATTATTTGGAACAGCAAGGGTGTCTTAAAGATCTGCCTGAAACCAACCAACTTTCCCTATTCTAACCCGGATAAGGCTGAATTTGATTTTTGGCTGAGACTATGCTATTTTAGTTACTGGGAATACTTAGAATAGAGGACATGTCAAAGAGTGGGCCGGTCCCACTCTTTCCTTTTAGTTTAAAATAAATTTTTTACAGTTAAAGGAGGTTACCGGTTTGAGCACCGATGTGGTGGAGACCACCAAGAAACTGGTATTGCCCATATTGGCTGAGAAGGGATTGGAACTGGTGGGAGTGGAATTCAATAAATTAAATAAAAACTGGTATCTCCGGGTCTTTATAGATAAGCCTGGCGGAGTTGATATAGATGATTGTCAAGCGGTGAGTGAAATTTTGTCGGCCAAGTTAGATGAAGTGGACCCCATTGAACAGGCCTATGTTTTGGAAGTTTCTTCCCCTGGTGCGGAACGTCCGCTGAAGAATGAAGAAGATGTAAAAAAAGCCGTAGGCAAACATGTACATATAACTACACGTGAGGCGATCCATGGTCAACACGTCTTTGAAGGTCGCCTACTTGCCTTTGAAGACCAGCAGTTAACCATAGAATTGAAAGAGAAAGGGAAAAAGAAAACCGTTGAGATTCCCTATGCTCTGGTGACTAAAGCCCGGCTGGCCGTTGTTTTGTAATATTGAAAGGAGGAGAATGTGCGTATGAACACGGACATTGTTAACGCACTGGAGGATTTGGCGCGAGAAAAAGGGGTGAGTAAAGAGATCTTATTTGATGCTATCGAAACCGCCCTTATCTCCGGCTACAAGAAAAATTTTAATTCAGCTCAAAATGTAAGGGTTGATTTAAATCGTGAAACAGGTGCTGTCCGTGTTTTAGCCCGCAAAGATGTGGTTGAAGTGGTGGAAGATCCCCGTTTGCAGATCAGTTTAGAACAGGCCAGGCAAATTTCACCCAGCTATGAGGTGGGCGATACCGTTGAGATTGAGGTGACCCCTCGGGATTTTGGCCGGATTGCGGCACAGACAGCCAAACAGGTGGTGACCCAACGCATTCGGGAAGCTGAGCGGGCTGTTATTTATAACGAGTTTATAGACCGTGAAGAAGATATTATTACGGGTATCATGCAGCGGCAGGATGGACGTAACATTTATATTGACTTGGGCCGAACAGAAGCTTTGATGCCTTTACATGAAAAAATGCCTAACGATCAGTTTAAACAGGGTGACCGGGTGAAGGCTTATATCACCAAGGTGGAAAAAACGACCAAAGGTCCCTTAATACTTTTGTCCCGAACCCATCCGGGATTTTTAAAGCGTCTTTTTGAACGGGAAGTTCCGGAAATTTATGATGGGACTGTTGAAATCAAGGGGTTGGCCAGGGAAGCGGGGGAGCGGTCAAAAGTGGCCGTTTATTCCATCAATGAAGATGTTGATCCTGTTGGCGCTTGCGTGGGGCCAAAAGGGGCACGGGTTCAAACGATCGTTCAAGAATTGAACGGTGAAAAAATTGACATTGTGGAATGGTCAGAAGACCCTGCCGTCTATGTGGCCAATGCTTTAAGTCCGGCTAAGGTGATTAAGGTAGAAGTGTTTGAGGACCAGAAAATGACTCAAGTGGTCGTCCCTGACCATCAGCTTTCTCTGGCGATTGGCAAAAGGGGGCAAAATGCCCGTCTGGCCGCCAAGTTGACCAATTGGAAAATTGACATCAAAAGCGAATCTGAAGCAAGGGATAAAGGACTGTTGAAGGAGAGTTTAGCGGAGGATGAAGATGAACCTGATATAGGTGAGCAGGAGGATCGGACAGATGAAACAACGGAAAGTTCCGATGAGGAAGTGTGTGGCTTGCCAGGAAATGATGCCTAAGAAAGAGCTGTTGCGCATTGTCCGGACACCTGATCATCAAGTGCTATGGGACCCTTCAGGCAAAGTTTCTGGCCGGGGAGCCTATATTTGCGCCACTGTTACATGCTTGGATGTGGCAGAAAAGAAAAAGGCGCTGGATCGAGCATTAAAAGTGAACGTGGGTGCTGAAGTGTATGCTGCGTTGAGGGAACAAATCAGGGAGTTGGCAGAGAAAAACAATGAATCCTAAATTCTTTTCCTTACTGGGCTTGGCCATGAGAGCGGGAAAAGTGGTCTCTGGGGAAGAGCAAGTGATGAGGGCGATCCGCAATCATAAGGTTTATTTGGTGATTGTGGCGGAAGATGCATCTGTGAAGACAGTCAAAAGAATTAGGGATAAGGGGAATTTTTACGGTGTGCCATGTATGATGGCCGGAACACGGCAGCAACTGGGCCAGGCCATCGGTAAACCTGAACGGGTGCTGTTAGCGGTGACGGACAAAGGGTTTGCCAAGGCCCTTTCTCAGTATGACGGAGTACATTTTTGGGGGTGACGTTATGACGAAACGGTTAAGGGTATACGAATATGCTCGCAATCATAATATGAGCAGCAAAGAAGTGTTGGAGATTTTGAAGCGTTTGGACATCGATGTTCGCAATCACATGAGCATAATGGATTCAGAAATGGCTGCCAAAGTGGAGCAGTATGTTGAACAGATTAAGGCGGGAAGCAATCCTGAAGTTGCAAGTCGATCATCCAAAGGGGATAAACAAACGCGAGGAAATCAGAAAAAAGGAAGCAACAGGGGTCAGAAAGAGATGGGAATGGCCAAAGGTCAGTCTAAGGATACAGGTTCATCAAGACAAGGGGCTACTCTTTCGGAAAACAATGCGGAATCAGCCATTGAGGATCTGGTTGACGATAGTCCCCGAACAGAGAAACCGAGAAGACGCAAGTTATCCAAAGCCGGTGACGATAAACCGAATCGGGATGTCCCCCATGGTAAAAAGGGCAAAAAAAATCGACGCGACGCCAAGAAAAGGGGAAATGTTCAAACCCAACAAAAACCGAAACCGGAGTCCATCACCATCACGGGTCCCATGACCGTCGGCCAGCTCGCCCAAAGCTTGCATGTTGAAGCAGCCGAAGTGATTAAGAAATTGTTTATGCTGGGTATTGCAGCCAATATTAACCAGGAAATCGAACCGGATTTGATTACACTGATCGCTGAGGAATATAACGTTCGGGTTGAGGAAAAAATCGAGATTGACGAAACGGAGTTTGAAAAACTAGAGGAAGAGGATGATCCTGCCAACTTAGTCGAAAGGCCGCCCGTGGTTACCGTAATGGGACATGTGGATCATGGTAAAACCACTCTGCTCGATTCGATTCGCCATACCAAAGTGACGGCACAGGAAGCAGGTGGCATTACGCAGCACATTGGGGCTTACCAGGTGGAATATAACCAAAAGAAAATCACCTTTCTCGACACACCAGGTCACGAAGCATTTACCACAATGAGGGCCAGGGGGGCCCAGGTGACGGATATCGCCATTATTGTCGTAGCGGCTGACGATGGAGTGATGCCTCAAACCAAAGAGGCTATCAACCACGCTAAGGCAGCCCAAGTGCCGATCATTGTAGCCATCAACAAAATGGATAAACCAGAGGCTAACCCAGACCGAGTGAAGCAGGAGCTGGCTGAACTTAACATCGTGCCTGAAGAGTGGGGAGGCGACACCATCTTTGTTCCCATCTCAGCTTTGAAGGGAGAAGGGCTCGATGAATTGATGGAGATGATTCTTTTAGTGGCTGAGATGGAAGAGCTAAAAGCAAATCCCAATCGGCTGGCCTACGGTACGGTGATTGAAGCCAAATTGGACAAAGGTAAAGGGCCTGTGGCCACCGTCTTGGTTCAAAAAGGGACTTTAAGGGTGGGCGACCCCATTGTAGTGGGTACAACCTATGGTCGAATACGGGCCATGACCAATGATCAGGGACGAAGGATAAAAGAAGCGCCCCCCTCTATGCCGGTGGAAATAACCGGTCTTCAAGATGTTCCCCAAGCCGGAGATCAGTTTAAGGTGTTTGATGATGAGAAAAAGGCCCGAGCCATTAGTGAAGCCCGAGCTGAAAAACAAAAGCAACAAGAGCAGCAATCAGCTTCCCGCCTCAACCTGGATGAACTGTTTAAACAAATTCAGGAAGGTGACGTCAAAGAGATCAACGTCATTCTAAAAGCTGATGTACAAGGGTCCGCGGAAGCTTTGAAAGCGGCTTTGGAGAAAATGGATGTAGAAGGCGTTCGGGTCAAAATTATTCACTCAGGAGTAGGGGCCATTACGGAGTCAGACGTTACCTTGGCTCAGGCTTCCAATGCTATTGTGATTGGCTTTAACGTGCGTCCTCAACCCCAAGCTAAGCAGCTGGCGGAAGAAGAGAAGGTGGATATCCGCTTGCATCGTATCATTTACGATGTGATTGAAGAAATGGAAAAAGCTATGAAAGGTCTGCTTGATCCAGAGTATAAGGAAAAAGTGATCGGCACAGTAGAAGTACGACAGATCTTTAAAGTGTCCAGGGTAGGGACCATTGCTGGCTCCTACGTGTTGGAAGGTAAAGTGACGCGAGATTCCTTTGTGCGCCTCATTCGTGACGGCGTGGTGATTCATGAAGGAAAAATTAATGCCTTAAAGCGATTTAAAGATGATGTGCGGGAAGTGCCTCAAGGGTATGAATGCGGTATCACCATTGAAAATTTCAATGATATTAAGGAAGGTGACCTGATCGAGGCTTACGTCATGGAAGAGGTTGAGCATGTTTAAGTAAGGTTCTCCATATTAGGAGGGATGCCGGATGCGTCAAGTCCGCAAGCAAAGAGTGGCCGAAGAAATAAAAAAAGAGTTAGGCCAAATTTTCCAGCAAGAAATAAAGGATCCTCGGATCGGCTTTGTTACGGTAACAGGCGTTGAAATGAGCGGTGATTTGCAACAAGCCACCGTTTATCTAACCGTTTTAGGGGATGATTCCGCTAAGGAGGAAACGTTAGCGGCAATATCCAAAGCCAAGGGCTTTATTCGGACAGAAATCGGACGCAGAATAAAGCTGCGTCATACGCCTGAACTTGTTTTTAAATTTGATGAGTCCATTGATTACGGTAATCGGATTGAGCATTTGCTTCGGGAAATAAATGACAAAAAATCATGAGGGGTAATTGAAGATGGTAACGTGCCAACGTGCATTAGCTGATGCAGCTGCGTTTATTAAAGAACATGATCAGTTTTTAGTGGTCTCCCATATCGATCCTGATGGCGATGCCACAGGCTCCGCTTTGGCTGTTGCTCATCTTTTACGCAAGTTGAATAAATCTTACACAGTGGTGAACGAGGGGGCCACACCCAAACGCTTCTCATTCCTTCCAGGGTATGATCAGATCGTCAATTTAAAGGAGCAGCCGTTGGCACAAACGTTTAAGTACGTGATTGCTGTTGACGTGGCTGATGAAACTAGAATGGGTCAAATTGCCCATTTGTTTGATGAAGAGGTGTTTCTACTTAATATTGATCATCACCCGACCAATACTCATTTTGGCCAGATCAACGTGATCTGCCCTGAAGCGGCCTCCACCACTCAAATTATTTATCATCTGTGCCGCCAACATTTTCCCGAGACCATGCATGATCATTTAGCTGAAGCCCTGTATACTGGGCTCCTAACGGACACAGGGGGATTTCGTTACGCCAACACGTCAAAAAGCGTACTGGAAATGGCAGCTTCCCTTTTGGAATTTGGTTTTAACCCTTCTGTAATAGCCAGACATAGTTTGGAAACCGTCACCTTGGGCCATGTAGAACTCCTGAAGAGGGCTTTAAACAACCTCATAATGGCCAAGGATAATAAAATAGCCATCATGATGGTGACCGAAGAAGATCTTAAACAGAGCAAGGCCAGTCGAGAGGATCAGGATGGTTTAGCCAGTTTTCCTATTAAGATCGATGGTGTGGAAGTGGGCATCGTTCTGAAAGAGTTGGGTTCCGATGAAATTAGGGTTTCCCTACGTTCCAAGAAGCAGGTTGATGTCTCTTTATTAGCCCAACAATTTGGTGGAGGGGGACATGCTAGAGCGGCCGGTTTCACCTATTGTGGAACGCTCGAAGCAGTTAAAGAAAAACTGCTGGCTGAGCTTGACACCTTGTTGGACTGAAAGGAGATTTGATCATCGATGGCTGATCTGTCAGGAGTCCTGGTGTTAAATAAACCGGCTGGATTAACTTCTCATGATTGCGTGGCAAAGGTGCGTCAACTGACTCGTGTAAAAAAAGTGGGCCATACTGGTACGTTAGACCCTGAGGCAACAGGTGTGTTGCCCATCTGTATCGGCAAGGCCACCAAAATTGTGCCTTATCTCATCAATGCCCAGAAAACGTATCGGGCTAAGATTCGATTGGGACTGGCCACAACCACTGAAGACTTTACCGGTGAACCGATTGATGAAGTTCCGGTTAAAAAGCCCATCGATAAGGAAACGGTTTTATCGGTTTTAAACGGTTTCTTGGGTGAAATTGAACAGATTCCCCCTCTTTATTCTGCTGTGAAAGTGAAAGGAAAAAAATTGTATGAATGGGCAAGGGAAGGGGTGGAGGTAGAACGACCCGTGCGGCGAGTGGTGATTCACCAGCTTACCTTGGTTGATTACCATCCTGACCCTCCCCATCCGGTGCTTGAGATAGAAGTGACCTGTTCCAAAGGAACCTATATCCGTACTCTTGGTGTTGATATTGGCAAAGCGTTAGGCTATCCAGCCCATTTAGCGGCACTCGTCAGGACCAGAAGCGGTCCGTTTACAATCGATCACAGTGTTAATCTGGAAACATTGCAGTCCTGGTCAACAACAGACTGGCGCGACCGGCTGTTTACCCTTGATGAGGCCTTGCGCCACTATCCAGTACTAAGAGTGGATTGGGATGAAGCGTTGCGAATCAAACAGGGACAAAAGCTTCGGCTAACAGAAGCGCTCCATCCCCGGTATCTATACCGCATCCATGATCCTAAACGGCAGCTTGTCGCTCTAGCCAGTGCAGTAAATCAATCTTTAATCAAGCCTGAAAAAGTATTTTAATTCTATATCTATAAGAGGAGTTATCATGAAAGTTTATCATTTGTCCTATCCGATTCAACCACAATCGATGCCAGCGAGCAGTATCGCCATTGGAAATTTTGACGGCATACATAAGGGTCACCAAATGGTGATTGGAGAAGCAAAGCGATTGGCCGACCGGTTAGGGCTTGCATCAGGGGTAATGACCTTTCATCCCCATCCTAAGGAAGTGTTAGGACAAGTGACCACCTCTTCCTATTTAACGCCCTTGCCGGACAAATTGTCCATCTTGGAAAAGATGGATCTTGATCTCGCTTTCATTGTTCAATTTACCCCTGAACTGTCTAAATTATCCCCCGAACAATTTATTGAGCATTTTATTGCCTGCCTAAACGTGAAACAAGTGGTAACCGGATTTGATTTTCGCTTTGGTCAGCAGGGAAAAGGCAATGTGGAGACGCTTTTGAGGTGGAGTAAAGAAAAAGGTGACTTTTTATTTCACTACATCTCGAAAATAGAGTTGAAGGATGAAAAGATCAGTTCTACCCGTGTTCGGAGGTTGCTAGGCCAGGGTGATGTTTATCAAGTGATGCAGTTGTTAGGGCGACCGTATCGTATCACCGGCCAAGTGGTTACAGGTGAAAGGCGGGGGAGAACGATCGGCTTTCCCACAGCCAATCTGTCTCTCTGCCATCCCTACGTGATCCCCAAGCGTGGTGTTTACGCCATTTATGCCCAGGTAGGCGGTCGTCAAATTCCAGGCGTGGTTAATATTGGCAAAAAACCAACCTTCCATCCCTCAGGACAAGAGATATCGATTGAAGCCCATCTGTTTAACTTTGCGGGCGATTTATACGGAAAAATGATCTCTCTTGATTTCATTCGCTATTTGCGTGATGAACAGAGGTTTTCCTCTATCGACAGTCTGATTAAACAAATCAATTTGGATATAGCCGAAGCGAAACAAGTGTTGAAGGGCTCGACAAATGGATAAAAATATGCTATCTTGGCAGAGGATTCCCATTTTGTTGTGTTAACCTAAAGCTTAGCTCAGCGGCTCACCATCGCTTTGCTCGGCTTTAAGGGGATTAAAAGAAGGAGGTGACTAGGATGGCATTAACGCAGGAACGCAAGCGGGAAATCATTGAAGAATTTAAAACCCATGAAAACGATACGGGCTCACCTGAAGTTCAAATTGCTATCCTAACGGAGAAGATCAATTATTTAAATGATCATTTACGGGAGCATAAAAAAGATCACCATTCCCGTAGAGGTTTGCTGAAGATGGTTGGACAACGTCGCAACCTCTTAAACTATTTGCGTAAAAAAGATGTTCAACGCTATCGCAATCTCATTAACAAATTGGGTTTGCGTCGTTAAGCAAGCGGGAGTTATCCCGCTTTTTTTGTTCTGGCCTAGATCCAGCGATTTTAAAGTAAGTTGAAGCAGGAAATACTAGACTATTGGCGAATTATTACCTGTATTGAGAGGAGGCAGCAACCTGGATGAGTAGTGACGAAATGAAGGTATTTACCATTGAATGGGCCGGACGTCCATTTACTTTTGAAATTGGTAAAATGGCTAAACAAGCCAATGGAGCTGTTTTGGCCCGCTACGGCGATACAGCCGTGTTGTGCACCGTAACCGCATCACCCGATGCCAAAGATCTTGACTTTTTTCCCTTAACCGTTAATTATGAAGAGCGCCTATATGCAGTGGGTAAAATTCCAGGAGGATTTATTAAGCGGGAAGGCCGCCCCAGTGAGAAGGCGATACTGGCCAGCCGCCTCATTGATCGGCCAATTAGACCTCTTTTTCCAGAAGGGTTTAGAAATGAGGTGCACGTCATCAGCACCGTACTTTCCGTCGATCAGGACTGCTCACCTGAAATTACGGCTATGATCGGTTCATCCCTGGCCTTGATGATTTCAGACATTCCCTTTAATGGACCGATCGCTGGGGTTGAGGTGGGCCGCGTCAATGGTCAATTTGTATTTAATCCCACATTGGCTCAAAGTGAAAAAAGTGATATGGAGTTGGTGGTGGCTGGAACGAGCCAAGGCATTAACATGGTTGAAGCAGGGGCGGATGAAGTCCCTGAAGATGTGATGTTGGAAGCAATGTTAAGAGGCCATGAAGAAATTAAAAAGATGATTGCCTTCCAGGAAGAGATTGCCCGTCAAGTTGGTAAAGAAAAGATGAAACCAGAGCTTGTTGTTCTAGATAGCCATTTGATTCAGTTGGTGGAAGCGTACGCGAGAGAATCTCTCCTTGAAGCGATACGTGTCAAAGAGAAAAAAGAGCGGGAAAAGGCTATTGACGCAGTCAAAGAAGCTACTTTAGAGCATTTTACCCAGCAGTTTTCCCAGGAAGATGAAGAGGAACAAGAGAAGAAACTGAACCAAGTATCCCTTATTTTTGATCAGCTTCTAAAAACAGAAGTACGCCGCATGATCACAGTAGAAAAGGTAAGGCCCGATGGCAGGCGCAGTGATGAAATCCGACCTATTTCATGTGAAGTGGGCCTTTTAAAACGGACTCACGGCTCAGGATTGTTTACCCGGGGTCAAACGCAAGTTATAAGCGTATGTACCTTAGGCGCTTTAGGGGATGTTCAGATCTTAGACGGACTGGGTGTGGAGGAATCAAAGCGATTTATGCATCACTATAATTTCCCTCCTTTCAGTGTGGGTGAAGCACGTGCCCCTCGGGCCCCAGGACGGCGTGAAATTGGTCATGGCGCCCTAGGAGAGCGGGCCCTTGAACCCATTATCCCACCGGAAGATCAGTTCCCCTACACCATTCGTCTTGTCTCTGAAGTGCTGGAATCTAACGGATCCACCTCGCAAGCAAGCATCTGTGCCAGCACCCTTGCTTTAATGGATGCCGGCGTCCCCATCAAAGCACCGGTTGCAGGCATCGCCATGGGACTGGTGAAGGAAGGGGATCAAATTACCATCTTGTCTGATATTCAAGGCATTGAAGATGCCCTTGGGGATATGGATTTTAAAGTGGCAGGAACCCAAAAAGGCGTCACCGCTTTACAGATGGATATAAAGATTGATCAGCTTTCCCGGGAGATTTTGGCCCAAGCGTTGGAGCAAGCCCGTAAGGGACGCCTGTATATTTTGGAAAAAATGCTGGCCACGATTGATAAGCCCCGTTCACAGCTTTCCCCCTATGCACCTAAAATCGTCACGATGCGGATCCCTCCTGAAAAAATTAGAGATGTCATTGGCCCAAGCGGGAGAATGATTAACCAAATTATTGATGAAACAGGAGTAAAAATTGATATTGAACAAGATGGCCGTCTCTATATTGCATCGCCCGACATGAACATGATTGAGAAAGCCCGCCAAATGATTGAAAATATTGTTCGGGAAGTAGAAGTGGGTGAAACCTATCTGGGTAAAGTGAAGCGCATTGAAAAATTTGGGGCCTTTGTGGAGATATGGCCTGGTAAAGAAGGTTTGGTTCATATTTCACAGCTGGCCGAAGAACGGGTAAACAAGGTGGAAGATGTGGTTAAAATTGGAGATGATATCCTGGTGAAAGTGACAGAAATTGATGATCACGGCCGCGTTAATCTCTCTCGCAAGGCATTGTTAAAAAAAGATCATCAGAACAAAAAACCCATCGGGAAAAGAAATTGAGAGCTATTTAGATAGCCCTCAATTTTTTTGCATTAAATATAGAGTTCAACCATACAATTTAATTGAAAAATGCCTGTCTATAGGAGGGGTGGCAGTGGTGGCTAATAAGAGGAGATCTCCTTGGGCTTTTATCCTTTTTGCTCTTTTGGCCATGCTGGCCGTCACCCTGGTGTTAAGTCACCCGGTCCACTCCTATATTAAGCTTGTGAAAACACATGTAAAAACGATGGGAACCCAGGGAGATGACCTTACGGGAAAGCGCGATGATCCACTTTGGAAAGAGATCGTCAGTCTGAGTCGCGCCATCAACGAAAAACCTGAAAATGCACGAATTGATGCAGTTTGGAAAGCGATTCCCGGCTACAATGGACTGGAAGTGGACTTGGTTAAATCATACAGAATCGCCCAACAGATCGGTCGTGTTGACTTAAGACAGCTGGTAATTGATGAAGTGGAGCCCCAAATTACGTTGGATGATTTGCCACCAGCCGCCATTTATCGGGGACACCCCAAAAAACCGGCTCTGGCCTTTATGGTTAATGTGGCATGGGGAACGGAGTACATTGAACCGATATTAGACATATTGGATCGCTATCAGATTAAGGCCACTTTTTTCCTTGACGGTAAATGGCTGGAGCGGAATAAGACCACAGCGGAAATGATGGTAAAAAGGGGACATGAACTGGGCAATCATGCCTACTCCCATCCTGATATGCGCAAATTAAGCATTGAACAGATCTATGAAGAGATGACAAAAACAGAGGAGCTGATTAAACAGTTAGGTGTGCACAGCCATTATTTCGCACCCCCTGCAGGAGCATATGATGAACGGGTGGTTCAGGTGGCCCGGCAACTTCAAATGCATACAGTGATGTGGACGTTAGATACCTTGGACTGGAAAAAACCAACACCCCAAGAAATTATTGTGAGGATTGTTCCCCGTTTGGAAAACGGTGTCCTGATCTTAATGCATCCAACAGAATCAACGGTGGTCGCTTTGCCAGAATTGATTGAAGGGGCTTTAAAGAAAGGGATTGAACCCGCTACGGTTTCGGAAGTTCTTAGCTCCAATCGAACAATTTTTATTGAGCCCGCTCCATAACTCTGCTATATTTATCCTTAGACAGAAAAGTTAGATGCACTTAAGGGGGTTTCAGCTTGATCTATACTCATCGGTTTCCAAGCGGGTTGCGTTTGGTTATGGAGAAAATCCCTTCGGTCCGGTCCGTTTCCATCGGCATTTGGATTGGCGTTGGATCAAAACACGAAACCTCAGAAAATAATGGGATTTCCCATTTTATTGAGCACATGCTTTTTAAAGGAACACAAACCCGAAGCGCCCGCGATATTGCTGAGGCATTTGACAGCATAGGTGGACATCTCAACGCCTTTACATCCAAGGAGTATACCTGTTATTATGCCAAAGTGCTTGATCAACATGTTGAGTTGGCCCTTGAAATATTATCCGATATGTTTTTTAATGCCAAGCTAGATGAAGAAGATTTAGAAAAGGAAAAAAATGTTATACTTGAAGAATTGCACATGTATGAGGATACACCTGATGATTTGATTCATGATCTCATTGCCGAGGCCACCTTTAAGGATCAAACATTGGGTTATAACATACTGGGTCGTAAAGAAGTGTTGGAGAAACTGAAGCCCCATGATTTAAGGGAATATATACAGACCTATTATACACCTCAAAATACGGTCCTGGCCGTTGCGGGCAACTTTGATGAGCAGCAGATTATCACCATGGCCGAATACTACTTTAATCGGTTTAACAATCATTCCGAGCATCCCAGACAGGTGGAGCATTATGTAACGAGTGAACATCTCCTTCGAGTAAAGGGGACCGAACAAGCGCATTTATGCATTGGATTGGAAGGTTTACCTTTGGGGGATTCCAAGCTGTATGCCCTGGTTTTGTTAAACAATATTTTGGGTGGAAGCATGAGTTCCCGACTGTTTCAGGAAGTTAGGGAAGAACGAGGATTGGCCTACTCCGTCTTTTCCTACCATACCAGTTTTCAGGAGACAGGTTCCCTTCATATATATGCCGGCACATCGACGGAACGTGTGGAACAGGTTTACGATCTATGTACTTCAATCCTGCATGACTTGGCAGAGCGGGGCGTCACGGAAAGAGAGTTGCAAAATGGAAAGGAACAGTTAAAAGGGCAACTCATGTTAAGTTTGGAAAGTACCAATGCGAGAATGTCCCGCATTGCTAGAAATGAATTGCTCTTAAACCGTCATTTTACACTGGATGAGATGGTGGCTGAAATTGATGCCATTACTCTGGAAGATGTTCATCAATTGGCGGCTAAACTGTTTAGACAGCGACACAGTTTTGCTTTGGTCAGTCCATTGGAACAAATTCCTCCTTGTATTCATCAGGAAAAACTTCTGTTTTAAACCTGATCTTTAGATCTTTCGTTAAATTTAGTCTGACAAACCGGCTGCCGGTTTGTCAGACATTTTTTTATTAATCGCGCATGTTACCGCTGATTGCTGAATAAGTGAGTAGTAGAAAGGAGCGGATAATATGCGCTTAAGTGAGTTAAACAATAAGGAGATTATTGATGTGGATCATGGGGAACGTATAGGTTTGGTGGGTCAAACCGAATTATTAATCTGCGAAGATACGGGGGCGATCGAAGCATTTATCTATCAACCCTCTTCTATTTTTAGCAGAGGAAAAAAAAGACAGGATACCATCACGATTCCCTGGCGCTCGGTCTGTAAGATTGGCCCGGAAATGATCATCGTGCAGCTTAAACAGAGAGAAGGGGAATTAGGCACATAAAGTGGGATTAAAGGCCAGAAATAAAATGCACTTCCCTCAGGTGACACTCATACCATAATTTACAGGCAACGGATTCCGGCAGGTTGACCTTGAAAGAAAGGAGTTACCCTTTATGCTAACAGGGTGTCATCTGGCCTTTGTGGGCGGCGATGCCCGCCAAATTGAAGTGATTAAAAAGTGCCATGAACTGGATGCCACCATCACATTGATCGGTTACAATCAATGGCAAAGTCAGTTTCCAGGTTTAAAAAAGGTGAATCCAGATGCAGATACATTTAAAACGGTGGATGCGCTTATTTTACCCATCGTGGGCGCCCATAATGATGGCAGAGTGGATTCCATATTTTCAGATCAGCCCATTTTCCTAAAAAGAGAATGGCTGGAAGCTATGCCCTCTACAGCGGTGATTTATACAGGAATGGCCACCCCATATTTGCAGGACCTGGCGAGCGAGTGTGATTTAAAGCTGGTCCAGCTACTAGATCGAGATGATGTGGCCATTTATAATTCCATTCCCACTGTAGAAGGCGCTTTAATGATGGCCATTCAAAATACCGACTTCACTCTGCATGGATCCAATTGTATTGTCCTTGGGTTGGGCCGGGTAGGGATGTCATTGGCCCGAGCTCTCCATCAGCTTGGAGCCCATGTTTCCGTTGGCGCACGGAAAAAGAAAGATTTAGCTCGAGCCTATGAGATGGGTCTTGTTCCTTTTCATATCGATGAGCTCAAACACCACGTGGACCACTGCGATGTGCTCTTTAACACCGTTCCAGCGCAAGTGGTCACAGCCGAAGTGATTGTTCGTCTCCCAGCCCATGTGTTAATCCTTGATCTAGCCTCCCAACCAGGAGGTGTTGATTTCCGCTTCGCTGAACGAAGGGGTATAAAAGCGCTGTTAGCTCCCAGCCTGCCTGGAATTGTCGCGCCTAAAACTGCTGGCCAAATTATAGCCAATGTGTTAACCCAACATCTGCTTGAAGAAAGGCAATCCAGGGGGGAAAGGGAATGAATTTAAATGGCAAAACGATTGGATTTGGTCTAACGGGTTCCCATTGCACCTATGCTGAAGTTGTTCCTCAAATAAAACGTCTAAAGGAAGCAGGGGCTAGGGTGATCCCCATCGTTTCATATACGGTACAAACCACTGATACTAAATTTGGTGAAGCAGCTGAATGGATCGCTAAAATTAAAGAATATAGCGGAGAGGAAGAGCTCATTGACAGCATTGTCAAAGCAGAACCGTTGGGCCCTTCAAAGTTGTTAGATCTTATGGTGATTGCCCCTATGACCGGCAACACTACAGCGCGGTTGGCCAATGCCTTGACCGACAGTCCCGTGTTGATGGCGGCTAAAGCCACTTTACGCAATCTGCGTCCGTTGGTTGTGGCCATTTCAACCAATGACGGCTTAGGTTTAAATGCTATGAACGTGGCTAAGCTTTTAAATACTAAACACATCTTTTTTGTTCCCTTTGGTCAAGACAGCCCTGAGACAAAAAGCAATTCGCTGGTGGCCAGAATGGAGTTGATTAAAGAAACATGTGAACTAGCCCTGGAGGGAAAACAACTTCAACCCCTGATAGTAGAAAAATATAGGTATATGAATTAAAATAGTAAAATAATGAGCACATGTTGTTGTGGATATCGATGGGGAGGAGACATGATATGACTCAATCTACTTTTCATGTAGCTGTGGTAGGTGCAACTGGCGCAGTTGGAGAACAGATTGTAAAATTGCTTGAGGAACGACGTTTTCCTCTGGGCAAATTAACCCTACTTGCTTCATCGCGTTCTGCAGGGCGTACAGTCACATTTAATGGCCAAACCATTACGGTGCAGGAAACAACGCCAGATGCTTTTGATGGGGTGGATATTGCTTTCTTTAGTGCTGGTGGGAGTGTCAGCAAGCAGTTTGCCAAAGAAGCTGTTCGCCGAGGTGCACTGGTGATCGACAACACCAATGCCTTTCGCATGGAACCGGATGTGCCTTTGGTAGTGCCGGAAGTGAATATGGATGATATTGCCCAGCACCAAGGTATTATTGCCAACCCCAATTGTTCCACCATTCAGATGGTGGTGGCCCTAAAACCATTAAAAGATCGGTATGGCTTAAAGCGGATCATTGTATCCACGTATCAGGCTGTATCTGGCGCTGGGTACAACGCAGTGCTGGAATTGAAGAATCAAACCCAAAAAGTTTTAAATGGGGAAGAGTTTACGCCTGAGATATTGCCCGTGGCCAAAGATAAGAAAAAATATCAAATCGCCTTTAATGCTATTCCTCAGATCGATCTTTTCCAGGAGAACGATTATACCTTGGAAGAGATGAAAATGATTAGGGAGACAAAGAAAATACTGCATGATGACCAGGTAGAAGTGGCCGCCACCTGCGTCCGCATTCCCGTCGTTAATGGTCATTCCGAGTCGGTGTACATTGAAACAGAACAAGAGATTAATCCTGCTGAAGTGAAAGAAATTCTTCGCCAGGCACCAGGCGTGATCGTTGAAGATGAGCCCAGCCAGCAACTGTATCCACTGGCGTCAAAAGCATCAGGTCGGCCTGAAGTTTTTGTCGGTCGAATTCGGCGTGACTTAGACCGGCCTAACGGACTGCACATGTGGATTGTTGCGGATAACTTGCTTAAAGGCGCCGCATTTAATACCCTTCAAATTGCCGAAGCCTATATTCAACACTTTCATAAATCGTGATGCGGCTTTCTAAGAAGTGATCGACGGCCGTAATGGTCTAAAAAAGGAGCCATCTATGAAAATCATTATTCAAAAATTTGGTGGCACCTCCTTGGGTGATGAGTTTAACAGAGCCAGAGCTGTTCAGCATATCGTAAAAACGAGAAATGAGGGTTATCATGTTGTTGTTGTAGTATCGGCAATGGGGCGCGCAGGCGCTCCCTATGCCACCGACACGTTATTAAATTGGATTCAGGCGAATGGAAACAGTCTTGCTGAGAGGGAGAAAGACCTTTTATTAAGCTGTGGAGAAATTATTTCAGGGGTAACGTTGTCTAGCTTATTGCAGCGTCAAAATGTTGCCGCCACGGTTCTGACAGGAATGCAAGCTGGAATACGGACGGACGACACGTTCGGTGATGCTCAGATTTTAGCCGTCAATCCCAGCCGTATCCTGGCGGAACTGGCTGCAAACAAGGTGGTTATTGTCTGCGGTTTTCAGGGTGCAACAGAGACGGGGGAAATCACAACCCTGGGCCGAGGTGGAAGCGATACAACAGCTGCTGCTTTGGGAGCCGCACTAAAAGCCGAATTTGTTGACATTTTTACCGATGTGGAAGGGATCATGACGGCTGATCCCCACATTGTGCAGGATGCTGTCCCCATCACGCGATTAACGTACCAAGAGCTATGTCAACTGGCCTACCAAGGGGCAAAAGTGGTTCATCCCCGAGCCGTTGAAATTGCTATGCAGGCGAAATTGCCCCTAAGGGTGAGAAGCACAGCCTCTCCTCAGTCGGGAACATGGGTGACAGAGTCCATCGAACCGGTAGGGGAACAAAACATTGAAGAACGGATCATTACCGGTATCACGTTTGTTTCGGACTTATGCCGAATTAAAGTGGGATCGGAGAAGAACGATTATAACCTACAGTTAAATGTTTTTAAGGCGATGGCTGAAAATCAAATTAGTGTGGATTTTATCAACGTTAATCCTTTTAGCGTCGCCTATACGGTGGAAAATCGCCATGCCCAGCAGGCGGAAAACCTGATCCGTTCATTGGGGTATGACGTTGAAGTGATTCGGGATTGTGCTAAAGTGGCGGTAGTGGGAGCCGGAATGACCGGCCGTCCAGGTATTATGGCTCAAATTGTTGAAACGCTCACCCAGGAAGAGATTCCAATTATTCAGTCCGCCGACTCCCATACCACCATTTGGGTTTTGATTAAAGACCATCACGTTAAACGCGCTGTCAATGCTTTACACAAAAGCTTTAACTTAAATTCAACCAAAATATAACGTAAACTATAAAATAAAAAGTTGGAAGGGAGGTCACCGGGGTGGAGTTTGGACGATTGTTAACCGCCATGGTGACAGCATTTGATGATGAGGGGGCCCTTGATTTAAACAGGCAAACAAAACTGATCGAGCATCTCATCCACACGGGAACTGAAACCATCGTGGTGACGGGTACCACTGGTGAATCTCCTACCTTAACCACAGATGAAAAATTACGCCTCTATGAACACACGCTGGAGGTTGCTGCGGGGCGTGTAAAAGTGATTGCCGGAACAGGGACTAATAATACCAAGGATTCCATTGCCCTTACCCAGCAAGCAGAAAGATTGGGCGTTGACGGCATAATGTTGGTGACGCCTTATTACAACCGTCCCAATCAGGAAGGATTGTATCAGCATTTTAAAGCGATCGCCGAGTCTACCTCATTGCCCGTGATGGTTTATAACGTTCCTGGTCGGACAAGTTGCAATCTGGAAGCAGAAACGGTATGTCGTTTAGCTGAAATAGACAATATTACCATGATTAAAGAAGCAAGCGGCAACTTGTCCCAGATGACAGATATCTTAAGAAATACGCCGGAACATTTCGTATTGTACAGTGGCGATGACAGTTTAACCTTGCCGGTGTTGGCCATCGGAGGGCATGGAGTCGTTAGCGTAGCCAGTCATGTCGTCGGTATCCAGATGCGGGAGATGATCGAGGCCTTTTTCAAGGGGAATTTGGCGGAAGCCGCCAAGAAGCATCAATTGCTGGAACCACAGTTTAAAGCGCTGTTTAAAGCCCCTTCTCCGGTGCCAGTGAAAACCGTGCTCAATATGATGGGGATTGAAGTTGGTCCAGTGCGACTGCCCCTGGTACCGTTAAATGAAAGGGAGAAGGAACAAATCTTGAATCATTTTGAGATCAATTAGGAAATACTCAGCATAAAGGGCACTTGAGATTGTCCACCGTGATTCGGTATAATAGCTGCAAGTGATAATGTTCGGTTTTTACAATTATTGGCTCAAATAAAAGGGGTGAACGGCAATTATTTTGGCAATATAGGAGGATTAAATCAAATTGTCCAAGCAGACTGACTCCAAACTGCTAATCTTTGCCTTGGGCGGAGTAGGCGAGATTGGCAAAAATATGTATGTATTAGAATATGCAGACGATATTATTGTGATTGACGCAGGGCTGAAACATCCCGAAGAGGATATGCTCGGGATCGATATTGTGATCCCTGACATTTCATATTTGGAGCAAAATAAAGAGCGCATCAGAGGATTTGTCATCACCCACGGTCACGAAGACCACATAGGTGCCCTGCCCTACATCTTGAAGCAGATCAAGGCGCCGGTGTTTGCCACCAAGTTAACCATGGCCTTGATTGAAGAAGAATTGCGAGATAACAATGTACCACTGCAGCAAGTCAAGCGGGTCCTTATACATCCAAAAAGCAAGATTAAACTGGGCTGTTTTACCCTCACTTTCTTTAGAACCAACCACAGTATCCCTGATTCGGTGGGCATCTGTATTGACACGCCCGAAGGGAGAGTTGTACACAGCGGAGATTTTAAATTTGACTATACCCCTTTAAATGGTGAACATGCTGATATTGGCCGCATGGCTGAAATTGGTGAACAAGGCGTTTTGGTCTTGTTGTCCGACAGCACCAATGCCGAAATTCCCGGTTATAACCGCTCAGAACGAGAAGTGGGCCGTGCCATTGCCGATCATTTTTTCAAGGCTAAGGGTAGGATCATTGTTTCT
The DNA here is from genome assembly GCA_937927935.1 of uncultured Bacillaceae bacterium. Classification (GTDB taxonomy): domain Bacteria; phylum Bacillota; class Bacilli; order Caldalkalibacillales; family Caldalkalibacillaceae; genus CALFAC01. The sequence continues at coordinate 68,089 of CALFAC010000105.1, forward strand.
ACCTTACCCACCAACATCCATCGCATACAAAATGTATTTGAAGCCGCAGTGATGACCGGACGCAAAGTGACCATCATAGGTAAAAATATGGCTCGCATGGTTAAAATCGCCCAGCAACTTGGCTATTTGCGCTCACCTGAGGGACTGGTCATCGATACGGGAGAGTTGAACCGTTTGCCTGCCCGCAAGGTGTGTATTCTATCCTCAGAAGTTCAGGGTGAAGAATTGCGAGCGTTATCGCGCATGGCTCGCCCCACTTACAAACAGCTGGACATACAGCCGGGCGACACGGTGATTTTTGCGGAAACGCCTGTCCCGGGACATGAAAAATTGGTCTCCCGGATTATTGATCAGCTCTTTAGAGCCGGGGCCCATGTGGTCTACGGGATGGAAGGCGTTCACGTTTCCGGCCACGGCCACCAAGAAGAGTTAAAGCTGATGCTCAATTTGATCAAACCCAAATATTTTATTCCCATTCACGGGGAATACCGCATGCTGAGGCAGCACGGAAAATTGGCTGAAGCAACGGGGATTCCTGCCGAAAATATTTTTCTAATTGAAAATGGGGATGTGATTGAGTTTCAGCGGGGTAAAGCGGCCTACGGACCAAAAGTCCATGCTGGACAAATCTTAATTGATGGTCTTGGTGTCGGCGATGTGGGCAATATTGTTCTAAGGGACCGCAAGCTGCTCTCACAAGATGGTATTTTTATTGTCGTTGTCACCCTTTCCAAACAAAATGGCTCGGTTATTTCAGGACCCGATATTATTTCCCGCGGTTTCGTCTATGTGCGGGAATCAGAGGAGCTGATGGATGAAGCCGTTCAACTGGTTAGTGCTACATTGAAGCGCTGCCAGGAAGAAGCCAATCACGATTGGTCGACATTAAAATCGACTGTGAGGGAAGCTTTAAGCCGCTTCCTTTACGATCAAACCCGTCGCCGGCCGATGATTTTGCCGATCATCATGGAAGCGTAATGATAAAAACCGACATTATCCACGCCAGGTCTAATCCACAGGACTGTATGTACCTGAGGATTAGACTTTTTTTATGGTTGAAGATGAAGCTTGATATACCACCAATTTATGTACTGAACGGATGGCAGCATGTTTTCATTTGTTCCAGTGGATAATAAAACTAGACGAAGGAGGAAAACAGATGACAAATAACTACGGTGAATCGCATCAGAATCATCACTCCCGACAAATGCTGCCCGGTGAACTTCCCGGTTCCAGCCAGCCTGGCGAACAGGAAAAGGCGTTAGGGGGATTGGAAAAAATCAAGCAGCTCGGCACCCCCAATTTACCCAGCACCCCATCCAACATCCATTGTTTAAGCATTATCGGGCAAATTGAGGGTCATTTGCAGCTTCCTCCTCAAAACAAGACTACAAAATATGAACATGTTATTCCCCAGTTGGTCGCTGCTGAACAAGATGATAAGGTGGAAGGCGTTCTGATTGTCTTAAATACAGTGGGAGGAGATGTGGAAGCAGGCTTGGCGATTGCGGAAATGATTGCCAGTTTATCCAAGCCAACGGTGACCCTTGTTCTTGGTGGGGGGCATAGTATTGGCGTTCCCATTGCCGTCGCTGCCGATTACAGCTTTATTGTTGAAACCGCCACCATGACCATTCATCCTGTACGGTTGACCGGACTAGTCATCGGTGTTCCCCAAACATTTGAATATTTGGATAAGATGCAGGAACGGGTGGTCAATTTTGTCACCCGTCATTCCAAAATTAGTGCCGAAAAGTTTAAAGAGCTGATGTTTAAAACTGGCGAGTTAACCAGGGATATCGGTACCAATGTGATTGGTTCCGATGCGGTAAAATATGGCTTAATTGATGAGGTGGGAGGCTTAGGCGATGCACTGAATAAATTAAACCAATTGATTAAACAGCATAAAAATCAAAATGGATCAACGTCTGCGCTTAAAAGCGATCAGCCAGGGGGTGTATTGCAATGATCATCTACACCACCATCCCTTTGGAGCTTGTTTTTGAAGGATTTGATCAATACCAGCCTAAAGTGGAGGAAATAGAGTATCAGGGGGTGAGGCTGATGATTGAACCACAAGGCCCTTATCAAGCCAAGATTGTCCGCTTGCTCAGCCCCAATCCCCGTGATTATTTAAACCCCAAATATACACCCGGCAACATGATCTACTTTCGGTGAACGTGTAAAGTTTAGGTAGGCAAGCAGGAAAGAATCCAATACAAATAGAAAT
>CALFAC010000106.1 GCA_937927935.1 uncultured Bacillaceae bacterium
CGCGTACCAAACTGAAAATGACCCCCAGCGAAGCCATCGTTGAAACCTTACTGGCAGAAGGAGTGGACCATATCTCCGGCATCCTGGGCTCCGCCTTCATGGATATGCTGGATCTGTTGCCCACCGCCGGCATCCGCTTTATCCCCGTCCGCCATGAACAAAGCGCCGCCCATATGGAAGATGCCTTCGGACGCATCACCGGAAAAGCAGGGGTGGTGATCGGCCAAAACGGGCCCGGCATCACCAATATGGTCACCTCGGTGGCCGCGGCCAATATGGCCCATACCCCCATGGTGGTGATTGCTCCATCTGCCGGCTCCCCCACCATTGGCTGGGACGGCTTCCAGGAATGTGATCAGGTCTCTGTCTTTGAATCCATCACCAAAGCGGCCATCCGGGTGCCCCACCCCAGCCGCATCGCCGATTGTGTGCGCACCGCCTTTCGCATCGCTTACGCCGAACGGGGGCCGGTGGTGGTGGATATTCCCCGGGACTACTTTTACGGGGAGATTGAAGATTATATTTTAAAACCCCATCAATACCGGGTAGACCAAAGAGGACCGGGGCCGGCAGAGTCGCTGGATCAGGCGGTGGAACTTTTAAAGGCCGCCTCTTATCCGGTGATCATCTCCGGCCGCGGCGTGGTGGATGCTGATGCCATTGAAGCGGTGAAAGCGATTGCGGAACATTTGACGGCCCCTGTGGTGGTTTCCTACATGCATAACGATGCCTTCCCGGCCGATCATCCCTTAGCCATGGGGCCCATCGGTTACATGGGGTCCAAAGCGGCCATGCGCACCCTGCAAAAAGCGGACGTGGTACTGGCCATTGGCACGCGGCTGTCTGTCTTTGGCACCTTGCCCTGCTATGACATCGACTACTTCCCCAAACAGGCCAAAATCATTCAGATCGATATTAACCATCGCAACATCGCCCGCACCCATCCCATCGAGTTGGGAATCATCGCCGATGCCCGGGCGGCCAGCGAAGAGATCATCCGCCGTCTCAAAGCCCACAATCCCAACCCCACCCCCAACCAGGCCCGCCTGGAGGAATTGGCTGTTGAACGAAAGCGCTGGGAGCAGGAGCTGGTGGATTTGGCCATGGTGGAGGGCAACCCCATCAATCCCCGCCGGGCGCTGTTGGAGCTGTCCAAAGCCATTACCCCCGACACCATCGTGACCAGCGATATTGGCAATGTTTCCTCCACGGCCAATGGCTATCTCAAATTTACCCAAAGTCGAAAACATATTGCCGCCCTCACCTTTGGCAACTGCGGCTTTGCCTATCCGGCCGCCCTGGGGGCTAAACTGGCCCGGCCCGATTGTCCCGTGGTGGCCATCGTGGGGGATGGGGCCTGGGGCATGAGCCTGCATGAGGTGAGCACCGCTGTGGAGCAAAAGCTGGCGGTGGTGGCCTGCGTCTTTAACAACCGGGCCTGGTCGGCGGAGAAGAAAAACCAGGTGGACTATTACAACAGCCGCTTTGTGGGGGCCGATATTGATGGGCCCGATTTTGCCGAGGTGGCCAAGTCTATGGGGGCCGAAGGCATCCGCATCGATCATCCGGATCAGCTGGCCGATGCTTTACAGTGGGCCCTTCAGTCTGAGAAACCCACCGTGCTTAATATTATGGTGGATGGCACTCAACTGGCACCGCCTTTTAGGAAGGATGCCTTGAAATTGCCCACCCGCCTGCTTCCCAAATATGCCCATTTGGATTATCGCAA
>CALFAC010000107.1 GCA_937927935.1 uncultured Bacillaceae bacterium
AAGACCGGAATGGGAACTGCTGGCCGGGGCCTTAGCGGGGCGCTTTTTGCTTTTGGATGAGGTCAAACAAGCATATCAAGCCTATCAACTGGGAGAGGGCAGCTTAGAGACTCTGCAATGGGGATATTTGCAGGGTTTTTTTAATTGGGAGCCCTCCCTACGGCCTGTTCGCTCCCGCTGGCTTAGGCGGTTGTTCGACGGACAACGCCGGTTTCAATGCAGCCGGTGCGGTTCCCAAGAGGTGGTGCCCTTTCTCTGCGAGCGCTGCGGGTCGGACGACTGTGCCTACTGTCCCCATTGCCTTGCGTTAGGGCGGGTGAGGGCCTGTGAGCCGATGTTGCGTTGGGCTACTGTGCCCATCGAACCGACCGTCTCTCCGGTGGAGCTGAAGTGGCAGGGAACGTTAAGCCCCTGGCAACAAAAGGCGTCTCGCGCCTTGGTGCAGTTTGTGAAAGAAAAAAAGGAGCCCGCCTTTTTGGTCTGGGCCGTATGCGGAGCGGGCAAGACCGAGATGCTGTATGAGATGCTTAGCTACGCTCTTAATGAAGGTGAGCGCGTCCTGATCACCGCGCCCCGCCGGGACGTCATCCTGGAGCTGGCGCCCCGGTTGAAAGAAGCTTTCCCCGCGGTGACGGTGAGTGCGCTTTATGGCGGCAGTCCGGACCGGTATACACCGGCCCAGCTGGTACTGGCCACCACCCATCAGGTTCTCCGTTTCTACCGCCATTTTGACCTGGTGGTGATTGACGAGGAAGATGCGTTTCCCTATCACCATGACCCGATGCTGCCCCTGGCCGTCAATCGAGCCAAAACCGGGGAGGCCCAAGTGATCTATCTGACGGCCACTCCTCGACCGGAAATGAAAAGGGAAGCCCAGAGCGGCAGGCTTCCCTATGTGACAGTGCCCCGCCGTTTTCATGGCCAGCCCCTGGCCGTGCCGCGCATCCGTCCCGTCGGCCGCTGGCGCAAAAAGATGGCCCGGGGGGAAGTGATCACCCCCCTGGTGGAGTATCTCCTCCACCTGCTTGAAAACAAGCGGTACGGCTATCTGTTTGTGCCCCAGGTGGGGGATCTAGAGCTTGTCTCAAACTATATCAAAGAGGTTCTCTTCCCCTTTATGCAAAAACAGTCAGAACAAGATCGGCCGAAAGAGAAGCTAAAAGAAATGTCCCTGCAGGATTTCACCCTGGCTCGAGTGCATGCCCACCATCCCAAGCGGGACCAGATCGTCCGCCGGTTCAGACAGCATCAGATCCGCCTGCTGATGACCACCACCATTTTGGAACGGGGGGTCACCATCGCCTATAGTGACGTGGCTGTCTTGGGAGCCGATGATCCCCTCTTTGATAGCGCCGCTCTGATTCAGATGGCGGGTCGGACCGGCCGCAAAGCGGAGGATCCCCTAGGTTTGGTCTGGTTTTTGCCGGAGATGCGCACCCGCAGTCAGCTGGAGGCCATCCGGGAGATTAAAGCGTGGAACCGCCTCAATCAGTAAGCAACCGCCTCACTGAGTAAGCAGCAGAGGCGGTTTTCAATTTGTGCAGGGAAAGTTTAATTTTAAATGGCCATAAGGTGTTTAAAGGGAGGTGTTTTTAAAATTTAAAGCGGGAAATATGCTGCTGCAGTTCCTCGGCCAAATGGGCCAGGTTTTGGATGGAGGCGGCCATCTCCTGCATGGCGGCCAGCTGTTCTTCGGTCGCTTGAGCGCTCTCCTGGGACAGGTGGAGCACCTCTTCCGAAATGGCATGCACATCTTTAATCTCAGTGGTAATTTGCATGCTGTTCTCTTTGATCTCTTCCACCGATTGGGTCACTTTTTCCACCTGGGCGGTCACCTGTTCAATGGACGATTCAATGGTTTCAAAGGCTTGTTGGGTCTGACTAATCTGGGCCAACCCGTCTGTGACCAGCCGGTTTTCTTCCTGCATGGCAGCGGCCGCCAGATTTATGCCCTGCTGGATATGGCCGATCATTTCAATCACCCGCTCCGCCGATTGACGGGATTCCTCGGCCAACTGGCGCACCTCGGCCGCCACGACGGCAAAGCCTTTCCCCTGCTCCCCGGCCCGGGCCGCTTCAATGGCTGCGTTGAGGGCTAAAAGGTTGGTCTGCTCCGACAGGGAAGTGATGAAGGTGATAATCTCGCTAATATTTTTGGAGTGCTCATCCAGGGACAAGATGATCTCTGTCGCCTGTTTGGTTTTGGCATTGATTTCATCCATCTGCTGCACCACATGGCTAATCAGATTGGACCCGTTTTTGGTGATTTCAGCCGCCTCTTTAGCCACCCGCTGCATATCGCCGCTCGATTGGGCAATATGCACGACTCCCTGGGCAATCTGATCCACCTTGGCCGCTGTTTGCTGAAACGTTTGCAGCTGCTTTTCGGCTCCCTGGGCGTTTTGTTGCGAAACTTGGGCCACTTGATCGGAAGTGGCTGAACTTTGCCGGGAGGCGGCTTCCAACTCCTCCGTGACCTTGACGATGTACTGGCCGGACTCGGACACTTTAGCCAGGATATTTCTTAAATCATGCACCATCTGGTTCAGGGAGTTGACCAAATCACCAATCTCATCACGACTCTTGACGGTTTCCGCCCCGCTTGAAAAATTGCCGTCGGCCAGCTGGCGCATGGTCTTGGAGACGGAAAGGATCGGCTTGGCGATGGAGCGGCTGATGGCCAGGCTGATTAAGAGGCCCAGCAGCAGTGAGACCACCATAGCACTGTTTAACAATTGATTGACAAACTTGGCCCGGTTGTTGGCATGGGCCTGATCTTCCGCCATCACGTTATTGGCCACGGTTAAGATGCCATCCGCATGTTGGTGAAAGTTGGCCCGAGCCTGATTAAACGCATCCGTTTTTAACAACTGAACAGCCGCTTCCGGATTATTGTGGTGCAGCTGAATAATCTCTTGCAACTTGGCCAGATAGGCATCATAAGCTTCCTTTAAATCGGCGATCTGTTTTCGGGCGCTTTCATTGGGGGCCGTGGGGGCAAACTCCTCAAAAGCCTGATTAAAATTCTCCTTGGAAGCGTTGAAATCATCCAGATAGGCTGTATCCCCCGTTAATAACAATCCCCTGACCGCGTTCTCCTGAGCCACGGCTTCAGATTTCAGTTTGAGCACATTTTCAATCACCATGGACCGCCGAGAGAGTAGACCGGTATATTGTTCATCCACTTTTTTAAACTGCACAATGGCGATGACCGCCACAGTGGCGAGCAGCAAAAGAACGGCCATAAAGGCGCAGATCAGTTTCGCTGAAATGGGAAATCTGAATCTTTTACTTTTCACACATAACGACTCCTTCTAGCCCATACTTTTGCATCGTCCATTAGTCAAACATGATTACAAATCACATTGCTAGAATTGAGATTTCCATCTTTTGGAATAGGTCTCTATTCCTAATATCGACTAAAAACGACACCGTTTTTAGCCATTCCAAATTTTGCCATTCCAACCGTTTGATCAGTATTAACAGATCAATAGCCCCAAACAGCAAAACAAATCAAAATTCCCCCTGACAGGTGAAACCATCAGGGGGGTATTTTTTAGATTTCACTTGAAAACAGCCATTTGAAATCGTTAATGTTGGGCAATAAAGCCTTTTTCGTCCGGCCGCTGCCACGGTGTGCCTAAGAGGGGAAGCAGCCAGCGATCCAGGCCGTACCAACCGGCCACTTTCCAGGCCAACACCAGCCAGGTGGCCAAGATAAAGAGAATGGGATTGGAGCTGATGGTTCCGGCGAGTAAAAAGGTGACGTTCATCAGGCTGCCAAAAAAGGCGGCAATGCCTGTTAAACAGCCTAAAAGGAGGCCCAGCCCTACCAACACTTCTCCCCAGGCCACTAAAAAGGCAAAGAGGGAGGCATTGGGCAGAGCCACATTTTCCAAAAACCAGGCATACCAGCCGGGGACGTCATTTCCTTCCGCCGCTTTGGCCAGAGCCCCTTGAATAAAACCTTGGACTGCGCTGCCCGCCTCCGCTCCGGTCCAGGCGGGAGAGCCCACTTTATTTAAACCGGCCCTCAGCCAGGCCCAGCCCACATAGAGGCGGATCACCAGCCAGATCCAGGCTGAGGCAGTATCTGAAAATAAAAAGCGAGAAAGGGGGTTTTCGGCAATCACGATCGATTTACGCATCATCATCCTCCTCTACTAAGAAGTGGGTCAAACTGGTCAAAAGGTTGGATAAAATTGGTGATGATAGTCCTATTTTACTCCACCCCAACCCTTTTGCCTATTTAAAATTGGTCCATTTTTTAATGTTTAGTGAACAATCTTTTACATTCTGGCGAAATGGATAGTACTAAAGTCTCGTACTGTCAAAATTGGTAGAACAATGTTGAAGCTGGAAGAATTGACCAGTATACTAGGATTAGAATAACAGTTTAATAGGATTATTACAGTCGATTAACCAGTAACCATACCCGTCAAATTGGGTGGATGGGCTGACCGGTTTGGTTCATTATACCCAGATCATCACTCAGAGTCAGTACGGTGGGGGGGTGGATGAGATGAACCTTGTGGATGAGCTGCTGGCTTCTTTTTCCAAGGGGGACCAGGCCGCTTTTCATCACAAGCTGCGTCAGATGAGCCGGCTCATGAAGGAATTGGAAGATCTGAAACATGCCCTGGACCAATCGGTTATTGTGTCCATTACGGATAAAAATGGCGTCATCACCTATGTGAACGACAAATTTTGCCAGATTTCAAAATACCGACGGGAAGAGCTGATCGGACAAACCCATCGCATCGTTAACTCCGGCTACCATGACCCATCGTTTTTCCGCCACATGTGGCAGGTGATCTCCAGCGGTCAGATCTGGCAGGGTGAAATTAAAAATCGGGCCAAAGATGGCAGTGACTACTGGGTGAAAACCACCATCGTTCCCTTTTTAGATGATCAAGGCCGGCCGGAACAGTATATCTCCATCCGCACGGATATTTCGGATCAGAAGCGGGCTGAAGAGCGGCTGGAACATCTGGTCTACTATGATGATCTGACGGGGCTGCCTAAACGGCGACTCTTTACCAAAACCCTGGACAGCTATGTGCAGCGCGCCAAACAGTACCAATCCAGCCTGGAAGTGATTCTGCTTGACTTGGATCGCTTTTCGGTGATTAACGATACCTGGGGTCATGAAACGGGTGATGCCATTTTACAAGAGGTGAGCCGGCGGCTGATAAGGTGGCAGTCTAAACATCCCTCCACCTTTATTGCCCGCTACAGCGGCGATGAATTTATCCTGCTGGTGGCTGACCGCCAATCCCATGAGCTGGAGGCCATCCTGCAGGAGATTAAACAAACGGTTTCTGAAGCGATCACCGTGGAAGAGAAAAAGTTTCAGCTGACCGTCTGCATGGGGATTGCTTCCTATCCTGAGGATGGAACGGATGCTGCCGCCCTGATGAAACATGCCGATCACGCCATGTATTACGCCAAATCAAAAGGCATCAATATGAAGCTGCATTATACCCACCATAAGGCGAAGCTTTCCCGCCGGCTGGAGATAGAAAATGAGCTGTATAAAGCCGTTGATCAGATGCTGTTTACCGTGGTTTACCAACCCCAGGTGGATTTAAAATCGGGCCGGATTAGGGGAACTGAGGCGCTGGTGCGCTGGAACCATCCGGAACTGGGTTCCCTTTCCCCGGCCGAGTTTATCCCCATTGCTGAAAAAACCAACTTGATCATCCCGATTGGGGTTTATGTACTGGAAGAAGCGATTCAACAAACCTTAAACTGGCATCGGCAAGGGTATGAAAATCTCACTGTGGCCGTTAATGTTTCACCTGTCCAGTTGATGCACAACAGTTTTGTCCCGGTTCTGCGTTCCATCCTTTCTCAAACAGGCTTTCCACCCCACTGCCTTGAACTGGAAATAACGGAAAACATTGCACTCTTAGGTGAAACAGAGACCCAAGGGAGATTGAATACACTTAAAGCTTTAGGCGTGAAGATTGCCCTGGATGATTTTGGTAGTGGCTACTCTTCCCTCAGGTATTTGCAGGCCTTTGGCATGGATACGTTAAAGATGGATCGCCTGTTTATAGAAAACATGAACGCTCAACATGAGGCGCACACCTTGATTCCCGCCATCATCTCCATCGGCCATGCCCTAAACATGCAGGTGGTGGCCGAAGGGGTGGAAACAGAGGAACAGGTGGCCTTCCTTAAGGAACAACGCTGTGATTATATTCAGGGTTATTACTTTAGCCCTCCCGTTCCAGCTCAGGAGTTGGAGTCGCTGTTTGATAAGGTGTTCCTTAAATCCAGAAACAATTGAAGAAGACGGAGGGGTTACAGATGGGGATTATAAGTCGTAAACGTCAAGACTTTTTCGCCTACGTCAACCACCAGAACGAGACCGATCTGCCTGTCCAGGGCTGGATCAGGGAGCGGCTTGCCTTGATGGGCATTACCCAGAAGCAGGTGCAGCTGGTGAGGGAGATGGCTCCCTTGCTTGAACCTTACAAAAAGGAGATGGTGGACCACTTTATTAAACATCTTTTGGCCAATGACAAAATCAAGGAAAAGCTTGATCAGTCCGGCTTGGACAACCTGCGCCAAGCCATGGAAAAGTATGTGGATCTCTTACTTAAGGCCAGCCTAGATCAGGAGTATGTGGACCAGCGCATCGCCATCGGCAAAATGAACACTCACCTGAAGATGAGCGCCGACTGGTTTATGGTCGCCCATCACCAGCTGATTCACACCATCACCGCTTTTGTATTGACCCGCAAGTACAGTCCTGAAAAAAGGGTGGAGGCGGTCCTGGCAGTCCAAAAACTGGCCGCCTTTGACCAGCAAATCATGATGGAAGCCTACCTGGAAGAGATGGTGCAAGAACGGCTGCATAACGTGTCGGACACCTTAAATTACATCACCCAGCTGAATGCCACCAAACAGCTGGTGAACGGCATGAATCATTTATTGGATGAAAGCCACAATGTGACCAGCGCCGCTCAGCAAGTGAGCGCCTCCATCCAGGAAGTGGCGGCCCATTCCGGCCAGGTGGCTGAACAGACGGAGGTGGGTGTCCGTTCGGTGGATGAAAGCCGTGGTGAGATCCAACAAACCCTGGATCACATTCAGCAGGTGGGCGGTGTCTATGAACAGATGGCCAAGCAGGTGGAAAATTTGCAAACCAACATTGAACAGACTTACGGCGTCATAGAATCGATCCAGCATATTGCCGACCAGACGGACCTCTTGGCCCTAAATGCCAGCATCGAGGCGGCCCGGGCGGGGGAACACGGGCGGGGATTTGCCGTGGTGGCCCAGGAGATTCGCAAGCTGGCCGAACATACCAAAGCGGAAACGATGCAGATCACCAACCGGCTGGAAGCATTGCAGGAGGCTTTCATGGAGATGACCCGCCAGATGGAAAAAACGGCTTCCTGGGTGGAGCAAAGTGTGGCGGGAACGAAGCAGGCGGAACACGCTTTGGACAAAATCGTGGCCACCATGCAGGAGATCAATGAGGCCATTACCCAAATTGCCGCCATGACCGAGGAGCAGACGGCTTCCATCACCGATATTGCTGAGCGTAACAGCGCCATCTATGATTTGGGCACCCGCTCGCAGGAGCTGGCCAAACATACCGCCCAAATTATTTTGGAACTGAGTAAACAGCTGGACCAGCAACGGCTGGCGCTGATTGAAAGCTATGGGAAGCTGTCCATGCAGGAACTGATTAAAGCGGCCAAAACTGATCATCTCATGTGGAAATGGCGGGTGTACAACATGCTGTTGGGGCTGGAGCAGATTGATCTGGAGCGGGTCACCTCTCATGAGACCTGCCGATTGGGCCAATGGTATTATGGTCCTCTCCCCGATGAGGTGAAAAACTTGCCCGCCTATCAAGAGCTGGAAGAGCCCCACCGGGAAGTGCATCGCTGGGCCAAAGAGGCGGTGCTGGCCTATCAGGAGGGCAGACGGGAAGAAGCGGAACACGCCTTCCAACAGCTGCAGGAAGCTTCCGACACCGTCATCAGTCTGCTGTACGACTTGGAGGATGCCCTGTATCAG
>CALFAC010000108.1 GCA_937927935.1 uncultured Bacillaceae bacterium
TTTATATCTTTTACGGCCTGCAACAATCGTGATATGGATCCCGTCTAACAATATAAAGTAACCTATGGAAAGCGTCACTTTCTTAAGACCTAGGGGGTTGATGACAAATGATTAAGAAAGGAAAAGGGATGGCATGTGTTTTGCTTTTGATGGTCTGCTTGGTGCCTGGGATCACTGTTTTGGCTGAGTCAGAAAAGATGGAGGGGCTTTTGCCTGCCGGTCCTGTTCGGGTAGAGGGAGAAGGAGCCGAATCGATGGCCAATCCTGAACCGATGCTGGTGGATAAGATTCAGAAGTACGTGGCTGACCATGTGGATCCCAACATTTTTGCCAGCATTCATATTGAGTGGGTGGATGGGGAATCTGTGATTGTGTTATCGGTGACTAAACCCCTCCCCCCTGGGCAACAAAAGGAACTGGAGGAGATGGCTGGCCAAGATAAATTGAAGATCCGGATCGTGGACTATTCCGAAAAAGAGCTTATGGCCAAACTAGAAGAGATCGATATGCACGCCTTTGAAGATCAAGGGGTTAAAATTTGGTCGGCCGGCATCAATGTTTGGGAGAACCGAGTGGAAGTAGCCATCCAACCCTTTAATGAACAGACCGCCCAGCTGGTGTATGACAAATATGGCCGGGATATGATTGTTGTGGTGGAAGGGCATGAGATTGTTCCTTTAGATGCCGATCGTCCTGTCAGTCACGTAAGCCGATTAATGGACGATCAACATAGTGAACAGGGACCAGACTCCTCTCAAACGATGGTGCCAGCAGTTGAAGAGCCAAGTGATCCGGAACAAAGAGAAGCCAGTCTCTCCATAGAGGATGCATCGATAGAGGATACCTCATTCTTCAAGAGAATCTGGCAGGCTGTTTCCTCTTGGGTAAGCCGTCTATTCTCTTAAATGGATTAGCAGATCTAAACAGGGATTGTCATCCCCGTTTAGATCTTTTTTGTTTTCATAGGTAAACATCGTGTAAGAGCGGTTGATACGATCATCGCTACCAGCAAGATCGATGAAAAATAGACAATCAATTGAAAAGAATTAACCTTATGTATTTAATAAAGATAGAGTGTTAAGAATGGAGGTTAGCTTAATGAATACTGACGTGTATTTAAATCCACAAGATTCCGCTTTGATTGTGATCGACATGCAAAATGATTTTTGCCATGAGGAGGGGGCCTTTGCTAAACGGGGGCGAAACTACAAAGCTTTTCAAGCCATTGTGCCCAATGTGATCGCCTTGATCAATGCGGCTCGGGATCACCAGGTTCCCGTTTTTTTAGTCCAGATGACGTTGGATGAAAGCACCGTATCCGAAGCTTGGAAAAACAAAAAGGGGGGCGAATGGGATAGGCTCGTCTGTGCCAAGGATAGCTGGGGGGCTCAGTTTTATCAGATCATTCCTCAACCAGGGGATTATATCATCGAAAAACACCGCTACAGCGCCTTTATCGGTACCGATCTTGATCTAAAGTTACGGACCCTTAAACGCAAGTCCATCATTTTAACCGGTGTGGTGACCAACATCTGTGTGGAATCGACGGCTAGAGATGGTTTTATGATGGATTACAACGTCACCTTGGTGACCGACGGTTGCGCAGCTGAAACGCCTGAAGCGCATCAAGGGACCATAAACAATGTGGATTCCGTCTTTGGTCTGACCGTAACCACCCAAGAGGTGATCGATTACTGGTCAAAGAAGAAGAAAAGGAGTGACACGTCCTGCAGTATTGTTCGCTAGGGCTTAGCACCATGTATTCTCCATACATGGGTGCGTAACGCACCGATCGGGAGGGAAACAAAAGTGGATCATTACGAAGTTTCTGTGGAACGCAGAATTAATGCCTCTCCGGAACGAATCTACAATTTGATCATTGATATGGAAGAACATCGCCGCATTCTTCCTAAGCAATTTGAAACCCTTGAGGTATTGGAGGGGGGCAAAGGGGCAGGTACGGTGTTCCGTCTAACCATGAATGTGCTGGGTTCCCGCTCGTCACTGATCATGACCCTTTCAGAACCAGAACCGGGCCGAATCGTACAGGAACAAGACAGATCCGCGGGCGTTACCACCATTTGGGAGCTGGTTCCGGAGTCCGAGGGTCAATGCCTATTGAAGCTCACCTCCCAATTTCCTAAAAAGCCGGGTTTCTCCGGCTGGGTGGAGCGACTCGTCACTCCTGCTGTGATTCGCTCCATCTATGACCAAGAACTGAAAAACATCAATGAATATTTAACACAGGTTCCGTAAACAGAAAACTTACTTTCAAATAAAAATTAATTGACCCTTCCCCCTTCTTTTTGCTTTAATGAAAAGCAAATTAATGACGAGGGGAAGGAAAGTGGACTACGAATTTTTAACCCAGTTTCATCCGCGAATCATTAACGTATTCGATAAAAATAAAGATTACTGGAAACAGAGCAATTATCATCTCGTTATTGAAAAAAGTAGCCAGAATGTCAACACCCTTGGCTATGTGTATAAAGGCAAAGCATTTTTTGTGATTAATTCCACCTCGTTTTCCGCACAGCCGGGTACCATCTTTAGAATTACTCCGGGAAGTCGGCTGGATATTAAAACATCCGCAGAAGATTGTCTCCACTGTTACTCCATTCATTACTACTATTCGTTAATTCAATGGGACGGTGCTAAAAGCCAGGCGGTGACGGGTGAGGAGGGGCTGCCTTTGCCTGCCTATCTTCACACTACAGAACCGGAGTTTTATGATCTGTTCCGGCAAGCCCACAGCAGGTGGCAAGCTAAAAAGATCGATTATGAATGGCAGGCCAAGTTCTTGCTGCTCTCCATCCTGAATAAAGTGCAACAGGTTTACCAAACAAATAAGGAACAAATCCACAATCAAAATGATGTGATTCAAAAAGCGATTAAATATATCCAAAATCACTACACCGAACCCTTAAACCGGGACATCTTGGCTAACTACGTCTCCCTGTCACCCAGTTATTTTTCAACCCTGTTTAAAGAACAGACGGGAATGTCCCCGATGGAATATGTGACCAAGTTGCGCTTAGATAAAGCCAAACAACTCCTTTTGTCCACCCGTCTCCCCATTACCCAGATTGCAAGTGGCGTAGGCTATGCCAACGCCTTTTATTTCACTCGTGTCTTTAGAAAACATACCGGCCTATCACCAAGGGAATTTAGAAAAAACTGATCAAACAAAAGTGCAACTTTTATCCATCTAATCTTTATGTTCAAACCCTCCTTCATGATCTATCATGTAAATAAACGAATAATCAGATAAAAAAGGAGGGTCATGAGTGACAGTCACCGACACGAGCAAACACTGGGTGGGCCACAAGCAAGAGCTGATTCAAGCGGGCAGAAAAATTGTAAAAGTGGGCAAACATGAGATTGGTGTTTTTTATGTGGATGGAGACTTTTACGCTTGGTTAAACTACTGCCCCCATTTTGCCGCCCCAGTGTGTGAGGGAGAAATATGTGGAACGCGACTCCCCTCCCGTGTGTATGAATATCGTTTTGGATTGGATGGTCAAATTTTGCGCTGTCCGTGGCATGGCTGGGAATTTGATTTGAAAACGGGGAAACACTTGGCCGATGAAAATACAAAATTGAAACAAGTGCCCGTAGAAGTTGAAAATGAGGATGTTTTCGTCATTTTTAAATCGAGGGCGTAACCTCACTTCAATGTGGACAGAAGGAGTGAAGCGGAGAATGGCAGAAGTGAAACAGGAGAATCGGCCCCAACTGATTGATACGGATGTGCATAATACCTTCCCAAACCGTGAGGCCCTTTTGCCCTATTTGCCAAAAGTGTGGCATAAGGAATGGTTGGAGGTGGGGTACAATATTAGCACCTATTTTAGTCAAGTGGGTAAAAATCGGCTGGATGCCCGCACCCCTGACGGTGGCCATCCGGGGAGTGATCCCCACTTTTTGCTGGAGCACCATATTGAAAAATATAACATCGATTACGGCATTTTAACCCACTCCACCCCATCCTTATCCATAGCGGCTCTGTTTGACCCCGATTATGCGGATGCCTTAGCTTCAGCCCATAATGATTACCTGGTTGACAAGTGGTTAAGTGTAAGCCCGAAATTTAAAGGGAGCATATTGATCAATTCCAACAATCCGGAAATGGCAGCCAAGGAGATCGACCGCATGGCGAGTCATCCCGGTATGGTTCAGGTCATTATGGCCAGCACGTCTCGAATGCCTTATGGTCAACGGTTTTATCACCCCATCTATGAAGCGGCGGAGCGCCATGGGTTGCCGGTGGTGCTTCATCCTGGATCTGAAGGTAGCGCCCTGTTTGGAGCACCCACACCGTCCGGTTTTCCTACCCGTTACCTGGAGTACCATAACATCTTACCCATCAATTTTATGGCTCAGGTGAACAGTTTAATTTGTGAAGGCGTTTTTGAGAAATTCCCCCATCTTGTTGTGGTGGCGATGGAGGGGGGCATTGGCTGGGCACCTCATTTAATGTGGCGGATGGATAAAAACTATAAAGCTTTAAGAGATACAGTGCCCTGGTTAAAGGAACTGCCCTCAGAATACATTAAAAGGCATATCCGTTTCACCACCCAGCCTTTGGAAGAGCCTAGCCATCCTCAACATCTGACGTCCATTATTGAAATGGCTGGACTGGAAGATAACATTATGTTTTCATCCGATTATCCCCACTGGGACTTTGACCATCCCGAATTGGCCTTAAACCGTTTTCCCAAGGAGCTGCGCCACAAAATAAAAGTGGAGAATGCCCTTAAATTGTACAAAAAACTGGCTTAAAATAACCAGATGAAGCCGAAGGCATAGGAGCATGGTCGTAATGGCCATTCCTAATTTATTATCACAATCAATATTAAATAGGTTAAATTAAATAGGTTAAAAAACCCCTGAGAGGAGCGGTCAGCCTCTTAGGGGGTTTTAATGTTTTTATATAGGTTTTTTATATGGGTTTTAAAAGAGTTGTTCGTTTAAATTAAGCGCCGTCCGTTTAGAGTTAAGCCGCAGCCAGTTTAGAGAACAACTGATACAGCTCGTCTACGATCAGCTGTTGATATTCTGTTCCTTTGCCGTACCGCCTATGGATCTCTTCGTAGGCGGCTGTTTTTTTCTCGTCATAGTCGGGGGCATTGGGATCGGGATTTTCCTGTTTAAAGCGAACCATGGGCTCTTGAATATAGGCTGGTCGGGGGCCCCAGTCGGCCAGCACATTGCCTTCAGGATCGGTGAAAATCACCTTTGGAATGGAACGTCCCCCCATGGTGCGGAATTGGTCCATCAGGTCCAGATGCTGTTCCATGATAAAAATTTCCGTTTCAATACCCAACTCTTTCAAAACGTGAAGCACCACGGGTAGGTTGCGCACCACATCTCCGCACCAGTCGGCCGCCAAGATAGCTGCCCGTACGTTTAACTTCTCTTTCAAGTTGACTAGAGCGGCCCGTTTCTCCTCATCCCAGGAAAACCGTTCATACCAATCTTTTAACTTATCCTGATTGACGGTCATCCCATTAATAAAATCATCCGGTGAAATGCCTTTACCCAGTTTGTCGGCAATATTTTTACTCACCCTTCTACCTCCTTTTAATCCTTCTATTTATTACTACTTTAGCATTCCCATTTATTTTTAGCTATGCACCATGCTTACCAGGGCTGTCTTCCATTAGGCCGGTGTAGCGCCCAACCCGCCCCCATCATAGGATAGTAGAGAGCTTATGTAGAAAGGTGAGGGATGCGTGTGCGCGTGACGGTCAGGCCAGGGGATTCCCTGTGGTACTATAGCCAGCTGTTTCGCCTTCCGTTAGTGCTTGTTCTTGATTCCAATCCGGGGATTAACCCGGAGCGGCTCCAAGTGGGCCAAAGTGTGAACATACCTGGCTTTGTGCTCTCCACCTATACCATCCAGGCGGGGGATACATTGTGGCAATTAGCGGTTAGGCAAGGTCTCAACCTAGATGCATTATTCCTTGTTAACCCAGGCATTGATCCCCAGCGGCTTCAAGTGGGACAGCAGATCAACTGGCCCATTCGGGTCACCTGGATGGTGGTCCAAGGCGAGCGCCCCTACGATTATGCAGCATTGGTGAGTGATATTAGCCGTCTGTTAGAGATATATCCCTTTTTGAGGCAGCGCTCCATTGGTGATTCGGTGATGGGCAAGGCGATCCCTGAGCTCACCGTGGGACGAGGGAGCAAGCGGGTTCACGTCAATGGTTCGTTTCACGCCAATGAATGGATCACCACGCCCGTGCTGATGCAGTTCTTAAACCACTATTTGCTCTCTTTAACCAATATGACGCCCATTCGGGGCAGGGTGACCATGCCGTTGTACGAGCAAACTTTTCTCTCCATGGTACCCATGGTGAATCCCGATGGTGTCGATTTGGTGATCAATGGCCTGCCTAGCGAGGAGCCATATCGCTCGCAGGTGCTGGAGATTAATGGAGGCAGTACCAACTTTTCAGGGTGGAAAGCCAATATCCGGGGTGTTGATTTAAATGATCAGTTTCCGGCTTTATGGGAGAAGGAGGTTGAGCAAAGACCCAATCGGCCTGCTCCCCGGGACTATCCTGGTCCTCGCCCTTTAAGTGAACCGGAAGCCCAGGCCATGGCCACATTAACCCGTCAAAGGAACTT
The DNA here is from genome assembly GCA_937927935.1 of uncultured Bacillaceae bacterium. GTDB lineage: Bacteria > Bacillota > Bacilli > Caldalkalibacillales > Caldalkalibacillaceae > CALFAC01. The sequence continues at coordinate 6,637 of CALFAC010000108.1, forward strand.
TAACCGGGTTCTGGCTTTTCACACCCAGGGGGAAGTGATCTACTGGGGCTTTTTGGGGCTGGAACCTCCTGAGTCTGAAGTGTTGGTGAATGAATTTAGTCGGGTGAGCGGCTATCGCCCCATTCGTTATGTAGACAGTTATGCCGGCTATAAGGATTGGTTCATTTATGAATGGCAGCGGCCAGGTTTTACCGTCGAATTGGGCCTGGGGGTTAACCCACTGCCCCTGAGTCAATTTAGTGAAATCTATGAAGAAGCATTGGGCATCTTGTTGGCCAGTCTGTATATGTGAACTCTCACAAGTGGGTTAAACGTCTGTCAAGGGAAACATAGCCCTGTCTCTATTGGGTTATAAGAAAAAACAAAAGGGACCCTGTACATTCTTTGTACAAGGGTCCCAGGGTTCAGATCTTTTTATTTTTTCAAAATGTCATGATCAACGTAGCGTTCACCATTTATTTCACTAATTAAATTGATAGCGACCTTGGCCCCGTCCCCTGCAGTGATAATCGTATGTACGCTCACACCGGCGACGGTTCCGGCCGCCCATACTCCATCTACATTCGTTTTCCCTTGAGCGTCACAATCGACCACTTTGGGAACGCGTGGTTCAGTCCCCTCTTTAATGTTGACACCCATCTTGCTTGCCAAATCGGTGGCCAAGCCAGTCGCTAATATGACATATTTCGCTTCAAATTTTTGATCATTCGTTTCAATCACAAATGTTTCTCCGTTTTTGGTTACATTGGTCACTTCGGCCTGTACGATCTCAGTGCCCAATTTTTCAGCCTGCCGATGTCCCGTCTCGATGAGTTGAGGGCCTTCAATGTCTGGCGCACCATAATGGTTTTCAATCCAGGCTCGCTTGGTCATTCCTTTATCATGGTCAAACAGAATGGTTTTCTTACCGGCTTTAGAGGTGAAGATAGCTGCGCTTGTCCCGGCAGGCCCACCGCCGATAATGGCAATATCGTACATAGATCCGTTTCCTCCTTTTTGAAACAGACGATGTATTTTTTTGAACATTACTTTCCCTATTCATTTTATCGGTATCGTTAGATGACTGCAAATGACATGCTTGATTATTGAAAAAGATGTTTGAATCGCGGTTTGTTCTGTGCTATAGTACAAGAGGAAATAGTGGAGGTGGAGCAGATGGAGACGGCCTTAAAAGTTATTTTAATCATTGTTTCATTGGCCTTAATTGCCGTTGTTTTGTTACAATCTGGCCGCAGTGCGGGCCTTTCAGGAGCCATCAGCGGGGCCTCTGAGCAACTGCTGGGTAAGCAAAAAGCGAGGGGGATCGATGCCCTTTTAGTTCGTTTGACCGTTGTGTTTAGCACCTTGTTTATTATTTTGACATTAGCTGTGGCCTATATTGTTCGTTAATGGCATACCATACAGCAGGACGGTTCCTGCTGTTTTTTTATTTTTAAATCTCCGTAAAGCGGGGTAAGATGGATAAAAGGAGGACGCAGGTTTATGTCCGCCAGGCGGCCGTTTCCCCTTTTTTATCAAGGTGTACAGATTGAGCGGGGTGTTTTGTTAATCCACGGGTTTACGGGAAGCACACGGGAGCTTGATCCTTTGGCTCGCTATCTTCATCAGCAAGGGTTAACGGTGCATGCCCCTTTGTTAAAGGGACATGGAACTACGCCAGAAGAGATGAGCCGAACCACTTGGGTGGACTGGTGGGCCAGCGCCTTGAAAGGCTATCGGTTATTAAAGGAAAAAGGTTGTCGCCAGCTGGTGGTGATCGGCTTTTCCATGGGCGGCTTGCTGGCTCTGAAGCTGGCCCAGTACCAGCAGGTGAAAGGGATCGTCAGCTTGTGTACACCGCTGGTGGTTAGAGACCCCCGCTTAGGCTTGGCACGCTATGTGAGCGGCGTCTGGCCGTATGTGAAAAGAAGAAGGCGGAAGCCGGCCCATATTGAGCGCCATCTCTATATTTATGAGCAAACACCGGTGGCTTGTGTGGCCAGTTTACAGGCTTTAATGGAGAATGTACGCCTGATGCTGCCCGTGATCAAGGCTCCCATCTTAGTGATCCAAGCACAGCAGGATGAAACGGTTCATCCCCTAAGTGCTCAACTCTTGTATCAACAAGTGGCCAGTCAAGATAAAACGCTCCGGTTTTTCTCCCGGTCAGGTCACATGATCACCCTTGACCATGATCGGGACGCTGTTCAAGAGGAGATTGCCCGTTTTATCAGACGCGTGATTGACGCATGATTTGAACCAGAAAGGAGGTCATCAGCCTCATCATGACTGAAGAACAGCTCTTACATTTTTTTGAAGAACAGTCCAAGCCGTTAAGTGTTGAGGAAATTGAAACCATGTTGGGGATCAGTTCTGCAGCGGAATTTAAAGCGTTGCTCAAACTGTTAAACAAATTGGAGGAAAGCGGCGAAATTGTACGCACTCGCACCAACCGCTACGGTCTTCCCGAACGGATGAACCTGGTCAAAGGACGCATCCAAGGACATGCCCGGGGGTTTGCCTTTTTGATTCCTGATCGGCCTGGTGAGCCGGATGTGTACATTGCCGAGAAAGATTTAAACGGAGCCATGGATCAGGACCATGTCTTGGTGCGCCTCAGCCACAAGCAGAGCGGTCCGGGACTGGAAGGGGAAGTGGTGCGCATTTTAAAGCGGGGCCTTACCCAGGTGGTGGGCACCTTTCAAGATCACGAAACATATGGCTTTGTGCTTCCCGATGATAAGCGCATCACCTACGACATTTTTGTACCCAAAGAGAGAGCAAAAGGAGCTGCCGAAGGGCATAAAGTGGTGGTGAGGATCACCAAATACCCTGAAGGTCGGCGCTCCAGCGAAGGGGAAATCATTGAAATTTTGGGTCATAAAAATGATCCTGGCGTGGACATTTTATCCATTGTTCGCAAATATCAGTTGCCAGAAGCATTTCCCCAGGCAGTCCTGGAAGAAGCTGAACAGATCCCCGATGAGATTGATCCTGAAGAGCTGAAACAACGCAGGGATTTGAGGGATGAGATCATTGTGACCATTGACGGGGAAGATGCCAAAGACTTAGATGATGCCATCTCCATCAAACGGACGCCGGAGGGAAATTTCCTGCTTGGGGTACATATTGCCGATGTAAGTTACTACGTAAAAGAAGGATCGGCATTGGATAAAGAAGCCTTTAGGCGCGGAACGAGCGTTTATCTGGTGGATCGGGTGATACCCATGTTGCCCCATCGACTCTCCAACGGGATCTGCAGTTTAAATCCCCAGGCGGACCGCCTGGCTCTCTCCTGCCTGATGGAAATCAGCCCTGAGGGCGAAGTGATCCATCATGAGCTTTTCCCCAGTGTGATTCGCTCCACCCAGCGCATGACCTACACCCAGGTTAGGCAAATTGTGGAGCGGGAAGATGAACAGGTGGTGGAACAATTTCGTTCTTTAGTCCCCTATTTTGATCTGATGAAAGAGTTGGCTTTAATTTTGCGCGCCAAACGGATGCGCCGCGGGGCCATCGACTTTGATTTTAAAGAAGCTAAAGTGAAGGTGAATGAGGAAGGTAAACCCGTCGATGTGGTGCTCTTGGATCGTTCCATTGCCGAAAACATTATTGAAGAATTTATGCTGGCGGCCAATGAAACGGTGGCGGAACATTTTTACTGGATGAATGTGCCTTTTATTTACCGCATTCACGAAGACCCAAAACCGGAGAAACTGCAGGCTTTCCTAGAGTTTGTCACCAACTTCGGTTATGTGGTGCGGGGTACGGCCAATCGCATTCACCCCCGGGCGCTGCAAAACTTGCTGGAACAGATTAAAGATACGCCAGAAGAACACGTGATCAGTACCGTGATGCTGCGCTCCATGCAGCAAGCCCGCTATGCGCCGGAATGCATCAGTCACTTTGGGCTATCCACCCCCTACTACACCCATTTTACGGCGCCCATTCGCCGCTATCCCGATCTGATCGTTCATCGGCTGATCCGCACCTATCTGTTTGAGAAAAAGATGGACGCCTCTGTTTTAAGCCATTGGGGAGACCGCCTGCCCGAGGTGGCTGAGCAATCCTCCCAGCGGGAACGATTGGCTGAGGAAGCGGAGCGGGAAACGGATGAGTTAAAGAAAGCGGAGTTTATGCAAGATAAAATCGGTGAGGAGTTTGAAGGGGTGATCAGCGGGGTTACCTCATTCGGCCTGTTTGTCAAGCTGCCCAATACGGTGGAAGGTTTGGTTCACGTAAGCTATTTGACGGATGATTACTATCATTACCATGATCGGCAGTATGCTTTGATTGGGGAGCGGAGCGGCCGCATCTTTCGCATCGGGGATCATGTGAAGGTGCGGGTGATTGGCGTAAACTTGGATGAGCGCACCGTGGATTTTGAACTGATTGAAGCTCAGGCCCGTCGGGAGCGACCCAAAAAGAGGAAGAAAAACGGCAAGAAAAAAAATGGACTGCATGTCCTGGAAGTAAAAGGGAAGAAAAAGAAGCGGAAAAGAGCGTAATGGAACCTCTTGTTAAAATTCAAAGGGTGTTAGGCATGTCGGTTTGTTTTGCCTAACACCTTTTTTGTTCAGGGGATTCAACTTGTTCAATAGGGAGGAATATGTGAAAAATAAATAAGCCAGCACATTACTGCTGGCTTAACAAATAATCAGCAATAGCTTCCTCTTGACCAGGGGCCAGATTGCCTGGCATTGAGCCTCTACCGTTTTTGATCACATCCACAATTTCTTCTTTACTTAAGGTTAAGTTGTTGAGCGCAGGGCCGGCTCCCCCTTCAAGATTGGCTCCATGGCAGGAAATACATGATTTCTGGTATGCTTCTTCACCTTGGGTGGCCAGGGAGGTTTCACCCGTTTCGTTGGTGC
>CALFAC010000109.1 GCA_937927935.1 uncultured Bacillaceae bacterium
GAGGGCAGTTTAGCCGTGTACAACAATTTAAAAGGGGCATTATTTGGCTTCATCCGGGCCCAGTTCACCTTGATTGCCATCACCTTTATGATTGTGTTGATCGGGCTGGCCATTTTAAACGTGGAATATACGTTAACCATCGCCCTTTTTGCCAGTTTGGCCGATCTGTTGCCTTATGTGGGGCCAGGCCTCATCTTTATCCCCTGGATCATTTATCAGTTTATCAGCGGCAATTACTTTATGGTGATCGCTTTAGCCATTCTGTATGCCATCGTCACCGTGGTGCGTCAGATGATTGAGCCCAAAATTTTGGGGGACAATGTGGGTTTGGACCCCCTGGTCACCCTCTTTGCCCTGTTTGTTGGTTTTAGCCTCTTTGGCATGATCGGTTTAATCATTGGGCCTGTTCTCGCCGTCATCATTGTGGCCCTATATCGGACAGGGATACTCGCGGACTTGTGGGCTTTTGTTAAAGGCGGCGAATCACGATAAACCGGCCGTGTTTGATCCACTCCTCCAATCTTCTTTTCAGCCATGCTTTAAAAATGTTGCGCGTATAAGGCACAAGCAAAAGGAAACCGACGGAATCCGTAATAAATCCAGGGGTCAAAAGCAGGACCCCTCCTACCAAGATACACGCTCCATCAATCAAGGCGAGCCCCGGCATCTCTCCCCGTTGAAGTTGGAGGCGGATCAGTTGAAGCGTCTCTAAGCCTTGACGCCGCATCAGCCATGCTCCCAACACGGCCGTTAGAAGAACCAAGATGATGGTGGTTCCGGCTCCGATGGCTTGTCCCGCTTTAATCAGCACCCACAATTCAATGAATGGAATCAGTACGAGAAATAAGATGATCAACCGGATCATTTTCTTCCCCCTTAGCACTGGGCTATCCACACTTCCGTATCCTTCCTTCAAGCGAGATAAACTCTCCTAAAGGAAGCAGAGACCTTTATCCGGTCTTTAGCTGAGCCAACAGATGATGTAGCTCTGGCCAAGCTTTTTTCAGATTAAGGGGTTTGAGCATTTGATTGGTCCAACAATGGGTGGTGGTGCCAACCACCAATAGTTCATCTTCACGATAGACATGATAGGTGAAAGTGAGGCGGGCGCCAGTGTAGTGACTGATCTCTGTTTTGATCAGTATGGTATCATCATAAAAAGCTGGCTTTTTATATTGACAGGTGACATCAAGCACGGGTAAGTAAAACCCTTTTTCTTCCACTTCTCGATAGCTGATTCCGTTCTGACGAAGCAATTCGGTTCGGCCCACTTCAAACCATTTAATATAGTTAGCATGATGCACCACGCCCATTTTATCCGTTTCTTGATATCTTACCCTCAGTTCCGCTTCAATCACTTTCTCCATCGATACCGCCCCCTACAAAATATTGGCTTGTCCGGTGTAAATGTGACCCCTTTCGGCATCCACCGTAATCTCCATTCCGTCCAACAATAGACGGGTGGCTTCCTTAACACCAACGATCACGGGGATGCCCAGGCTTAAGCCCACCACAGCAGCATGGGATGTCAGTCCTCCCTCTTCAGTGACCAGCGCCGCTGCCCGTTCCACCGCAGGCATCATATCTTTATCGGTGGCAATGGTAACCAAAACGGCTCCTTCCTTCATCTTCCGCATCGCTTCTTCGCCATTTAAAGCTACGACTACTTCTGAGGTGACCACTTGATGGCCAATGCCCTGCCCTTTGGCAATCACATCTCCCACCACATGAATTTTCAGCATGTTCGTGGTGCCTGGCTCCCGAACGGGAACGCCAGCGGTGATCACCACCAGGTCTCCATAATGAATATAGCCTGCTTTTAAGGATTGGCTTACGGTAACTTCCAGCATCTCATCGGTGCTTATAGCCGCCGGAGCAACAACAGGATAAACGCCCCAAGAGAGGGAGAGCTGCCGAGCCACCTTTTCATGGGGGGTAACGGCCACAATGGGTGCTTTGGGTCGGTATTTGGAGATGAGCCGAGCCGTATACCCGCTCTCGGTGGGTGTGAGGATGGCTGAAGCATTCAGATCAAGGGCCGCTCTGGATACGGCCTGGCTGATGGAGTCGGCAATCGTATTCTGTTTACCAGCGCTCCGCTCTTCCAGCCACTTGGTATAGTGAATCGCTTCTTCCGTTCGTTTGGCAATGCGAGCCATGGTGCGCACCGCTTCCACAGGATACTTGCCAATGGCTGTCTCACCTGAAAGCATCACAGCGTCGGTACCATCTAAAATGGCATTGGCCACATCGGCCACCTCGGCCCGAGTGGGGCGGGGGTTGCGCTGCATAGAGTCCAGCATCTGGGTGGCCGTAATCACCACTTTTCCTTTTTGATTACACTTGGCAATAATCTGCTTCTGGATCACCGGCACTTCTTCTGCCGGCACCTCCACCCCCAAATCGCCCCGAGCCACCATGATGCCGTCCGCCACTTCCAAAATAGCGTCTAAATTGTCTACCCCTTCTTGATTTTCGATTTTGGCGATGATCTGCACTGTGTTGGAGGCTTCCCCTTCTGATTCAATCACTTGACGGATCTCCAGCACATCGCTGGGTTTCCTCACGAAAGAGGCGGCAATAAAATCGACGCCCTGACTTAAGCCAAAGCGGATATCGGCCGCATCTTTTTCCGTCAGACCCGGCAACCGGATGGAAACCCCAGGAACGTTAACCCCTTTTGAGCTTCTTAATTCACCGCCGTTTAAAATTTTGGTGATGATCTCGGTGCCTTCTACATCCACCACTTCAGCTTCAATTAAGCCGTCATCGATCAAAATTTTAGCACCGGGATATACATCTTGAGGCAATCCTGCGTAGGAAACAGATAGCTTATGCTGATCACCATCCACAGGAAGGGTGGTCAAAATCAGCTGCTCCCCTTCTTTTAGGTAAACGGATTCCTCCTTCAGAGGACCCGTGCGAATCTCCGGTCCCTTTGTATCTAATAAAAGAGCGATCTGTTTACCTGTTCTTTCCATAGCCAAGCGAAGATTGGCAATGCGCCGGCCATGTTCCTCATATGTACCGTGCGAAAAATTGAGTCTGGCCACATCCAGCCCCGCCTGCAACAGTTGTTCCAATGTTTCCAAATCATCGCTGGCTGGCCCGATGGTGGCCACAATTTTGGTTTTGCGCACAAAATTCCCTCCTTTATTTAATATTTAACAAGTACACCTATCTACCCTTTTTAAAGCCGATATAAAAAGTGCTTCTGTCTCCCCACAGAAGCACGTTACGCCTGCTCTTCATCCAAAGCCACACCAAACTGACCGATGGCCTTAAACTTTTCAAACCGGTGATGGGTTAGCGCCGGACCATCCATCTGATCTAAGGTTTTAAGCCCCTCCAATAACGCTTTTTTGATCTCTTGCGCTTGCTCATCCACATTGCGATGAGCCCCTCCCCTGGGTTCAGGAATAATCTTGTCTACAATGCCAAATTGATAGAGATCGTAGGAGGTGATCTTCATCTGTTCGGCAGCCTGCTGAGCCAGGCTGGCATCTTTCCAAAGGATGGAAGCTGCCCCTTCTGGAGAGATGACGGAGTAGACGGCATTTTCCAGCATGTATATATGATTGCCCACGCCTAGGGCTAACGCTCCTCCGCTTCCCCCTTCACCCGTTACAATGCAGATGATGGGTACCTCAAAGCGGGCCATCTCCTGCAAATTGCGGGCAATGGCTTCACTTTGCCCCCGCTCTTCCGCCTCTTTACCGGGATAAGCCCCAGGGGTATCGATAAAACAGATGATGGGACGTTTAAATTTATGAGCTTGCTGCATAGCCCTTAGCGCTTTGCGATAGCCTTCGGGATGGGGCATGCCAAAATTGCGGGCGATATTTTCCTTTGTATCTTTTCCCTTTTGATGACCCACCACCGTAACCGGCCGACCATCCAGCTTGGCCACACCGGCCACAATTGCCGGATCATCACCATACAGTCTGTCCCCATGCACCTCAATAAAATGGGTAAAGATACGGTTTATGTAATCAAGGGTGGTGGGCCGTTTGGCATGGCGGGCAATCTGCAACCGCTGCCAGGGCGTTAAATTGGAATAAATTTCTTCTTCCAGCTGAGCGGCTTTGGCCTCCAGGTGGTTAATCTCCTCTGAAACGTCGATCCCTTTTTCCGCTGTAAACCGCTTCAGTTCTTCAATCTTATTGCGCAATTCGGTGAGTGGTTGTTCAAAGGGCAGCTCATTGCTCACCCTGCATCCCCCCCTTGGCAGCACCGGCCGGTTGTCGGTGGTCAGCATGAATTTCCAATAAATTGGCCAGAAAATCCCGCAGTTCATGCCGATGAACCACCTGATCAAGCTGACCATGTTTGAGCAAAAACTCAGCCGTCTGAAAATCATCGGGCAGCTTTTGGCGAATGGTTTGCTCAATTACCCGCCGTCCGGCAAAGCCAATCAATGCCCCAGGCTCAGCCAGATTATAATCGCCCAGGGAAGCAAAGCTGGCCGAGACGCCTCCCGTCGTGGGATTGGTTAGGACGGATATGTACAGAAGGCCGGCTTGATCCAGCTTATTTAGTGCCGCACTGATTTTGGCCATCTGCATTAAACTGAGCACCCCTTCCTGCATGCGGGCCCCGCCAGATGCAGAAAAAATAATGACAGGATACCGTTTTTCCAGCGCCTGTTCAATCGCTCGGGTCAATTTTTCTCCCACCACCGAGCCCATGCTGGCCATGCGGAAACGAGAATCCATCACACCGATCACCACAGGATATCCCTTAATGCGCCCTTCACCTGTGATCACCGCTTCCTTTAGGCCTGTCCGCTTCATATCCTGCTCCAGTTTCTCCATGTACTCTGGAAAATTAAGAGGGTTTTGGGAGACCAATTCTTGGTCATATTGATAAAAAGAGCCTTCATCCAACGTCATCTCAATCCGTTCCCAAGCCGTCAAAGGAAAATGGAAGCCACAGTTGGAGCAGACCATCAGCTGCTTTTTTAATTCCTTGGAATAGGTGATGGAGCCACAAGATTTACATTTGGTCATTAGCCCTTCAGGGATATCCTTTTTGGCTTGTTCCGATGGGATGGTTGCATATTTACGCCGTTTAGAGAACAGATCTTTTAGCACACAAACACCTCACTCATACTATCTCTTCCCTAAAGTCGCACACTATTTCTATTGCAAGATACGGCTTAACGTATCCCGCACATCATCCAGTTCACTTTCCGGCACCAACACTTCATACTGTTTGCCATGCTGGCTGGCCCTCACTTTGACCAAGAACCCTTCTTCGGTCAGACGCTCTTTTATTTTTTCCGCAATCTTGGCACTGGGTGCAATGTAGATGACCATCCACATCGCTTTGTGTCCTCCTTATTCTATCATGGCCAATTCCCTTGTTTTTTTCGCAATCTCCTCTGGATTCACTCTCCGTCTGGCTACACCGGTTCCCATGGCCGCTTGGGCCACCGCTGCTGCCACAGCAGGTGCAACCCGTGGATCAAAGGGGGCGGGAATCACGTAATTGGGTTCCAGTTCATCATCACCGATCAGATTGGCAATGGCATACACAGCCGCTTCTTTCATCTCCTCATTGATATGGGTGGCATGCACATCTAAAGCGCCTCTAAAGATGCCTGGAAAAGCTAAAACATTATTCACCTGATTGGGGAAATCGGAGCGGCCCGTCCCCATCACTTTAACACCGGCTTCAGAGGCCACGTCAGGCATAATTTCTGGCACTGGATTGGCCATGGCAAAAACGATGGGGTCTTTTTTCATCGTCTTGATCATCTCTGGCGTTAAGGCACCGGCTACAGAAACTCCGATAAACACATCGGCATCTACCACCGCATCGGCTAAAGTGCCTTTTATAAACCCCCGATTGCTTATTTTGGCCACTTCTTCCTTCACCCAGTTCATGCCATAGGGACGATCCTCATAAATGGCCCCTTTTGAGTCGCAAAGAATAATGTCTCGGGCCCCCATCCGATACAACAGCTTGACAATGGCAATGCCTGCTGCCCCAGCCCCATTGATCACCACTTTCACTTTGGACAGCTCTTTTCCCACCACTTTAAGGGCATTAACCAGCCCTGCCAGGGTGACAATCGCTGTCCCATGTTGGTCATCATGAAAAACAGGAATATTGACTTCCTGTTTCAAGCGCTCTTCAATGACAAAACAGTTGGGAGCAGCAATATCTTCCAGATTAATGCCTCCAAAAGTGGGTTCTAAATGCTTAATGGTTTGAATCACTTGCTCCACATCGCTCGTTCCGAGACAGATGGGAAAAGCATCCACCCCGGCGAATGATTTAAACAAAACGGCTTTCCCTTCCATCACTGGCAGGGCAGCTTCCGGACCAATATTACCTAACCCTAAGACGGCGGTCCCGTCAGAAATCACTGCCACCAGATTCCCTTTTATGGTGTAAGTATACACTTCTTCAGGATACTCAAAAATTTCCTTACAGGGTTCAGCGACACCTGGTGAGTAGGCTAAACTTAGATCTTTTGTATTTTTAACGGGCACTTTAGATTTTACCGTTAATTTTCCTCTATGTTGACGATGTAAATGTAATGACTCTTCCCGCAAAGTGTCCATCCATTCCACACTCCTTCTCCTGGCAATCAGTTTAAACAGGCCAGTTACTCCCTAGATCTGCGTTATTTTTCCATTATATCAAATGGTACCAATGTGTAAACTAAAGGATTGTGACCAATAAACCGATCATGGCTCCTGTGGAACATTTTGAATCTTTATATTGGCTTTATCTCCAACAAGTTGAGCCACCTGCGCTAGCAGCTGTTGATTGATCGCCACTTTAAAACGACGATCCAAACGAATCATTTTATGTTGCCGCTCGTTAAAGATATAAACCGTTACATCCCCTGGATGGCTGAGGAGCGTCTCTTTCAATTGGTTCACCCGCCTGCGGTCCAGATGGGCGGGTACCTTTATCAACAATGCTTGCTCTCCATCGCAAATCCAAGGTTCATCCGCTTCAAAGGCAGGTAACTTTTTGGTTGTTGCCTCGGATTTTGCCCCCCTATTTGTAGGCGGCTCTTTAAGCTGTTCCAGCTGAACGGCTCGGTGAATGATCAGCTGCACCCCTTCAGCTTTAAGTTCCAGCTTCCCTTCAACAAAAAGGAGATTATCCTCCTGATACAGAGTGGGATGAGCCGCCAAAACGTTTGGAAAGACCACCGCTTCCAATTCTTGCCCCTGATCTTCTAATTGGACAAAAGCCATGGCATCTCCTTTTTTGGTCACAATTCTTTTGACCCGAGTGACCAGGCCGATGGTTCTAACTGAACGCTCCATTTTGTGGACAAGGAGCTGTGGAATGTCGATCGCTCCCCATGCTTTGGCCCGTTGGCGATATTCATCCAAGGGATGGCCGGAAAGATAGAAGCCCAGCACCTCTTTTTCATAGTTAATCAACTCCCGCCGGGAAAAAGGGGGAACATCGGGCCACTGGTAATCATCCGGCAGTTCGTCGGCAAAAAAGAAAAGTTGATCACTCTCTTTCAAACCCTGAGCCCGTTCGGCCATTTCCAGGATCTCATCCAAATTGGCCAGCATCTGAGCTCTGTGCATGCCCATTTGATCCAAAGCACCAGCCAATATGAGTGACTCCAGCACCCGCCGGTTGACGATGCGCAAATCGACGCGTTGACAAAAATCGAGCAGATTCTTAAAAGGACCTTCTTCTCTGGCCCGCTTAATTTCCCGCACCACACTGTGGCCCACATGCTTGATCACCCCTAAGCCTAAGCGGATAGCCCCATTCTCCACCGTAACCCGTTCGTCACTCACCAAAACGGATGGCGGCAAAACCTTAATTCCCCGTTCGGCCGCTTCATTTAAGTAAAGGGCCACTTTCTCCGCTGAGCCGGTATGCATGGCGATCAGGGAAGCCAGAAATGCCACAGGGTAGTGGGCTTTCAAATAGGCCAACTGGTAGGCGATAACCGCATAGGCGGCAGAGTGAGAGCGGTTGAAGCCATAGTCGGCAAAGCGGACAATCATGTCGTACACATGTTCAGCCACCTCTAGATCATAACCTTGAGCCAGACAGCCTTGGATAAAATGATCCCGCTCTTTAATCATAATCTCCCGGTCCTTTTTACCCACTGCCCGGCGCAATAAATCGGCCTCCCCGAGGGAGAAGCCGGCCATTTTGGCGGCAATCTGCATAATCTGTTCCTGATAAACTATGATGCCGTATGTCTCTTTTAAAATGGGCTCCAAATCAGGATGGGGAAACTCCGGTTTAATCAAACCATGCTTAGCCTTAATAAACAAGGGGATATTCTCCATGGGTCCTGGACGATACAAAGCCAAAACGGCAATCAAGTCCTCAAAGCAGGATGGCTTCAACTGTTTAAGGACGCGCTTCATCCCCTCCGATTCCAGCTGGAACACGCCGGCTGTATCTCCCTCACTTAACAGGCGATACGTTTTGAGATCATCAAAAGGGATCGATTCTAAGCTTACCTTTTCATGCTCTGGCCGTCCATGATTGATAATGCGCAAAATCTCTTCCAATAAGGAGAGGTTGCGCAATCCCAACAAATCCAATTTAAGAAGTCCCAGGGCTTCCAAATCTTCCATGGGGTACTGAGTGAGGGCCAAGCCATCGTGTCCTGCTTCAAGGGGGACGTACTCCGTCAATGGGCGCTCACTGATCACAACGCCTGCGGCATGAATGGAGGTGTGACGGGCCAGCCCCTCCAGTTCCTTGGCCATATTAATCAGCCGTTTCACCTGATCATTCTTCTCCATCATCTCCTGCAATTGGGCGGAGGAAGCCAGCGCCTTTTCCAGCGTGGATCCCGGACCGGCTGGGATCAGTCGGGCCACCTGGTCCACCAAGGGAACAGGCAAACCCATCGCCCGGCCCACATCCCGAACACACGCTCTTGCGCCCAAGGTACCAAAGGTGATGATCTGGGCCACCCGATCATGTCCATATTTTTGGGCGACATAATGGAGCACTTCATCCCGGCGCTGATCTGAAAAGTCGATATCTATATCGGGACGGCTCACCCGCTCCGGATTTAGGAAGCGCTCAAACAATAAATTGTACTTGATGGGATCCACATTGGTAATGTTAAGCACATAAGCCACCAGGCTCCCTGCCGCCGAGCCCCGGCCAGGTCCCGTTAAAATGCCGGCTTGATGAGCAAAGCGGACCAGATCCCAAACGATCAAAAAATAGTCGGCATAGCCCATCTTATGGATAACATCCAGCTCGTACTCCAACCGTTGTTTAATCTCTGGCGTCACTTGGGCGTAGCGGCGCTCTAACCCTTCCTGACACAGGCGGGTGAGGTATTGAATGGCAGTCATGCCCTGGGGAACCGGAAAGGATGGAAATATTTCCCTGCCCAAGGGGATCTCCACCTGGCAGCGTTCCGCCACCTGTAAGGTATTTTCATAGGCTTGTGGCAAATGGGGAAACAGGCTAGCCATCTCCTCCGCACTTTTGAGATAAAACTCCGGGCTGGGAAATTTAAACCGGTGTTCATCTTTAAGTTTTTGTCCGGTGCCAATGCAGAGCAAACAATCGTGGGCCGCTGCATCTTGTGCGGAAAGATAGTGAACATCATTGGTGACCACCAAGGGGATGCCTAACTCTTCAGCCAGAGCCACCAGACGAACATTCACTTTCTTCTGTTCTGGCAAACCATGATCTTGAAGCTCAAAAAAATAACGATGGCGTCCAAAGATGGCCTGGTGTTCCAGGGCGATCTCCTTCGCTCTGTCCCATTGATCGGCCAGCAAAGCTTGGGGCAACTCACCGGCCAAGCATCCGCTTAAGCAGATGATGCCCTCAGCATGTTCCTGCAACCACGCTTTGGTGACGCGCGGTTTATAGTAAAACCCTTCCAAGTGGGCTTTGGTGGTCAGCTTTAATAAATTTTGATAACCGGTATCGTTTTCCGCCAGAAGGAGCAAATGGTAGAGATGATTTTCCCCTTTTTTCACCCGTTCCTCCAAGGGACGGTTGGTGACATACACCTCCACCCCAATAATGGGCTTGATTCCGGCCTTAAGGCAGGCCTTGTAAAAGGGAATCACCCCGTACATGACGCCATGATCGGTAAGGGCTAAGGCGGTCATGCCCAATTCCTTCGCCCGTCCCACCAGCTTCTCAATCGGGTTGGCACCATCTAGTAGACTATATTCACTATGCACATGTAGGTGTACAAAACGAGGCTGGCTCATGCTCCTTCTTCCCCCTTGTTTCAGTTCGCCAACACTCTCCTACAGTTCTTGATTGGAAAGAAAAAGATCCGAAAAGCTGATCCCATTACATTTTCCTGGCTAGATACCATAATACCAAAGATTGAGTATGGACAGCTAAGCTTAAACCCCGCTTGGCATATCTTGTACGGCACATCCATAACTATAGAAGTAGAGTTGGAATCCAAACCGGTGCAGGCCGCCGATTTAGGCTCAAATTTCTCTGGGGAGTGAAACGGGTGAACGACGAGATCAAAAATCTCATCTCCATGATGGTGATCGACTTTTTTGTGGCTTGGGGGGTTTTAATCGGAGGAGCCTTGATCGGAGGATTGGGAGCTTTTTTGGTTGGGGAGCCTCCCATGGCCTGGGTGCACAACCACGTGGATAAATTGAAAATCTGGGCGCTGGTGACCGCCATAGGCGGAACGTTTGATGCTATTACCGCCATTGAGAAAGGTTTTTTTGGCGAATACTACGGGGAAATGGTTAAACACTTTCTCTATATTGCCAGTGCCTTTTTAGGAGCCCATTCTGCCAGTCTCCTTATCTACTGGATGATAGGGGATACCCAATGAAACTGCCGCATTCTTCCCAGCTGCAAAGATGGGGCGGTCATCTCGCTTTTCTCATCTTTGGCTTTATGGTTGGAGCCCTCATCTTTTTATACACCCATGGCCATATGCTGGACAAAATCCTACTGGAAAACCGGCGCCTTGCTCTGGAAGTGACCAAATTGCAAGATGAGGTAGCCTACCTGGAAAAACAGGCGGATGATCTTCACAGGCGCAATCAGCAGGAACTCACTGTGGAGCAGATTGAAATTATTATTGTGAACGAGGACGAGATCGATGGTTTTGCGGCAACTGATATTATTGAGCAGTTAAGAGACGACTTAAAATACCTGATCCAAGAAAACTATTCTGTTCAAGCCGTGGGAGAAACGGCTGAAACCCATGCCCGGCTGATCAACGGTCGCACCATCCGGTTTGAGGACAACAGCGAGTATCGCATCCGGCTGCTCTTTATGACCATCTATACCACCATCACCATCAAAATACAGGTACAAAAAACCAACTAGTCACGCTACAATAAGAAAGAGTCTTAGAAATACAGGAGGTCATTCCAGTATGCTTGGCACTCTATTAATGTTGACAGCCGTCATTTCAGCCAGTTTCTCAATCTATTACAGCTTCAAAACACGGGCTTATCGCAAACAATACTATGAAGTGGCGCGCCAAAATTCCAAAAATAAGCCCCGACCTAAAGAGCAGGAAGCTTATCAATGGATGAAGTTTTACAATGCGAAAACAAACATTGCCATGGGAACACTGCTGATCGCCATGGCTATCATTCAGTTTACGTTTCCAGATTTAAGCGGTGTGCGCATTGGGGTGGGCATCGCATTTTTAGCCCTGGGCTTGTTTAACTTCATCATGGGGCTTCGCCATTACCGTCTCTACTCCCCTTTTTAGGAACGGTCAATCAGCTGAGCGTTCATAATGCCTTTGGCCACCAGCTGACCATCATGAAGCACATCGATCTCCACCTTACCCAATTTTCTCCCCAACTCAATCAAACGAGGATATATCTCAATGTTTTCTTCAATCTGGACAGGCTTGATAAAGTAAAGGTTTAAAGTATCCGCCACTAAATCTCCCTTCTTATGGCGATGAAGCAGGCGGTTGCCAGCCGTCACCATCAAGGTGGTTAAGACACCGGTGGAAAGCATACCCAAATGATTGGTCATCTGAGGTGTAATCTCGGCCCGTAAATAATAGCCACCGTCCCTGTCCAGCTCCTGCAAAGATTTGGTGATCAGATCCTCAAAGGTTTCCCCCACATGAGGCTGTCTCTGAATGGTCTGCAAAGCTTTAAGCACGTCCTGCCGAGTGATAATACCCAAAAGTTTCTTATCTCGACTGACGACCGGAAGCAGCTCAATGCCTTCCCAAATCATCATGTGGGCAGCGGAAGCGACAGACGTTTGCGGTGAAACGGTTAAGGGGTCGGGCGTCATCACCTGTTCAATTCCCCGGGAAGGATCTTGTCCAATAAGATCTTTGGGAGTCACGATACCGACCACCCGTCCCCCCTCCGAAATCACCGGAAAGCGGCTGTGCCTTGTTTTAGCACTTAACTCATGCCAATCTTTCACCTTGTGATGGCGCATCAAATAATAGGTTTCTTCTGCAGGCATTAATATATCTTCAACCAGCATGATCTCCTTTTTAATCATGCGGTCGGAGATGGCCCGATTGATTAGGGTGGCGACCGTAAATGTATCGTAAGCCGATGAAATAATGGGCAAAGAAAGCTCATCGGCCAAGCGTTTCACCTTATCGGTGGTATCAAAACCACCAGTCACCAAAACGGCGGCGCCAGCCTCCAGGGCATACTGATGGGCTTTCACCCGATTGCCAACAATCAAGAGGTTCCCATCTTCCACATAGCGCATCATATCTTCCAGGCGCATCGCTCCAATGACAAACTTGTTTAATGTTTTATGAAGCCCCCCATGACCGCCGATAACCGTTCCATCCACCACTTTCACCACATCGGCCAACGTCAGCCGCTCTATTTTTTCTTCCTCTTTATTTTCGATCCGGATCGTCCCCACCCGACCGATGGTGGAAACAAGGCCGCGGTTCTCAGCCTCCTTGATGGCCCGATATGCAGTCCCTTCGCTAACCCCCAGCTCCCTGGCAATGCTGCGGACCGAAATTTTGGTACCCACCTTCAGGTTTTCAATATAGGCGAGAAGCTGTTCATGTTTGGTGGTCATGCTCTCCCCACGCTTTCCTCATCGACTCACGTTTATATTCACATTATACAGATTGAGGGAAGCGTAAAGCAATTAATGATGAATGGACTGAAAAAACCACTTTAGCGCGAGGGGAGTCGTCTGGTTCGCTTGACCGAAGTGGAATAGGGCTGCTGTGCTGCCTGTTGAACAAACTTTTTCTCTTTAGTGGACACGCTTAACAAAGCATACAGATTCGCCCCGATCATAAGCAAACAGAAACAAAGCCAACTTAGGCTGAAAGCCACCTCCAGGGGTGTACCGTAAACGGGCAGCAGAGGTACGGCGTAAAACAGGACGAATAAACCTACAAACAGACAGATGAGCCAGCGGTACTCAGCCCGCACCATAACACCTCCTCACCAGCTCTTGAAAAATCTAAAGAACCCCCTGTAAAGAATCAATAGATATCCCTTATCTTGCTATCCAGTATATGGATTGTCCGTCAAAATAATGATCCTAAAGATAAAAAAAGGGTGTCCTTTGAAGACACCCTGCTTCTCTCTTGTCATTTTTTTATAGATTGATCTCTTCCCCAACCGCCATAACCTTGCCGTCAATTCCTTTTTCCCGCAACGCATTAACAAAAGCCGCTGCATCTTGTTCGATAAGAGGGAAGGTATTGTAATGAATAGGCACCACTTTTTTGGCTTTAAGCCATTCTGCGGCCAGAAGCGCATCTTCAGGCCCCATGGTAAAGTTATCCCCGATGGGCAGGAAAGCCAAATCAATAGCGTTTAGCTCACCGATCAGTTTCATGTCGCTGTACAGCGCTGTATCCCCCGCATGGTAAATGGTTTTACCCTCCATGGTTAACAAAATGCCGGACGGCATGCCCAAATAGATGATTTGCTGCTTATCGTCCATAATGGCTGCCGAACCGTGAAAAGCTGGGGTCAGCTTCACCCGACCGAAAGGAAATTGATAGGCTCCTCCGATATGCATGGGATGCACCTTACACCCTTGCCAACCCATATAGACGGCCAACTCATTGGGAGCCACGATAAGGGCATCATTTGCCTTGGCAATTTGCTCGGCATCCCCTACATGATCACCGTGGCCGTGGGTGAGCAGGATCGCATCCACCTTTACCTCTTTAGGATCCAGTTTAGCCAGGGGATTTCCGGTTAAAAAGGGATCAAAGATGACAGAGGCGTTGTCCGTTTCCACCTGAACACAGCTATGCCCATGATAGGTGACCTTCACATTAAGCTCCTCCCTTTTCCAAAAATTAAAACGTTATATGTCCATTTTAAGGGAGGGCTTTTGCCTCTGCAAGCGGGATCACCTGCAGCTTATCTCCCAACACATCCTCCGCCGCCTTTAGAATATGGGGATGGCAAG
>CALFAC010000110.1 GCA_937927935.1 uncultured Bacillaceae bacterium
TCAATCTGATCCGCAAATGTTTCGGGATGTGAGGGAAGAAGCTGCCTATACCCTCCCTCAAAAAATCAAGGGGGTGGGGCAACTTCCGTTGGGTACCAGCGGCAAAGTGATGTTGTTGTTATCGGGGGGGATCGACAGCCCCGTAGCCGGTTACTTGTGCTTGAAACGGGGGCTTCGCATTGAAGGCGTTCATTTCCACAGTTTCCCCTTTACCAGCGAACGGGCCAAGCAGAAAGCGATCGATCTAGCGCGCCAGTTGAGCCACTATGCAGGTCCCTTGAAGCTTCACATTGTGCCTTTTACCACCATCCAAACCGAGATCAAAAAACATGTTCCCGATTCGTACAGCATTACCATAATGCGGCGCATGATGATGCGTATCACTGAAAAACTGGCCGAAAAGAGGGGAGCGTTGGGCATAGCCACTGGCGACAGCTTAGGGCAGGTGGCAAGCCAAACCATTGAAAGCATGCATACCATTAATGAAGTGACCAACTATCCGGTGCTGCGACCACTGGTTTCCATGGATAAGGTGGAAATCATTGATATTGCTCAGGAAATTGGCACCTACGACATCTCCATTTTGCCTTATGAAGATTGCTGCACCATTTTCCAGCCCAAAAATCCTAAAACGAAACCTAATCGTCAAACGGCCGGACGATTGGAAGAACGGCTTGATGTTAATGCATTGGTGGAACAGGCCGTGGCCGAAACGGAAACGGTTGACATTGAACCGGGAGTTAAAGAGCAGGAGCTGGATCATCTCTTTTAAACCTCCTCAATTGAGGAGGTTTCTTTTTGTATAGGAGGAAATCAACTTCACATAATAACGATGGAGGCATTTGTGGAGGGATGGGAGTGAAAGAGCTGTTCTTGCCCCTTTGGCGTGTATGGGATTGGCTATATTTTCATTGCAACCGGATGCAATATATCTCTAAACCCCACAACATTTTTAGGGTGATCCGAAAAAAATATAAAGGTCCGCCCCTTGAAACGGGGGATGGAACCATCATTTTATCGGGAGACGAAATTATAAAAATTCACTTATATAATTACCGCATAGCCACTGAAATTAAAAATTATTCGTCTGAAATGGCTTACATATTTCATTTAAAACCCCTATTGGAACAATCCCTTAAAGGATTGTACCACTACATCATCACCTTGCCGCAACATGAAAAAATAAAGGCAATTGTGGGCACCACCATGTTAAATCGGGGGGCGGAGCGCTTCGGCTTTACGGTATGTGATGTAAGTCCTTCCTGGAGGTACTGGCTGAAAGGCATGCTGTATAAAACCATCTATCTGCTTGTTCATCCAGAGGGCTGGAACTACCTTAAACGGCATGGCCAACGTCTTCAATCCAAACATGTGGTGATGTCCTTGGAAACGTTAAAAAACAGATACTCAGGTTAATCAGTTAATCAAAAAGGGGACGATAAAGTCAGCTAAGGAAAGGGTCAGGGCGATGAAGGTGGTTATCTTTACAGAGGACAAGGTGGGCGAAGGACATTATCAGGCTGCTCGGGCCGTTGCCGCTGCATTGACTCAGCTTTCACCAGAAAAGATTAACGTACAAGTGGTTGGCGGGATGCGTCTTGTTCATCCCTTTTTTGAACGGAGTGCGGCCAAGATCTATTTAACCATGATCCGCTACTGGCCCAGGGGATGGTCCTATCTGTACAACAACGTCCGCCAACCCTTTTCATTACAGCAAAAACTGTTTCAAGTCCGTCTCATCCGCTACCTGCAAGAGGAGAAACCTGACATGGTGCTGTGCACCCATCCGGCATGTACCAACGCCTTGGCTCAGCTTAAGGCTAAGGTGGATCATCCCTATCGCCTGGGGGTGATCTTTACTGATTTTGGTTTCCATCCTTTTGCCGTTAGCCCTGAGGCGGACTATTTTTTTGTTCCTGATCAATCGGTTAAGTTTACCTTGATCCATCAATATCAGATTAACCCCAATCGCATTTTCGATTACGGCATTCCCGTACATCCCCGTTTCCTTCAATTGATCCAGGGAAAGAATTCAGGACTGAAGAAAGGAAGCGTCAATGGTCCGCTTCACCTTCTTGTGCTTGGCGGTGCTTTAGGTCTGGGTCCGCTTAAGGAAATTATGGACGTGTTTAGCCACCATGCTGATCGGTTTAAAGTGACCATCATCTGTGGCAAAAACAAGGTCCTCTACCGAAAATTATCCCGTCAGACGCCCCAGCATATCACAGTTTACGGTTATGTGACCAATATGGCTGAATTGATTTATCAGGCTGATGCCGTTATCACGAAACCTGGGGGATTAACAGTGACGGAAGCCCTTTTATGCAAAACCCCCTTGTTTCTCCTGCCACCCTTGCCAGGTCAAGAAGAGAACAACAGGAACTATTTGCAACAACATGGGTTATGCTGGACAGTTGATCGGGTGGATCAGTTGCCCGAATTGATCACGGAGCAGCTAAACAAGCTAAATAAGGATGGGGAATGGGAAAAACAAGTGGATCATCACATTAAGCCGGATGCGGCATTTTGCATCGCTCAAAAGGTGTTGGAGCAACTTCGTTAAAAAATGGGCTTTGTTTGCGGTATTTCCATCAATTGTACGTTTTCTTGATGCATTCTTTGATAGTCTCCGTTACATGCTATAGGTACACCAGGCAGAGGAGGTGAAACACATGGCACAAAATCAGAGAAGCAGCAACTCCAACCAGTTGCTGGTACCCGGTGTCGCCCAAGCTCTGGAGCAAATGAAGATTGAAATTGCTCAAGAATTTGGTGTGCAGCTTGGGGCTGAAACGACCTCTCGCGCTAACGGTTCTGTCGGAGGAGAAATCACCAAGCGTTTGGTGCGTCAGGCTCAACAGCAATTAAGCGGTCAATTTCCTCAACAACAATAAATAACCATGGATTTAAAGGGCCGGTCTTTCCGGCCCTTCTTAATGGAGTGGAAGCTTCTTATTAGGTCAGCTATAATGAATACAATGGCTTTATTGCCTTTCCCAGCCAAGGGGAAAATACCCATGGTTTGATTTCTTTTTTTGCCGTCCATACTGAGGCTGGGGAGGTTTATTGATGATTTATGTGCTAATCATTTTGCTGGTTCTGGTCGCAGTGGTGATCATTATTATGCTCACCGAACTGAAATTGTGGTTTCACCTCACTCAGAAGCAGAACCGGCTTTATTTGGCCATTAAAGCCACGATTTGGTTCGGCTTGATTCAGGTCCAAAAAGAATGGCAACTGATGCAGCTTGCGTTCAAAAATATTCCTGAACTTATTTATCATACAGAAACGGAAACGAAGGGTGAACCTGTACATAAGGAGAAGCACAGCTTGTCGCTGAGCAAACTGATCCGCCTCAAACGACAGATGGAGAGGATGATTAAACAGATTAAAGACTTGAAGGTGATTATCATCCGCTTTGCCCGTAAGATCAATTTAGACTGTTTGGAATGGCGCTCATCTCTCGGCACCGGGTATGCTGATGAAACAGGGGTACTGTTGGGCATCGCTTGGGCCGTTAAGGCAGCGATCACTGGTCTTTTACAAAGATATGTTAAGATGGGGGCACCGCCTCAACTTTCGATTCATCCCTATTTCAGAGAGAAAAAATGGGAGACGGATCTTCAATGTATGATTCGATTTCGAATTGGTTATGCTATCTTAGCAGGTATACGAATCCTTTTAAATTTAAGAAAGAGGCGTGATTCTGTATGGAAGAGCACCCCATTCAAGGTTTGATGAAAACGGCTATGGAAAATTTGAAAGAAATGGTTGATGTGAACACCATTGTGGGAGACCCAGTGGAAACGCCTGACGGCAGTGTGATACTGCCGGTGAGTAAAGTGGGCTTTGGCTTCGCTGCAGGTGGAAGCGAATTTGATCTGGATGAACAGCAGCAAAAAGGGGATTTTCATTCCAATGGGGAAAACGGACAGAAGCTTCCGTTTGGCGGAGGAAGTGGTGGTGGTGTGTCCATCACACCAGTCGCTTTTTTGGTGGTCAATTCCCACGGCATAAAAATGGTGCATATTGATGGGCAAACCCATCTGTATGAC
Source organism: uncultured Bacillaceae bacterium (assembly GCA_937927935.1). Classification (GTDB taxonomy): domain Bacteria; phylum Bacillota; class Bacilli; order Caldalkalibacillales; family Caldalkalibacillaceae; genus CALFAC01. The sequence goes on from CALFAC010000110.1 coordinate 4,056, forward strand.
CGCCTGCTGGAATTTGCGCCCCAGTTGATGGAAAAAATACAGTCCCTTTCTAAATCGGATCGACATGAACCTGAGATTAAAGATGAGGAAACGAAACATTAAAAAACCAGTGTTGGTGTTGGGTGCCTACTCAACACTTTTTATTTTAATGGACAATGGTATGCTAGACATATCCGCTTTATTTGATCATCAAGGGAGAGAAGGGGGAAGAGTATGGACCGGAAAACCCAAGGGAAAGTGGAAAAATTGTTTCGTCATCTTGATGAGGGAGCAACGTTGTTGGCCGGAAAGGGACGCTCTTATCTGGATGCTCTCATCATTATGGGGGAAAGTGTGTGTGAAGGGGAGCTGGTGGTTTCCTTTTTCAACGAGAAAGAACAACAAGCGCGTGATGTGGTGCAGCGCGTCATCCAGGAGCGCTATCATCGGGAGGACGTGCGACGCGCTTTTCAACTCGCCGTGTTAAGGGGCTTTCAAGAGATCAAGTTGCCGGCCGGTGCTTTAATTACACCGGATGCAGTCTGTTTGCTGATGGCCCACCTGGTTAAGCGCTTTATAGGGGAACAAAGCCCCCTTTCCATTGTGGATTTAGCCTGTGGTTCTGGCAACCTGCTCACAGCCGTGTTAAATCATTTATCTGTTCAAGGGGCTGCGTATGGTCTGGAAATTGATCCCCTTTTAATCAGACTGGCCTATATCAATGCCAATCTGCAACAGCATGAAATTCAGCTTTATCGCCAGGACGCTCTGGAACGCATCTTTTTCCCTCAAGTGGACGTTGTCTTAGCTGATTTGCCTGTAGGGGAATACACCAATTCCCAAACAGCTCAGTATTTTGATTTATATAGAGAAAATGAACCTCTTTATGTTCATCATCTGATGATGGAGCAAGCGTTACATATTGCCCAGGAGGGGGCCTACCTTTTTTTCCTTATCCCCAATGGTCTGTTTACAGAACGAGGAGCTGACCGTTTGCGGCAGCTGATCACCTCTGAAAGCTATATTCAAGCTTTATTGGAATTGCCAGGCGAGCTGTTTCAGGCTGGAAGTCTCCAAAAAAGTATTTTCATTTTGCAAAAGAAGGGAGAAGGAGTAGAAAAACCGAACAGTACCTTATTGGCCCGTCTGCCCCATTTAATGGATAGAGAGAAGATGACTCAAGCCTGGCAAGATATCCAAAGCTGGCTGGAAGAAAATAAACAGAAAGGGAGAGGAGCATGAGCGTAGAGGAGCATAAACAGGGGGCGCCTCAGTCGGTAGCCTGCATGGTGCTTACGGTGTCAGATACTCGCACGGAAGCGACTGACAAAAGCGGACAATTGATCAAAGCGTTGTTGGAAGAAGAGGGGCATAACGTCATCCTCTATCAGATTGTGACTGATGATCCGGAACGGATTAAGGGAGCCATCTATCAGGGTCTCACCCATGCCGACGTGCAGGCCATTTTAATCAATGGCGGCACCGGCATTGCCCAGCGGGATGTCACCTATGAAACGGTGGCCTCCCTCCTGGAAAAGGAGATGCCTGGTTTTGGGGAGATCTTCCGCTACCTGAGCTATACGGAAGATATCGGTTCAGCCGCCATGTTAAGCCGGGCCATTGCCGGAACGGTACAAGGGAAAGTGATTTTTGCCATGCCCGGATCCAGCAAAGCGGTCCGGTTGGCCATGACGAAGCTGGTGTTGCCAGAACTGGGGCATATTGTTAAGGAGTTACATAAAGATAGGCGTTGATGATTAGGCTGACCTCATGGAAGATCCACGTGAAGAACACCAACTCCAACAACTAAACAATTAAAATGAGGGGAAAAAAGTGGCAGAGTGGTGGGGAACAGAGGAGCAAATTAGGTTAGCTAAAGCGTTAAGGCCGCGCATCTTGCAGATGTATGATGAAGTGCTCACCTATACCAGGCTGGCTTTGGAGCATGATGGCAACCAAGAGGGATTGCAGGTGATCCATGAGTTAAGGCGCTATGTGGACGAGGAAATACGGCCCAGCACCTATACTGGGGCATGGATTCATCAGCGAGGGGCGGTGAAATCCCCTGTTTCAGCCGCCCGCATCCTGCTCTTTTACTATGTGGAAATTATTCATGAAGGAAAAGAGATGGATGGACAGGTGATTAAAGAGCGGAAAAAAAGAATCGCTTTAATTCAGGACAGGATGAGAGAAGTGGCCCGCTTTTTGAAGGACGCCAAGGAGCGGGGCATCGTGGTGGATGAAGCCTATTTTAAAGCCATGTTGCAAAAGAAAATGGTTTAAAAAACGTCTATAGGCCTTGTTAGTGGGGGTGACCTCATACAAGTGTGGCGTCCTGGACAAAAAGATACCACCCCTTATAACATAAAGCGGTAGCCTGATCCCCACACCGTTTGGATATATTGGGGTTTGGATGGATTTTCTTCAATTTTCTCCCGGATGCGGGCAATATGGACGGTAACGGTGGAGGCATCGCCCAAGGCATCCATTCCCCACAGCCGTTCAAACAACTCTTCCTTGCTAAACACCCGATTGCCGTTTTCCAGTAGAAACAGGAGGAGATCAAACTCTTTATGGGCCAGGGTTACTTCTTTTCCGTTAACAAACACCCGACGGGCATCCTTGTCAATCTTGAGGCCCCGCACCTGCAGCACTTTCGACTGTTTGCCCTGGCTAAACCTTTCCTTCATCCGCTCATACTTGTTCAGGTGGGCTCCCACCCGGGCCACCAATTCGCCGGCGCTGAACGGTTTGGTAATGTAATCATCTGCCCCCAGGCCCAGCCCTTTAATCTTGTACAGTTCTTCCCCCCGGGCGGAAACAAGGAGGACGGGAATTTCATCCTGCTCTCTAATCTTCTCCAGCACTTTAAAACCATCCAGCCCCGGCAGCATAATATCTAGAATGACCAGATCAAAGTGTTCTTCTTCCAGCAGGCGTAAACAGTGCTGTCCACTATCCGTTATTTTTACTTCATAACCGTTTAACTCCAAATAATCTTTTTGTAAATTGGCGATGCTTTGATCATCTTCCACGATCAAAATTTTTTTCATTGGACCCAACACCTCCATGGGGAAGGGGGAGATGTTCCCGTTTGTTTAAAGCGATCAATAGGCTTGTTCCTTCTCCAACCTTGCTTCTCACCCAGATGTGCCCCTGATGATCTTCCACGATTTGTTTGGCAATGGCCAGTCCCAAGCCGCTGCCATCATCACTTTTACGGGCCGAATCGGCCCGATAGAACCGATCGAAAATGTGGGGAAGGTGTTCCTCGGCAATGCCTGGCCCATTATCCCAGATCTCGATGATGTAAGAGGCGGGTGTTTCCCGCAGGATAATTTTGACTTGCCCCTCTTGTTTATCCATATAGCGCTTGGCGTTATCCAGCCCGTTTTGAATCACCCGCTTCATCTTTTCCCGATCAATTCTGACCAAAGCGGGTTTTTCCAGCTGGTTTTCCAGGGTCAGTTTAATATTTTCTTTAGAAAAGTGATACTGATGATCATCAACGCAGTCCTTAAAATACTCTTCCAGATCGGTGGTCTCAAAATGATACTGGATTTGGTTGAGATCCAGTTTGGAGTAGAGGAGCAGGTCATCGATCATGGCGTTCACTTGACGGGCCTTGGTGCGGGCCGTAAGCAGATAGTGGTTCATCTTCTCCGGGGTTTGGGCCACCCCATCCAAAATGCCATCTATATAGCCAATGATGGAGGTGACCGGTGTTTTTAGGTCATGGGAGATGCTGGAGACGAGGAAGGAGCGGTTTTCATCGTATTTCTGTTGCATAAGCAGTGACTCTTTCAATCTGATGCGCATCAGCTCCAGGGTGCGGCATAGTTCCCTGATTTCTTCTTCTCCCTCTTCAGCAATTTCCCAGTTTAAATCGCCTTCACTGATCTTGGTGGCTGCCTCCTTTAGACGGGAGACCGGACCGATAATGCCCCGCGAAAAGTACAGCGTAACCCAGCTGTTAAGGGCTAAGAAGGTGATGAAAAAAATGACTGCGGTAAAAATGGCCACAGAGATGTAAAAGTGATTTTTAAGCATAAGCGGGGCAAACAGGAATAAATTGCCTTCCTCTCCAGTAGGGAGGGAATAATCGATCCGGACATATAGATAGGTTTGACCATCTAAATTAAAAGTATCGGGGCTGGCGGTCTCCTTGGTGAGAAGCAGCCTTTTTTGAATCTCCATGTCTGAAAAGGGGGCCGTGGAGTAGAGTAGCTGACCGTTATGCAGGATCAAAGCGTCCGCCCCTAGCGCCAAGAGCTGGCCCGACAACTCTTCTTGAAACGCCTGATTTAACAGCTGCTCAAAAGGCATGTTTTGCACTTTCTTCTGCATATGATGCATCGTTTGCCTTAGCTGGACCGCTTGCTTTAGCTCGCCCAGACTGGCTTCCGGATCGACGAAAGCCGTGTAGACAGCTATATAAATGGTGGCAGCCAGGAAGGTGACAGCCAGTGTCACCAGTACGGCCAGTAGATTGAAGAGGAAGAGGCGTTTGGCAAGTTGCATAGCGACTGACCTCTCTATATATCTTTTCGGTCAAACAGGTGGTAGCCAGCCGTAAAAAGCATGAGGCCACAGCCCACCAGGATTAATGTTTGACGGAGCACTTTAAAGCCGTTTAATGGCTGGGCAATCCATTGGGTATACCAATCAAACATGGACGTGACCAAAAAGCTGGAGAACTGGCTAAAGAGCAGGCTGATAAAGTTGAAACCGATGAAAAGGAGGACCGATACAAAAAAGACGGCCAATCCCCCAGAGAGCACATTGGCCAGCAGCACAACGCCCAGAGCAAACACAAAAATAGGTAAAAAAGTGACCGTGTAAGCTAGAAACACTTTAAACAGTCCCGCCATGCTGAACGAAGTGGGATTAAACAGCCAACCAGCCACAAGGGAGAGCACCATGACAAACCACAGGTTGGCCACAATAAACAGGGCCAAGTTAAGCACTTTGGCACAAAAGATGCCAAAGCGGGAAACAGGGCGGGTTAAGGTCAGTTTCATCGTGTTGGTGGCCAACTCCCCGTTAAACATATCGATGGCCACAAAAGTGGCCAGCAGGGGGAGCACCGTATAAGCCATCAACGTGAGCACCATGAGGGGAAACTCAGTACTGCCAGTCACTCTCAGACCAAAGCCAAGATTAACTCCGGTAACAGCCACCTGACCCACCAAGACCGCTAAGATGGACAAAATGGCGGCGGCAGTCAGCTTCCTCTTTTTGCGCAGTTTGAACATTTCATTGATCAGTGCCGCTTTAAATGCGCCCATTGCGGTCCACCTCGCTTACAAAGTAATGTTCCAAAGAGGCATAATTGGCCAGGATCTGATCCATATGTTTAACGCTAAGCAGCCGGCCGTTATAGATGATGCCGATTTGGGTGCAGGTTCGTTCCACATCATGGATGAGATGGCTGGAAATAAAAAAAGTGGTGCCTTCCTCTTCAGCCAGCCTTTTAATCAAGTGGCGCATATCCAGCATACCTTCCACATCAAGGCCGTTCATCGGCTCATCTAAGATGAGCAGTTTGGGATTGGACAGGATGGCGCAGGCCAGCCCCAGCCTCTGCTTCATCCCAAGGGAAAATTTGCGCGGTTTCTCATGCTTATATTTTAAGAGTCCCACCGTTTCCAGACAGTGGTCTATCCGCTTCTCATCCACATGGGGATAGTAGCGGGCAAACATTTTTAAATTTTCATAGGCGGTCAGATAAGGGTATGATTCGGCTGTTTCGATGACGCAACCGACATGTTGCATGGCCGTAACATAATCATCCTGAATGCTGGCACCAAATAGTTTCACGTCGCCGCTATCTGGCTTGATCAAGCCGGTCATCACTTTCATCACCGTGGTTTTGCCGGCCCCATTTGGTCCCAAAAAGCCAAAAATCTCCCCTTGTTCCACCTCAAGGTTTAAATCGTTTATGCCCCGTCCATTAGGGTAACGTTTGGTTAAATTGATGATTTCAATCGCTTTCGTTTTCAAGGCCAACATCCTTTACCTAAAAAGATGGTGGCTGTACCTCTCCTTTTTCAGAGGTACAGCCAGTTGACGTTATGTTTGGGTAAGGTGAGAAAATAGGGTGAAGGAGTAAATCTTTGCGTCCATTACTCATCAAAAACACGGGTCAATTCGGGGTCGTATATATTGTAATTCATGTTGGACCGGTACCCATGTTCATCTATTTTTTCAATGTTTAGTTCAAGATAGATCTTACCGATTCCTCCGGGATGGATCTGACCGTTTTCCTGCTTCCCTTCCGGATTGGTATAGGTAAAGTCATAGGGATAGTCGGGATCTCCTTCAGATTCAAAGGTAAAGTTGTAGGGTTCGGGATAGCGATCCTGATACTCAGGTTTAACCGTTTCAACAAAGCGTCCCTTCACTTTTCCATCTTCCACACTGATGATTTCCAGGGTACGCTCACCAATTTTGATCCACTGGCCATTCTCTTCAATCACAATATTATTTTTATAGGTCCCCACATGTTTCTGATTGAAACCGAAACCGCTGGTATCCTTCTCCACTTTGGCTTTACTGAGATCCGGTTTGGCCACTTGGGTACTGCCCACGTCGGACAGTTTGATAATGATATCCAAGCTTAGTTCATGCTCTTTACCCTCATGATCTTTGCCTGACAAGACCATTTCACCGGTGATCTGTTCTAACAGGCCGGCTTCGTTTTCCACCGCTTGTCCCGTCATTTTCTTGACGTAAATATCACTTTCAATGCGGGGCAGCTTGTATTCTCCCCTGATGTAGCTGTCGCCGATCATCTGTTTCACTGCAAAAGAGGAGACTGCATTGATCAAAGCGGGCACCTGCAGTTCAGTCAGGCTGCCGGAGAAGAGGCGTCCGCCCCCAGACTGTTCTTCCACCTGCACCTGGTCTTTCAGATTGCCCACCAAGGCATCCACAATTTTTTCGATTTCCGGTGCCCCTTCTGTCTGAAAGGGATTGTCAAAGGGCGTCCAGTTCTCCCGCTTATTTTGCCCTTCGTATTCCGTCATATAGTAAGTATCCTCAGCTTCGTTTTTCCAGATGGACACTTTCTGATCCGCATATAAATAGTGGCTGTCCGTCTGTCCATTGGCATATTGATTGGTTGTTTTCTCCTCGAGGGCCTGTTTCTTGTTATCCACTTTGGCCACTGTTGCCATTTGATATGTCGTTTGACCGTTCACTTTAAAACTGGCCAGAGCTTCTAACGTAAAGTTGTCCAGCTCTTTCTCCATCTGGGTTGCTGTCTTTTTAACCGAACTCTTAAAGAGATCGTAGCCTGACCCCAAGGTCATATCGGCAAAAGCGGTCGACACAAAAAGGAGGGCACCCAGAGCGAAGGAGAGAAGAGTGATCGTTTTTTTGCTCAGTTTCATTGTTCTTCCCCTTTGCGCATAATTTGGAGACGTCTCCACTTTGATTGTAAATCAGGATTATTGAATCCATCTAAAGAAGATATTAACAAAAAATTAATTCTGGCTTGAATTAAACAGGACAGGCATTAAAGAGGCCATCCGTCATCAATACACCACCTATAAAAAAACTTGTAGACTATTCTTTCCAGAAGGCAGTCTACAAGTTTAAAGGTTGCTGAAGAAGGGTCCAAACTACTTTTATTTTTGGAGTGATTGAAACAGGGAAAATTAGGGAATAACTTTATTAAAACCAAAACTAACCAATAACCTGGGTTGTGAAGGAGGGTTCATCTTGCATTACGATATGTACCCGTCCAAACTGGAACAGCGCAACTTAATCAATTTGGAGACACAAACTGTTACTGAAAAACCGTATTACACCTGTTTGTATAAGTTTAGGGACATTGAAGACCTGATCAGTTTGGCCCATGCTTTGCCGCTTCCCTTTTTCAATACTCGTCTGATCCATTATGGCCACTTCTATTACTTATCCGTTATGTATCCCCAGGAAAGAGTGACCCGCAGACAAGACTGGGGAGAAAGCATCATCTTTGAATATGGCGAGCGAGCCACAGGCGAATCGATCTATCGCCTTGAAGAGTATGGAAAAATGATCTTTTCTGACAATGCGGTGGCCCACATTCGTCAACATTTCCCCCTATTGGCTTTAAAAAAGTAGGCTGTCCGTACTTCTTAGGATTGGAAAGACATCACTGTGGTCCGCCTACTTTTTTCCATCCTTTTTTTATCAAGTCATTTTGCCGATTAAAAAGATCGGCTTGGCTACGCATAAAGGGACGAACGATGAGCCTGCCAATGGAGCCTAAAAAAGCGGTCAGGCCGATTATCAGGATAGCCAAGAGAGCTAAGTCGATAAAGTAAGCCATTGTACTCCCTCCTCACCTTTTTATTCTACCTCACCCCACCAGATTTGAAAAGCTGGACAAGATGGAGGGGAGGAAGGATAATGAAAGAGAGGAAGGATGTGGCTAAATAAACTTATAATGGACCGGTTTGCCCCATATAACATAAATATGGTGTTCTGTTTCCACCTTTGTGTCGTGGGGATTTTTTTATTAATTTTGTTTTTCGGCCATTTCTATTTTGAACAATTCTTGCTTGAACAAGGGAATATGGCCCTAGAGAGGCCATTGATGTGAGGAGGGCTTAAGAGATGGAAAATAAGAACAAAAGCGGCAAGTTGCCTCTGCGGTCGGAGCTGAATCCCGAAGATCAATGGGATCTCACACCGATTTTTGCCTCAGACGAAGAATGGGAGAAAGCTTTTCAGGAAGTAAAACAGTTGGCACCCAAAATGTTAGACTACCAGGGCCGGTTGATGGAATCGGCCGCCACCCTGGCTGAAGCGCTGCAACTTCGGGATACCATCAGCCAGAAGCTGGGCAAAGTGTATGTGTATGCCCATTTGAAAAAGGATGAAGATACCACCAACTCCAAATATGTGGCCTTTGATAGCAGAGCCTCCAGTTTGTACGTGGAGGTGGCTAGTGCCATGTCCTTTATTTCACCGGAAATTTTAAAGGCGGATGAAAAGACCGTCCGCTCCTACATTGAAAACTACGAACCTCTCCAAGTGTACACCCATTATTTAGAGGAACTGTTACGGCAGAAGGCACACACCTTATCGGAGCCGGAGGAAGCGATCCTCGCTCAGGTGGCGGAGCTGGCCAATGCGCCCGGTGATATTTTTACCATGATTAACAATGCCGATATGAAGTTTCCCACCATCACTGACGAAAATGGGGAGGAGCAGGAATTAACCCATGGCCGCTACATCCGTTTTCTGGAAAGCAGAAATCGACGGGTGCGGCAGGATGCCTTTAAGGCGATGTATGACACCTTTAAAAAACAAAAAAACACATTGGCCGCCACGTTAAACGCCAATGTGAAAAAGGATGTCTTCTATGCGCGAGTGCGCAAGTATCCCTCTTCTTTGGAAGCTTCCCTGGATAAGGATAACATTCCGGTTAGCGTGTACACCGGTTTGATTGAAACGGTTCATCAGTTTCTACCCGCTTTTCACCGCTATTTAGCCTTGCGCAAGCGAACCCTTGGCTTAGATGAGCTCCACATGTACGATCTCTATGTGCCCTTGGTTGAAGATGATAAAATGACCTATGAGTACGAAGAGGCCACCCAATTGGTGAGAGAATCGCTTAAGCCGCTAGGGGATGAGTATCTGGCGGTGATTGATGAAGCCTTTGGCAGCCGCTGGATCGATGTGTATGAGAATGTGGGCAAAAGAAGCGGAGCCTACTCCAGCGGAACCTATGGCACCCCCCCTTACATTTTGCTTAACTACCAGGGCAATTTAAACGATGTGTACACCCTTACCCATGAGCTGGGCCATTCGGTGCACAGCTACTTTTCCCGGAAAACACAGCCCTACATCTACTCCGATTACACCATTTTTGTGGCGGAAGTGGCCTCAACGTTAAATGAAGCCCTCTTAACCCACCATTTCTTGCAAGAGACAGATGATCCTGTCATGCGGAAGATCATTTTAAATCATTACTTGGAAAGCTTTAGAGGCACGGTGTTTAGACAAACCATGTTTGCTGAGTTTGAGAAACTGATTCACGAAAAAGCGGAGGCGGGAGAGGCCCTGACGGCGGATAAGCTGAATGAATGGTATTACGATCTGAATAAAACGTATTTTGGCCCTGATGTGGTGGTGGATGAGGATATTGCCATGGAATGGGCCCGAATTCCGCATTTCTATTACAACTTTTACGTGTATAAATACGCCACCGGATTTTCGGCCGCCACCGCCCTGAGCCAGCAAATTATTCATGAAGGACAAGAGGCGGTTAACCGTTACCTTACCTTCTTAAAAAGCGGTGGATCCGATTATCCTTTGGAACTGCTGAAAAAAGCGGGGGTGGATATGACCTCTCCTGAACCGGTGCGTCAAGCTTTGCAAGTGTTTGAACAAACCTTAGCTGAGCTGGAGGAGCTGTTAAGTCAGTAAATTATTCTGGTGTATTGACCATATGATGCGCTGTCATAATGAAGCGCATCATCATTTCCTGCTTAATGTGATCATCCAGCTTCAATTCATCCAGCGTCTCATGCATGCAGGCCAGCCAGGCTTGGGCCCGGGTAGGTGTGATGGGAAATGGGAGATGCCGGGCCCTGAGCCTGGGATGCCCATAGGCTTGGGTATAGAGATCAGGTCCGCCAAAAAACTGGCTTAAAAATTTAAATTGCTTTTCTTTGATCTCGGTAAAATCATCCGGGAAAATGGGAGCGAGGTCCGGATCCTTCGCCACTTTCGTATAAAAACGTTCCACCAGTTCCCGCAACGTTTTTTCTCCGCCCATGCGATAATATAAACTCTCTTCCAATACCTTAGTCAAAGGTAAAGCCTCCTTTATTCGGGTTGAATGAGCTTGTCGCCAATGTGATTGAGCCGGAAAAAGCGCTTCTGGTCATCTTCTGCTAAACTATATCTTGAGGGAGGGTTTGCCATGCGTCAAGGGGAGCTCACCATTTCCCGGATCGAGCTAAAAAACAAGCAGATGGCCCTGTGTTTTTTTGACTCAAACCTTTATGGACAGCTGCCCTTCGGTGACACCATTACACCGATGGAACGGGTGTTAGTAGATTCTGATCACAAGCAGATCGTTTATATCGTTGAATCGGAGGATCAATGGCATTATATCCGTTTTCCAGAAACCGTTTGGGCCCGTTTGGATGAAGTGATTGCCCAGTCTGGAGACTTGTTTTTAATCATCTCCCTGACGGACAAAGGGGAACCGGCCAGAAGCATTCCCTTAAAAAAAATGGCAGAAGAATGTAGGGAACTTGTCGCCAACATCCGCCATAATGCCAATTATGGCCCAGAGTTACCTGAACTTGTGGAGGTCAAGTTTAAACAGACGATTGCCCAGTTAACACGGTAAAAAGTAAGCAAGGACAGGTGACACTATGAAATTTGCTATCATTTCTCGTGGAGATCCACTATCTAACGGTATTAAAGATCGGTTACACCACTATTTATCCGCTTATCACTGGAAAGAAAATGAAGAGTACCCTTCCTTGGTGATCAGTGTGGGCGGGGATGGCACCATGTTGGAAGCCTTTCATCGCTACAAGCATCTTTTGGACCAGGTGGCTTTTGTGGGAGTGCATACGGGCAGGTTGGGCTTTTATGCGGATTGGCGACCGGATGAATTGGAAACTTTGGTCCAGTCCATCGCCAGCGAATCGGTTCACGCCCGTTATGTCTCCTATCCGCTGGTGGAAGTGCTTCTGGCCGAAACAAATGGCACCGTCAACCGCTACCTGGCTTTAAATGAGTGTGCGGTCAAAACCGTGGAGGGTCCATTGGTGATGAAGCTGAGCATCAACGGTGATCCCTTTGAAACCTTCCGGGGAGATGGGTTATGCATTTCCACCCCTTCCGGAAGCACCGCCTATAATAAAAGCTTGGGAGGCGCCATTATTCATCCCTCATTAGCTTCCATTCAGATTACGGAGATGGCCTCAATCAACAATCGGGTTTATCGTACCATCGGCTCACCCCTCATTTTGCCGGCCCACCACACCTGTCAGCTTAAACCTAAAAATGATGTGGCTTATCAGGTGACGATAGACCATCTCACCCTGGATCAAAAGGAGCTGGCTTACATTGAATTAACCGTAGCTAAAGAGCGGGTTCGATTTGCCCGCTATCGCCCCTTCCCCTTTTGGAAGCGGGTGAGGGAATCATTTATTGATGATTAGCGACCATTTATAAACGATTACGCATTTAGAATCGATTAAACTTTTCGGGCCAAAAGGGCAGGGAGGAGGGCACCATTTCATAGGTGAGTTCCGGGTAGCGCAAGCCCGTTAAATGGCCACCAAACACGCAACCTGTATCAATATTGACGGTTCGGTTGACGAAGCGGGGTTTTTCCACAGGCGTATGGCCATATACGATCCAGGCTTGGCCGGTATACCTTTTGGCCCAGTCGCGGCGCACCGGCCTGCCGTCGGGATGTTTTTCTCCGGTAATATCCCCATAGAGACAAAAGGTTTTAACCGCCTTGTTCATGCGGCCTATCAGATCTTGCCGGATGCCGGCATGGCTCACGATCAGGCGCCCTTCATCGAGGGTGAGATAATAAGGCGATTTTTCCACCAGCTGCATAAAGCGGGTTTTGACCCGCTTTTTTTCTTGGTTAGTCAATTGGTTATATTCCGCTACTGTTGTTTCCAGTCCATTATTAATTTGGACATTACGGCCTAAAAAGAAGCGGTATAATTTATCACAGTGGTTGCCAGGCACATAGAGGGCTAGGCCGGCTTCCACATGGCGAAGGACAAACTGTAAAGCAGCTATGGACTGAGGGCCCCGGTCGGTAATATCGCCAAGAAAGACGAGGCGCCGGTTGGGCTGTTGATACAGCCCGTCCACCTTCTGGTAACCCAGCTTTTTCATCAATTGAATCAGCTCATCATAACAGCCGTGAACATCGCCAATGATATCAAACATCTTCAATTGGCCACTCCTGTCTTAAAGCAAAGTGAATTTACTTAGCCCAATTAGTCAAACATTGACGATTTGGAGCGCATGTGCACATTTAAAACAAGCCCCATGGCCATCATGTTGGTAAGAAGAGCGCTCCCGCCATAACTGATAAAAGGGAGGGCCAGTCCGGTAATGGGCATCAGCCCAATGGTCATGCCGATGTTTTGAAACACCTGAAACACAATCAGGCCAATTACGCCACCCACGATGTAGGATCCAAAGGTGTCATTGCAGGACAAGGCAATCTGAATAAGACGGTAGATCAGAATAAAGTAAAGGGCGATCAAAATACTGGTGCCGATAAAACCAAACTCTTCACCGATCACGGCAAAGATAAAGTCGGTATGGACCTCCGGAATGTATCCTCTGGCCTGTACGCCAGTGGCAAAACCCTTTCCTGTCAAATGGCCTGATCCAATGGCCATCAATGCTTGCAGCAGCTGATAGCCGTATTCCCCTGGGCTGGCATAAGGATCCAGCCAACCATAAATTCGTTCCAATTGATGGGCGGCAATCACCTTGCTGAATAAATCAAAGTTAATGAAATAGAGGAAGATCAGGCCAATGATGAGGGATGTAAACAATAAGACTAGAAGAAGAATAACGCGCCAGGAGATGCCGGCCACCAGGAGCATAATGCCTAATACTGCAATCAGGACCAGAGAGGTACCTAAGTCTGGCTGCCGTAAGATCAAAATGAAAGGTAGAAAAGTGATCAGCCCTGCCTTTATGGTGAGCAACAGATCCGATTTAAAAGAGGGCGCGGGCTGTTTGGCCTGTTCATATATCAGAAAATGGGCCAGAGCTATAATGAGAAATATTTTCATCAATTCAGAGGGTTGCAGGTTAAAGCCGCCACCTATGCTAAGCCAGCGCTGTGCGCCTTTGCTTTCCTCTCCAAATAAAAAGACTAAAACCAGCATGATGATGCCCAGGAGATATAACGGAATGGAGAGGTGTTTTAATTGACGGTAGTCAATCACCAGCATCATAAATAAAGCCACAAAGCCAATGGCGTACCAGATGGCCTGTCTGGTTAAAAAGTAGTATTGCCCGTAGACTGTGTTGGTATGAGTGGCACTGTAGATGGCGGCCATGCTGCATATGGACAGAAGCAGGAGAATAAAAAGCAGACCGTAATCAAGACGTTGCCAGATCGATTTTTCTTTTGCCATCGTGCTCATCCTATCATTCGTTTGAGATTAATAGCAAAAGCGTTTCCCCTTGCATCTTACACCAACCCCGCTTCAAATGCTAGTCATCAGATTGGAAAACATGATATAATGATCCATATATTTAAGACCAGATCTTAACAGTCATTCATATTGAGGAGGCTTTCTATGAATCAGTTACTGGAAGGCAAAACATATGTCGTGATGGGTGTGGCCAATAAGCGGAGCATCGCTTGGGGAATCGCCCAGGCTCTCCACGGGGCTGGTGCCCGTTTAATTTTTACATATCAAGGCGAACGGCTGAAAAAAAATGTGGAAGAGCTGATTCAAACCCTTGAACGGGATGATACCCTCCTATTACCCTGCGATGTGAGCGATGATGAACAAATAAAGGAAACATTTAGCCAGATCAAGGCTGAGGTGGGCGTGATTCATGGTTTGGCCCATTGTATCGCTTACGCTAAAACGGAAGAACTGCAGGGGGAATTTGTGAACACTTCCCGGGATGGCTACCATCTGGCTCAGGACATTAGCGCCTACTCTTTGGTGGCCGTAGCGAGAGAAGCTCAATCCTTAATGAGCGAGGGGGGAAGCATTGTCACCTTAACCTACCTTGGCGGTGAACGGGTGGTCCCCAACTATAACGTGATGGGAATCGCCAAGGCCTCCCTCGATGCCATTGTCAGGTATTTGGCCAATGATCTCGGCCCCAAAAATATTCGGGTGAATGCCATCTCGGCCGGTCCCATCAGAACGCTGGCGGCCAAAGGGGTAAAAGATTTTAACAGCATCTTTAAGGTGATTGAGGAGAAAGCGCCCCTGAGACGTCCCGTCTCTCAAGAAGAAGTCGGTAAAACAGCTCTCTATCTCTTAAGCGATCTAGCCAGCGGAGTAACTGGGGAGATCATCCATGTGGATTCCGGTTTCCATATTTTAGGGGGAATCTAGATTTTAACCGAAATTGGCGGTTGCGGCGGCTTATATGTGCGTTTGCCCAGGTAAGGATTGCCGTTAAAATGGGGTTTCTTTTGGGGGGTAAGGAGGAATATATTTAGTATAGGAAGAATGCCACAGGCGCTGCCTCTGGTGTTGGGAGTGAAAAAATATGGGTTATTATCCACCCTATGTATCCTATAGGGAGGATGTCCGGGAGCTTTCCTCCATGGCCCCCCGCTATGTTGAAAAGGTGAGACCCGTTCAGCGATCCCAATTAAATCGTTTGGCTTCCAGCTTGAATCAGAATAAAATACGGTTAAAGCAAAAAAGCCAAAGGCTGAAAAAGGACCAATCAAGGCCGAAAATGACAGAATATTCTTATCCGAAGGGGATATGGGGGGATAAAAGGGGCAAACTCCACGGCCGTCACATTGATCGACTGATTTAAAACTTGGATTATATTTTCATCTGTCTCAGAAAAATGTCTGCCGCCGCAGAAAAGATGTCTGCAGCGGATCATTTTCTTTTGCTCCTCTATCCCTTTTCTCAGAGGAAGTTTGATTCATTCTGTTTTTAATCGCTTGATAATGGTAAACCGGCTTTGGAGCAGGGCCCAGTTTTGTTTAAAGGGAATGGTGATTTGCCAATAACTTACTCCCCTTAAGCCATATTGTTTCACCGTTTCTAATTTGGCCGCAATGCTGCGGGCATCCTCATACCACACTTCATGCTCTTTACCTTCCTCATCGGTGTAACGAAAGTAAGGGGCTTGATACTCAGGATGGTAACTGATTTCGGCCCCATAGCGTATCGCTCTCTGTAAAGCTCCTCTATAGTTAATGGTGGTAGCCCTCGTTTCACCTGATACATAGGGTAGCGGCCAATCCCGACCATAGGTGGGTACGCCCATTAATATTTTTTGATTAGGTATGGCCGTAACGGCATAATCGAGCACTTTTCTCACTTCAGTAAGGGGAGCAATGGCCCAGGGGGGCCCGCCAGACCAGCCCCATTCATAAGTCATGACAACGGTGAAATCATTGAATTCTCCGTGGACAGGATAATCGTGGGCTTCATACAGCAAACCGGGCTGATCAGCCCGAACTTTTGGGGCGATCGCGGTGGAGAGCATAAATCCATCCGGACTGATCCGCTTGCTGAGTCGTTGCAAAAATTGATTATAGGCCAGGCGGTCATCAGGGTAAACATATTCAAAGTTAACATTTAGGCCCCCGTACCCCTTGGTTCGCAAACGTTCCATTACGTTGTCAATTAAATGGTTCTGCACCCCCTCGTTGTTCAAAACATCCCGAGCAATGTTAGAATCGAAGCGCCCTTCAACGGTATTGGTGATACACATCAAAGGCAGTACACCTTGCCTGCGGGCCTCGGTGATCACCGGCTCATCATCAATGTTTTTTAAGCTTCCATCCGGTTGCACCTCATAGCTAAAATTGGTCACGTAAGTGAGGGCTCCTCCTAGTTCCTGAACAATTTTTTGTCCCTGTTGCCCCATGCTCATTAAGTAACCATTTACCTCAATGGGAGGACGGGGAAGGTGCAAAATTTGCCCTGGGTAAATGAGACTCGGATCAGCAATCTGGTTTTCTTTGGCGATAGCGTCCACCGTGGTTTGATAGTGCTGGGCCAGGGACCACAAGGTATCTCCGGGCTGAACGATGTGGACGTAGGGGGTGGGAACAAGAATAGCCTGACCAATAACCAGACGGTCTGGATCCGGCAGATCGTTGATCTGGATCAACTCCTCCAGATTAACCCTATAGCGCTGAGCAAGGGTCAACCAGATATTTCCCCTTGTCAGCTCTCCCCTGGTCACAACGTGAATCAACATGGATTTTCCTCCTCTTGAAGAGTGTCACTCTAGCTTATGGTATTCGTCCAATTAGGCGGAAGTGAACATATCCACCCCTTTCCTCTTTTATTTTTTTAGGAGAAACGTTATGATGGAAGCAGATTGGAGTGGAATTTTAGGGGAATGGAAACACAAGTACAACCAACTGGCGTACCCGTGCGCCGACGGCCTAAACGGGGCGGTCGGCTTATCAAAATAGGACTAGCGGCAATTATTTTGGTTTTGTTAGGTTACTTAACCCTCTTTTTATTGGTACTTCCCCAGCGGCCAGACTATCCTCTCTTTCAGAACACGGATCACCCCTTGGTGATTGCTCATCGGGGAGGGGCATCCATTGCTCCAGAGAATACACTGGTTGCTTTTGAAAGGGCCATGCAACTTGGGGTGGATATGATTGAGCTGGATGTTCAAATTTCCCGTGATGGCCATCTGGTGGTGATCCATAATGAAACCGTTGATTTAACCACAGACGGGGAAGGGTTGGTGACTGAGTTAACGCTGGCTCAATTACAATCTCTGGACGCCGCCTATCACTTTCAAGATATTCGGGGCCATTATATATACCGCAATCAAGGCATTACCATCCCTGCGCTAGAAGAGGTGTTTCAGCAGTTTCCCCAGGCCCGTCTGCTGATTGATGTGAAGGTGCCCAGCGAAAAAGGGGAAGAGAAAGAAGAAGTATTGCCTCGTGAAGTGCTTGAGGGGAAGTCAGTGGAGAAGCTTTTAGCTGAAAAGTTGTGGAACTTGATTGATCAGTATGGATTTCATGAACAGGTGGCAGTAGCTTCCCTGAACGATCAGTTTATACAGCAATTTCAAATGGTATCTGAAGGGAAAATTCCCGTGATTGCTGGTCAACAGGAAGCCACACGCTTTGTCTTCCTTAACAAGTTATTTTTGGACCGCTTGTATCGGCCACGTGCCGATGTTTTGGCACTGCCAGCAGCATACAATATTATTAATTTGCAAGGTCAGCGTTTAATTGATGGGGCTCACCGCTTCAATATGCCCATCCTCTATTGGACCATCAATGAGGAAGAGACTATACGTACCCTGATTGAGAGGGGAGCGGACGGCATTGTTACCGACCGACCTGATCTCATGATTCGCATTTTGAACGAGATGGAGGAGTTTAATGGCCACAATTGATTTGCATACCCATACCACCGCCTCAGATGGCAGCCTTAAGCCCGAACAGTTGGTCTATCTGGCCAAAGAGAAGGGTTTAACCGCCATTGCTGTGACCGATCACGACACCACTGCCGGTATAGAAGCGGCGCTTCAGGCTGGCCGGCAAAAAAACCTGGAGGTGCTGCCCGGGATTGAGATCAGCACCCGTTACCAAGGTAAAGAAATCCACGTCTTAGGCTATTACATTGATTTTGAGAATGATGCTTTGCAAGATGAATTGATCCATTTGCGCGAGGCAAGGCGCAGGCGAAATGAACAACTGATCCAGCGCCTCAATCAATTGGGCATTACCATCACCATGGAAGAAGTGGCTGCCAGACAACCTAATCCTGATGGCAATATTGGGCGGCCCCATATCGCTCAAGTGTTGGTGGATAAAAAGGTAGTTAATACCGTGCAAGAAGCATTTGACCTTTATTTGGGCGAAGGCGGTCGGGCCTATGTCTCCACCCCTCGTATCTCACCAAAGGAAGCCGTTCAGTTAATTACAAAGTACGGGGGCATTCCCGTTTTAGCCCATCCCGGCTTGTACGACCGGGATGATATAATCCCCCCCTTGATGGCAGCAGGCTTAAGGGGACTAGAGGTGTATCATCCGGATCATTCCCCCGCTGATGTGGCCAAATATGAGCGCCTGGCTGAACGGTACGGGTTGCTCGCGACAGGAGGCTCCGATTTTCATGGCCTGAGGGGGAATAAGCCTTATCACGGCGAATTGGGGTCTCAACCGGTTGGAACAGACGTTGTGGAGCAGCTGAAAGCGATGCGACACAAAAAAAGAGTGTAAGATCGCTCTTACCACTCTTGTTTATCATTCGAGGGTCTGTTTTCCCTTACAGGCTTCCTTAACCAAGGTTAAACGTCTGATAGGTGATCCACTTTTCATTCTCCATTTGCTGCAAAAGATGAAATTGGGTCACAGTAAATTGGAAATGGAAATGGCGCATGCGCAGTTGACCATATACATCATGAAGCTCATCATCGGAAAGCTTCTGGCCGATGGTAAGATGGGGCACATAGGCATAAGCCGGCTTCTGTTCAATGATGTTGGGGTTGTAAATTTTTTGGTGCAGCAAGGTTAGCGGTTCCTTATCTAAAATGGCAAAGTAAATCACATTATTGGTCGGATGAAAATGACTCACTTTATGAATCTCTACTTTAAATGGGACAGTGCTCTGGGCAACCTGATGAAGATGTTTCACGATGTTGGGTACCTGATGCTCACTCAAGTGGAGTACATCTGTTAATTTAATATGGGGAGCAATGAGGGAATAGAGGGGATCATACCGTTTGCGGAACGAGTTGGCGACATCTTGCACTTCTTTGGGTGGGTAGATGACGGCTACAAGCCTCATCTCGGGTTCCCTCCTTTTGGCTCATCAAACTATTTTTTAAATTGTACCATACAATAGCCCCATTTTACTCATTTTTTAAATGTGGCGCAAACTTAAAGGGAGGTTTGCTGATGACGAACCGTATACACAGTAATGAGGTTAAGGAGGCCGCCCGCTCCTTATTGCGTAAGCGGGGAGTAGCTGTTAGTGATATTGCTAAAATTGTTTATGAGATGCAGGCCCCATATAATGAAGGGCTTGATCTGGCGACATGCATTGAATCGGTCGAGGCCGTTTTAGATAAACGAGAAGTGCAACATGCCCTTTTGGTGGGCATTGAGCTGGATATGTTAGCGGAAAAAAGAATGTTATCAGAGCCTTTGCAAAGCATTGTTGAAAGTGATGAAAGCCTGTTTGGATGCGATGAAACTTTAGCGTTGGGATCCGTCTTAGGCTACGGCAGCATTGCGGTGACCACCTTCGGTTTTCTTGATAAGGAAAAGATTGGGATTATTAAGTCATTAGACTCTAAAGTAGGGGGGCGCATTAATACCTTTTTAGATGACTTAATCTGTGGCATCGCCGCCAGTGCTTCCAGCCGTCTGGCTCACCGTATCCGGGATCGCGAGGAAAGCGAGTCTTCAACAAAAGAAGAGGCAGGATAAAAAACCGCAAAAACAAAAAGGTTGCAAAAACAAACCGTTTACTGATCAGCCTTTCACCAAGAACAGCTTTTTATGAATAAATATGAAGAGCAGGGCGGATAATAAGCGTGCAGGTAAATCTTAACAGAAAGGAAAGATACCGATGAAAAGATTAATCCTGTTCTTCGCCCTTGCTCTTCTCTTTGTTAATATTGTGGGAGCCGCTGCTGTTGGCGCTGAAGAACATGCCGACCAACAGATGCAGGTGGAGCTCACCCAGAAGCAGCAAAAAGAGCTTGGCAAACTGTATAAAGACATTTTCGCCAAAAAGAAAAAGCTCATTAATAAATACGTAGAGTATGGTGTCATCAGCAAGGAAAAAGGTGAGCATATCATCAAGCATATGGAACAGCGACTGGAACAGATTAAACAGAATGGCTATATTTTAGAGAAACATAAAGATTGCCATCACCATCATGATAAACAGCACCATCGTGATAAACAGGAGGAGCAGTAGTAAGCTCATACATAATTGTCCGTTCTTTAACGGGAACGGACTTATTTTTTTCTTACAACTTTTTCTTAACTAAACGAGTCGGATGACTAAATTCATTTAATGATAGAGTTTAATGATAAAATGGAATCGAAAGGGAATCGTTTTAAAAGTGGTTTAGTTCAGCTGCAAGCCACTTAAAACACCAGGTCTACATTGGTTTAAAGGAGTTGGGGGAATGAAACTGAGCGTGATCGGCTATTGGGGGGCCTATCCGGAAAAAAATTCAGCCACCTCCGCCTATCTCCTGGAAGAAGAGGGGTTTAAACTGTTGATTGATTGTGGCAGCGGCAGTTTAGCTCAACTGCAAAATTATATGGAGCTTCCCGAGCTGGATGCGTTAATCTTGTCCCACTACCATCATGATCATGTGGCTGACGTGGGCAGCCTCCAGTATGCCCTCTTGATCCATACACTGTTAGGCAAAAGAGAAGGTGTTTTTCCCATCTATGGGCATGACCAGGATCAGGAAAAATTTACTACCTTAACCTACCGTGAGGTGACAGAAGGAAGACCAATTCAGGCTGGAAAGCCGCTTTCCATCGGCCCTTGGCAAGTCACATTTTGCCCAACGGTACACCCCGCTTACTGTTTGGCCATGCGCTTTGAAAGCACGGTTTCCAACAAACAGCTGGTGTATTCGGCAGATACCACCTGGAGCGAATCTCTTGTTTCCTTTGCCCGCAATGCCCAGCTTCTCCTTTGTGAAGCCTCCTTTTATGATGAAGAAGAACAAGCCCAACAAAGCGGCCACATGACCGCCACCATGGCTGGCCGACTGGCTCAAGAAGCCGAGGTGAGCCGATTGCTCTTGACCCATTTGCCTCACTTTGGCAATCACCAGGAGTTGGTGAAATATGCTGAAAGCCAGTTTGATGGGCCAATTATGTTGGCTGAAGGGGGACTGGTTATCGAAATTTAATGGAATGAAACGGTGCGGTAAACGGAATCTGAACAGGCGGAGAGTATATAATTCCTCCTTTTGAAAATAATAACAGTGATAGATTGGCGAAAAGGAGGAAGCTTGGTCTATGGAGAACATCAGCGTTGAGGAGCTCTCCAGAAAGCTGGAGGGTGACCGCACCGTTATCATTCAAGAAGTGACGACGCAGAAACAAAGGCAGTGGGTGTTTCAAGGTGAGCGGCTGAAAGAGGTGAAGGAGCGGGGGGCAAGCCAGGCCGATTTTTCCAATGCGCAGGATGTGATTTTTGTCTGTGAAGAGATGAAGCAGTGTGAAGAACAGGCCCGTAAGATGAGGGATAACGTCAATGTGGGTTATTTAGCGGGCGGCTTTATCGCTTGGGGCCAGTTTTATCATCCGGTGATGGTTGGCTTTGATGAAGGCATCAAAGTATGGCAGATTCATCGACTTGCCAAAGGATGCCTCTCATATCTTATCTGCTCTGGCCAAGATTGTATCGTGATTGACCCTTGTTACCATATTGATTACTATTTGGGTTTGGCCCATAGCCAGAGAGGCGACATTAAATGTGTCATCGATACCAAAATACATACCGACCATGTCTCTGGCGCAGCCCGCTTGTCAGCCAAGACCAGCAGTCCCTATTATGTGCCTTCCCATATGGAGCTGCAAGGAAAAAGCCAACCCTTGGAACAACAATCTGTCATTAGCGTAAACCAGGCTAAACTGGAAGTGATCCCTCTATCAGACTCAAGCCAACCCCAAGATCAGTCGGTGGGGTTACTGTTAAATAATCAATATTTGTTTGTGGGGGATACACCGCTGGATGTGGTCCGGCAAAAAATGGCAGCGAGAAAACACAATCAGTCCAATCAAACATTGCTGGTGCTTCCTGCTCATTTAAAAACATTGGGCAGGGTGAACCAGCACGGAATTGTTGCAGCCGCAATCGATTTCCAAAACGCAAACGAAACAGTACAACAGGAGCAAATGATCTCCGTCTCCCAACCTGAGGCGAAAGAAAACGACATACTAAAAGTGAATCTCTCCCAAGAAGTGATCGATTTGGACACCGCCAACCAGTTGGAGATGGGTTTGGATCACACCCCGTAAAGCACATAAGCATAATGTTTGCGGATCAGCCAAGCATGGCCATGTATTGAGACCATGCTTGGTTTTTTCTTTATGGGCTTGGAACATGCTTACCCGGCTGACCAGTGCTATAATAGTGTCTGTTAATAAAATTAAGAAGCGATTGTGAACACACAAAGGGAGAGGCTCATGAACGCAATCAGTACAACTGTGCCGCATCAAATGCAACTTGATCCAACATTGGCTCAACTAAAGGAGCACATTGCGAGAACCGGAGATCAGGAAACTGTTCAGAAGTTGGAAGCATACGCTAAGAAATGGCAGGAGCAAACGCTCCATATCGGCTTCTGCGGCCTGTTTTCAGCAGGAAAATCAAGCATGATTAACGCATTGTTGGGAGAGAGGATACTTCCATCCAACCCAATTCCAACCAGTGCCAATGTGGTGGCCATTCGTTATGGGGAACCCAAGGCAAACGTTTACCTTACTTCAGGTGCCACCCTAACCCTGGATATTGACCAGCTGGAAGACTGGAAAAGGTATTGTACCGATGGGGATGAGGTTAAACAGGTGGAAATTAATTATCCCCATCCGCTCTTGGCTCAAGGCGTTGTGTTGTTGGATACCCCCGGTATCGATTCGACAGATCCCAGACACCAACAAGCCACTGAAGCTGCTTTACATTTGGCTGATGTGGTGATCTTTGTCTCCGACTATAACTATGTCCAATCGGAAGTTAATTTTTCTTTTGTAAAACGTTTAAAAGAACGAGGGAAGTACTTATATCTGGTGATTAATCAGATTGACAAACATCGTGATCCTGCAGGGGGACTTGATGCCTATCTATCCCGCCTCTATGCTGGCTTAAGGGAGTGGGGGCTGGCCGTCGATGGTCTATTATGTACTTCATTAAAAGAACCGGATCATCCCTTTAACATGTTCTCAACCCTAGAGCAACTGCTTAATACGTGCGGGGAAGAGAAAGAGTATCTATTAACGCGTCATTTTAAACACGGTCTGCAGCTTCTCCTCGACCAGCATCGAGAGTATCTTCTGGAAGAGCAAAGTGAAGCTAGAGAGACGATTTTAAAGCGGAAAGCTATCCTGATGGAAAAGCTGGGTGAGGACGGCGCTGCTAAATATGAGGCTTACCTCGCTTCCCTCCAGGCACCGGAGAGGATCAGAGAGGAGCTCATCACGACGGTCCAAGATATATTAAAAAATGCCATTGTGACACCGTACGTCACCACCCAACTGGCCCGGGAGATGATTGAAAGTTACCAGCAAGATTTTAAGGTGGGCTTGCTTTTTTCCGGTAAAAAGACTGAGCAGGAGCGCACCCGCCGCCGACAAGCCTTTTATGCTGATCTGACCCAGAGGATAGAGGCGCAAATTGAGTGGCATATTAAAGATGCCCTACGTTCGACCCTTTCCCGGTACGGTATAGATAATCAGCAATTGCTCACCTCTCTGTTGGATTGGAAGGTAACCTTTTCAGAGGAGTGGGTAACTAGCCGGATACGCACCAATGGGGTGTCGCGGGATTATGTCTATGTCTATCTCGATGAATTGAAGCAAACCATCAATGGCTTATACCGCCAAAAGTTAGAAGAGCTCCTTGAAAAATTGGATCACTATTTAACTGATGAAAGAAAGCAACGCTTTGAGTCTCAACAGGACGCTCACTGGTATGCACAGCTTTTGCAAGAAGATGAAAAGCTGAACCAGTTGGATGAGGAGATTGAAGCGAAACGGTCAGCCAGTGAACAGATCATCGCTGGGATCAAGCTGCCTCACTTTTCCGATGAAGAACAGGCGGCCATCAACATTAAACTGATGGTGAAGCCTGTACTGGAAAAAGCCGCCAACACGGACGAAAGGAAGTATAGGGATACTCAGCCCAATGGGCGTAACCACGCTTCTTACCAGACACGGGAACAAGAAGCGGAGATTCCCCAGGATATTGGCCAGTTTACCCATTTAGCTAACGTCTATCAAGAGGCAGCCCAAATGGTGGAGCAGGTGCCCCCTCTTCAGCCTCTGGCCAAGGAGTGGCGGTTAAAGGCGGAGCGGATCCGGCACCGCCGGTTTAGAGTCTGTCTGTTTGGGGCGTTTAGTGCCGGTAAATCATCCTTTGCCAACGCTCTGTTGGGCGACGCTGTTTTGCCTGTGTCGCCCCATCCCACCACAGCTGCCGTCAACTATATTGTTCCGCCCACTGCCGACAATCCTGACGGCACCTATTTGGTCCGCTTGAAGACGGAAGAACAGATGCTGGAGCAGATTAGAACCAGCCTTAAACGGCTTAACCTTAAAGAACGGGATAACATCCTTTATGCCATCCGGCAAGTGCACGATCTTGATCCGGCCACACTTCCTTCAGGACTAAGGGCAGATCATGCTTTTCTGACCGCTTGTGCCAAAGGATGGGAAACAGCTTATCAAAACTTGGGTCAAACCTTGAGGCTTAACCATGACGAGTACACGGGCTATGTGGCTGATGAACGGTTGGCCTGTTTTGTCCAAGACATTACCGGCCATTTGGATGTACCCCTCACCCGCTTGGGATTGGAAATTATTGATACACCAGGGGCCGACTCCATCTATGCCCGGCACACCGATGTCACTTTTAACTTCCTGAAAGAAGCGGATGTGATCATTTATCTCACTTACTATAACCATGCTTTTAGCCAGGCCGACCGCAACTTTTTAGACCAGTTGGGCCGGGTGAAGGAACAGTTTGCCCTGGATAAAATGTTTTTTGTGGTAAACGCCGCCGATTTGGCCGGTTCAGATGAAGAATTGGCCGCTGTCTTGGAACATGTAAAAAAGGAGCTGCAGCGCTCTGGCCTTCGAGAAATCCGTCTCCTCCCTGTCTCCAGTCTAAAGGCTCTTTCGGGAGAGGATGCTGGTTTTAACCACTTTAGGCAAACCTTTTTCTCCTTCCTAAAAAATGAGTTGGCCGAAGGGGTAAAAGCCCAGGTCGAGGCCGATTTGAAACAAGGTTTTCATCTTTTAATCGAACTGCGTAAAGAAGCGGAGCAGGCCCTGGTTAGAAATGAGAACCCAGAGGAGGCCATCTTAAAGTGGGGCAGGAGCTGGATCAATCAGCTTGATGAGGCTAACTATCCTTCCTGTTTGATTGAATTGAATAATGAGATTGCTGAGCAGATTTACTATATCAACCAGCGGCTCTTTTTCAATTTTAAACGTTACGTGGATGATGTGTTTCATCCAGCTGTTTTATCCAACCGCAGCGGTCTTAAGTCCAAATTAAACCAGTGTCTAGATGAACTGTTATTTAACATCAGCCGCCGTCTCCAAGATGAATTGAAAGCTTGTGGCCTCCGATTGGAGAACAAGATCAACCACTTGATCAGCCGGGAAGTGGATCAGTGGGTCAGCCGCTTAAAACAGGAAGGGTTTTCCATCCAGCACATTCCAACGGTTGATTTTAGTGCCGACCAGCCTGAGGATCAGCACGACTGGACCAGCTTAAACGATCCACGCTTGGCTCACGCGTTGAAACAGTTTAAGCAGCCTAAACAGTTTTTTGAGCAGGGCGGTAAAGAGAAGATGCGAGAGGAACTAGAGCAGGTGCTAAAAGAGCGGGTAAACCGTTTCTTAGCTGATCTGGAAAAGCAGTGGAAAGCCCATTATGAACGGGAATGGCTAGCGGCCCAACAGGCCATGACTTCCACCTTGAAGCAGGCGATACAGTTGGTCGTGGAAGGACGCCTTGCGGCAATAAAAGGCCAATTGACATTAGCTGAAGTGGACGAGCTGTTACAACAGTACCGTCAACGTATGACATCTTCAGGGTTTGAAACGCTATAATGTTCATGACAAGGATGGCACTTCGTTTCACCCGTATGAAATGGTCAAGATGTTCTTGGCCAACAGGTCGATTTAAGGGGGGGTATAATCATGGTGGATACACCCGTTTCGGTGTCGGTATTAAACCTGGGCCCGATCCGGCAGGGGCAGGGGCCCAAAGAGGCGATTGATGATATGGTTCGCTTGGCCCAAGCTGTTGAAGAGCTGGGGTACAAGCGCTATTGGATTGCGGAACATCATAATACGCCCACCTTGGTCAGTGCGGCCACGGTGATTTTGATTAAACATACCTTGGAACACACGAAAAAGATCCGGGTGGGCTCGGGCGGAATCATGCTGCCGAACCATTCCCCCTTGGTGGTGGCTGAACAGTTTGGCACCATGGCCCATCTTTATCCCGATCGGTTAGATCTGGGTTTGGGGCGTGCGCCAGGAACTGATATGTTAACGGCCAGTGTCATAAGGCGATCCCATGATCATGATTCCGTTCATTCCTTCCCAAAAGATATACAGGATTTACTGCGCTATTTTGGCCCTGAAGAGGTACAAGGATATGTAAAAGCCAACATTGCCATAGGGACCCAAGTACCCCTGTACATTTTAGGCTCAACCCCCGATTCAGCGGTACTGGCAGCCAAGTTGGGCCTACCTTACGCTTTTGCCTCCCATTTTGCCCCCTTTTACATGGAAGAGGCGATTGAAGTGTATCGGCGGGAGTTTCAGCCTTCCCAGTATTTGGCTGACCCATACATGATCGTCTGCTTAAATGTGATCGCTGCAGAGAGCGATGAGGAGGCTATGCGTGAATTAACCACCATGCAGCAGCTTTTTTTAAACATAAGCAGAGGAGAGCACAAGCTTCTTGCACCTCCCATCGATAACATTGATCAACTCTTAACCCCACAGGAAAAGGCAGAAATTGAATCAAAGATTAGAATGACTTTTGTGGGTAGCAAGGAATCCATCCGCCAGCAGTTCACCCAATTTCAGGCCAAATATAACGTGGATGAAATTATGGCTGTCACCTATATCTACGACCAGGATAAACAGATCCGCTCCTATCAAATCTTTAAAGAGGTGGTTGAGGGAAGATAGCACAGCCAAAAAAAGACCGGAGCTTCCGGTCTTT